>CAYOKR010000080.1:0-1705 GCA_964404625.1 uncultured Oscillospiraceae bacterium | reverse complement strand
ACATTGCCGAACAAATCCGCAAAATCATTTTGGATGCCAAAAACAGCAGTATGGACGACCTTTGCGAGGCATTTTTGTACGCCGCAAGCCGTATTCAACACTTAAAGGACATTGTTAAACCAGCTTTAGAGCAAGGTAAGGTTGTTTTTTGCGACCGTTTTGTCCATTCGTCCTACGTGTATCAAGGTCTTGGACGTGGCTTAGGATTAGATCGTATCGTTAACCTAAACGAAATTGCTGTTGGCGACTACATGCCGGAGTTTACAATCTTTTTGGATCTCTCCCCTGCAAAAGCGTTCGAGCGAAAGGGCGGTGCCGACCAAAACGACCGTATGGAAGCAGTTGACTATTCCTTCCACCAAAAGGTGTATGACGGTTACCGTGCATTGATTGAAAAAGATCCATCCAAATTTGTGGTAATTGATGCATCCGGAACAATCGAGCAAACTCAACAAGCACTTCGCAAGGTGCTGTTTGACAAGGGAATTTTGCAATAATGATAACTTTAGATAACAATGTCGGCGGTTACCTTGTGCGTGCTTTTGCCGAAGGGTATGCCGTCCATGCCTACATAGTGGAGGGTGATAAATCCTATATTCCGTCGTTGCTAAAACAATGTGCAGTGGTGGCACTTTGTCCAAATCATACCGCTTGCGGTTGTGACATTTGCAAAAAGGTGCAAGACGATGCCCATCAGGACGTAATTTGTCTGCCCCGTGACGACCGTACTCGACTAAAAGTGGAGGATATATCTTACTTGGTGGAAGAAAGTTCACTTCGTCCGGTAGATAATTCCGTTGCGCGTGTATTTTTGATTGATGCAACAAATTCGGTAAGCGGTATCGGTAGCGATTTGTGGCAAAACAAACTGCTAAAAACTATCGAAGAACCAACCCCAGATACATACGTGTTTATCGGAGTTAGTGATGCCGACGGCTTGCTTGCTACCATTCGTTCACGCTGTCAAGTGCTAAAACAAACTCGTGTTACTAACGTGGAAATTTGCAATCAACTTGTTCAAAAGGGTTACGACTTAAAAACTTGCCAAATTGCAAGCATCATGGCAAACGGTAGCGTGCAAATGGCGGAGAAATTAATTGCCGATAACGGCATTTTTCAAGCGTATCAAACGGCAATAGACGTGTTAGAAAATATGTCGTCTACCAAGGTCGCTTTGCCTTATGTTAGCAGTATCGTCAACAACCGTGCAAACGTAAACCATTGCTTGGCGTTTATGACGGTGCTTTTGGGACAAAGTTTGCATTACCGCATAGCGCCGGAATTGTTCGAACTTTCTTCACTTAAAAAAACTATCGAAAAAATTTGTCAAAACTACTCGATACAAGCCAGCCGAGTTTGTATCGAAAAAATAAATTCGGCTAAAAAAAGTTTAGACGACGGATGTAACTTGAACGTTGTTATCGACAACCTTGCAAGTGACGTTTTGGAGGTAAAATATAGATGTCGACTGTAATAGTAGGTGTACAATACAAAACCAAGGGCAAGGTGTACTTTTTCAATCCCAAAAACTTAATTTTCCAAAAGGGTGAAGGGGTTATTGTGGAAACCACCCAAGGACAGGAATACGGCATTGTTGCCATTGCCAATCAAGAAGTTGACGACTCTCTTATCAAAGGCGAACTAAAACCTGTTATTCGCAAAGCGACCGATAAGGACGAAAGACAACACCAATCTTTGATTGAAA
>CAYOKR010000079.1:0-2300 GCA_964404625.1 uncultured Oscillospiraceae bacterium | reverse complement strand
CGTCCACAATCTCAATACCGTACTCTGCCGTGCATTGAATTTGCCAGTTTTTGGGGTCTTCCATACCGTTGTTGGTTTCAAACAACATATAGCCGTGTTTGATAGAAGCAATCATATCCTCCAACTTGTCTGTTCCCGGTTCAAAAAAGGTGTTGGTCATGCGTGCGTACGCCTTGCGTTTGTAGTTTTCTCTACGGCCGTTACCGGTAGGATTTGTGCCCAATTCGTTTGCGCTGGTAAGGTCGCTAATGCCGTTTACCAAAATACCGTTTTTGATAATTTGCGTATCTTGTGCCAAAACGCCGTCGTCGTCAAAGAAATAGGACGCTGTGGAAAATGCCGCTGCGGCACCATCGTGCATGTTGCAAATTGGTGAAGCGACGTATTTGCCTACGTATTGTTTAGCAAGCGCACGGTCCTTTACAAATTGGTCCATTTCCACCCCGTGACCAAACGCTTCGTGAGCGATAAGTCCCGTGATAGACGGATCGGTAATACAATCGTACACGCCGGGCACAATCGGTTTTGCCGTAGAAAGTTTGTTTGCTTTGTGTACAAGTTTATCCAACAAAGTGGTCAATTTTTCCAGCACTTCGCTCATCAAGTTAGAGTAAGCGCCTTCGCGTGCCATAACCATTTTTTCGCCGTTGCGATACACGACCATTGCAGTTGCGTTAACCTAACTGTAAAATTGGTCTAATTCCTTATTTTTGGAAATAAACAACTTGGACACGGTAAAAAAGTTAAGTCCGCAAATTGCGTTTACAATGTTTTCGTCCTTGGCAAGAAGTTGGTCTTTGATATTTTTGCAAAAAGCAATCAGTTGTTTCGGTGAATAGGTGTCGAAATCACAAGGACGTTCGAAAGATTGTACCAATTTTTCGTCGGCGATATCGTTTGCCACGATTTGAGAATCTACCAAACTATCGGCAATGGACAAACTATCAACAATTTTTTGTGCAAGTTGTTGTTTATCACCGGAAATATCGTCGGTGGAATATTCGTAAAAACTACGACCGTCGTTAAGTTTTACAACAAAACCGCACTCGCTTGCAGAGCCTTCGCTCATGGTGGAACTGCGACGGTTTGCGTTTACCAACGACGCTTGTACATCCGTTGCCAAAACGCTTACGTAGGCGAATTTTTTGCCAAGTTCGGCAACAAGTTGTTTAATTTCGCCCCGCTTGGAGTCGAGATACTTAGAAAAAGACATAAAAATATGGTCCCTCCTTCGTTTTTTTTGTAACTATTCTATCACTTTTGCACAACCTTTGCAACTAAATGCGGTTTGCCCGATGACAAATAAATTAGTTATATAACAAGTATTTGAATTTAACGAAACAACAGGTAGAATGGCTAAAATATTACAATCACACTGTTTTATAGATTGCATCGTGTCGCCTATCATTAGAGAAACAATCCTTTTATACAAAATATTACGTCCAAACCAAGTAACGCTTATGGAAACAAATCCTACGCGTGCAAATAATACACTTTCATGTTCGACATCGTGAAAATAGTAAAAAAATACTGCAGAAATTACTTCCTGCAGTATTTTTGGCGCGCCGTAAGAGATTCGAACTCCTGACCTTTGGTTCCGTAGACCAACGCTCTATCCAGCTGAGCTAACGGCGCATTTTCTAAATTGCTAACCTATTATACACAACTTGCCACCAAATGTCAACAAGTTTTACCCCTTTTGCAGAAATTTTGTTTGTGGATTTTTACACAGAAACAATGCCGGCTAAAAAACAAAAACATTGCCGTTGAGTATCTACTACATTGCAAATTTCATACAAAAAAGTTAAAAACTAACAAGTAGTTTTACATATATAAACGTACTTTGCAAAACGACAAAAACCTTGCGTAGTTTGTTGCCATTACCCAAACAAAGTGATACAATATAATTGTGAAGCAAACAAATCGATTGATTAACTATATCGGCATTTTGCAAAACCGCCAAACTAATTAACAATCGTGACGTTATGCATGCACAAAACTATTTTTTAGGAGATTTTGTCTATGAAAGAAGCAATCCTTGTCGTTGATATGTTAAACGACTTTGTTACAGGCGCATTAAAGTGCGAACGCGGTCTTGCCATTGTTCCGCAAACAGCAAAACTGTTGGATGGTGCGCGCAAAGCGGGTGTTCCCGTAATTTTCTGCAACGATGCCCATCTAAAGGGAATCGATCACGAACTTAAACTTTGGGGCGATCACGCCATTGCCGGCACACCGGGTGCACAAGTCATCCCCGAACTTAACTTGAGCGAAAACGACTACGTTGTCCCCAAACGTCG
>CAYOKR010000078.1:0-2435 GCA_964404625.1 uncultured Oscillospiraceae bacterium | reverse complement strand
CTAATGTTATCGTAAAAACCAATGCAGAAAAATTTACCATTCGTGCATATATTTGTAAAATTGTGGTAGAACAAGTAGAAGTTCCCGAAAAGGAAATTTCTTTGGAAGATGCCCATCTTATCAAAAAATCCTACAAACTCGGTGATGAGGTTTTGACGGAAATCGATCCACGTACTTTTGGCAGAATTGCCGCTCAAAATGCACGCCAAGTTATCATCAACAGTTTGCATCAAGCTGAAAAGGACGTAACCTACAACCAATTTGCCGATAAGGAAAACGAACTTATCATCGGTGTTGTAACTCGCGCTAAGGAAGACGGTACGATTTTTGTAGAAATCGGTAAAAACCAAATGGAAGGTACCCTTGCCGTTAACGAACAAATTCCCGGCGAACGTTATCAACCAGGCGACCGCATCAAAGTGCTTGTAAAACGTGTTCGCGACGGTGTTGGCGGAACTCAAGTTATTTTGTCTCGTGCAAACTACATGTTTATCAAGCGTTTGTTTGAAAACGAAGTTCCGGAAATCCGTGCTGAAATCGTTCAAATCAAGAGTATTGTTCGCGAAGCAGGTTTCCGTACTAAAATGGCAGTTTATTCTACCGATCCGGAAATCGATGCCGTTGGTGCGTGCGTTGGTAACAAGGGCGCTCGTGTAAACGCAATCGTATCGGAAATCGGTGGTGAAAAAATCGACATCATCCCTTGGAGTAGCGATATTCTTGACTACATTGCTCGTGCTTTGTCTCCTGCTAAGGTACTTATCGTCCAAGCGGACGAAGATACTAAGGAAGCAAAAGTTGTAGTTCCCGACGAAAAACTTTCGCTTGCAATCGGCAAGGAAGGTCAAAACGCTCGTCTTGCTGCAAAATTGACTGGTTGGAAAATCGACGTTAAGTCATATTCCGCAGCGTTGCAAAGCGGTATGTTAGACAGCATTGGCGAAGGCGAAAGCGAGGACGACGGTGAATAAAACTAAAAAAATTCCCGAAAGAATGTGCGTTGCTTGCAGAGAAATGAAACCCAAAAACATACTCGTGCGCATTGTAAACACTCAAGACGGTGCTGTTATTGATACAACTGGCAAAGTCAACGGTCGTGGGGTGTATCTTTGCAAGTGCAAACAATGTATCGAACGCGCTCGCAAACAAAAGAATTTTGCAAAGGCAAACGGATTTGTCTTAACGGACGATTTGTTTGCTCAATTGGAGTCTATAATTGAACAGTAAAGTAGAGACCTACATAGGATTTGCAATAAAAAAGGGTTCGGTAGTGTTCGGTGTTGATAATATCAAATACTATCGCAAAAAAATGTACTTGCTTTTGCACGTGGAAAGCTTGTCGCAAAACTCTTTGGATGTAATAAAACTCACTGCGGAGCGGGTGGGTTGCCCCTTGTCACAAATACAAGATTACGAAACTTTGCAACGTAAAAATTGTAAAGCGTTGGCAATTTGTGACAAATCGTTAGCCAACGCAATATTAGAAAATTTGAAGTAGTGGTTGCTGGAGGATATAATGGCAAATACAACAAAAACTCAACCAAACAGAATGGAAAACATCAAAACAGTAAAGTCGACGGTATCTACCGCTCGCGAATTGTTGCAAACTGTTTCTAAACTTAAGCAACAATCTTCGTCGCTTACTGATTCTATTCGCACGCGCAAAGCACAACTTATAGCGGAAGAAAACGCTAAAAACGTTGCTCCCGTTGTGGAACAAGTGGCTACGCCCGAACCTGCAGTGGTAGAACAACCAAAAGTTGAAATTGTTGTTGAACAGCCCGTTCAAGTTGCCGAGCCTGTTGTGGTAGAACAACCAAAAGTTGTTGAAGAGCCCAAAATAGTAGATACTCCCGTGCAACCTGCACCAATTCAACCCAAGGTATCTACCGTTATAGAAAACGGTCGTGAAGTTAAAACTTACACCGACGAAAAGGGCAACGTAAAAGTGCGTAAATTCTTGGATACTTCCGCACAACAACGCAAACCTGCGCAACGTCAAGACGACCGTCGTGCTTCTTCTCAACAAGGTCGTATGCAAAGTCAACGTCCTAATGGCAGACCTAACGGTGCTCCTGCAGACAAAGGTGCACAAAATCCAATTGATAGACGTCAAAACGGCACAAAGCCAGTAGCTAAAAAGCCGAATATCGCACCTATCGACATTCCTCGTCAAGAACCACAAAAATCCTACGGTAACAAGAATAAGACTAAGGAACGTCCCGACGAAAAGCGTAGTGCAAGCAAAAAATCGTTGATCACGCGCAATTACACAGGCGACTACGACGAAGATAGAGTAGTACGCAAGGCACGTTCCGGTAAAAAGAATGAACAACACACTCAAATTGTTGCACAAAAAATCACTCATGCCGTTATCACAACTCAAGAAGTTGCAATCAAGGTTTTGAGTGAAAAAATCGGTGTTTCCGCATCAG
>CAYOKR010000077.1:0-2497 GCA_964404625.1 uncultured Oscillospiraceae bacterium | reverse complement strand
CGTTGTCGAGATAATACAAGATGTTTGTGCTTGTATAAATAACGTAGTCAACAAATGCGTCGTCAAGGTCGGTGTAGTAAAAATCGTATCCATCGTAAGCGTAAATCAATGTGTATGCGTATTCGTTTGCAACGTCAGTATCGTCTGCATCGGCGGTAAACTTAAGTTTAAAATTCCATTTTTCGTAATCGTCGTATTTTGCAAAAACGTCACTCAAATCGTCTGTTTGGCTATTATCAATTTTTACCGTAACAACTATAGATTTAGATAATCCCAAGTAGTTACACGTTACCAAGTAAGACGAGTCTTTTGTAAAGTCTACTTCGGGCGAAACTTTAATCATATCGTCTGTTGTGGGAATTATCTTTCCGCCGATATCCTTGATGGTAAAATAATTTTTGAAATCTACGCTTTCGCCATTTTTGATGGTTACAACGTAACTGTCTTGTTCGCTTGTAATTGTGTAGTCAAACGTGCATGCGGTAAGCACGCAAGCAACACACAATAACAGTAGCAATACAATGGCTAATTTTTTGGTTGAGTTCATAGATGTCTCCTTTTTTTGAATCTTTTGCAAAAAGCCGTTAAACATTTGCTGGTTGAAATCGTTTTGCGCCGATGTGCTACGTCAAACGATAGTCTGTTTGTGGCTTGTTCGTGCAAAAAGATTGTTCTTTTGCACAAAATTGTCTTGATTGTAACGTCAAACTCATTATAGTCCAAAAGTGTTTTGCTGTCAATAATCCGCAAACACCTTTTAATGTTGATACTTTAGTATCAAAATATAAATTTTATCTATGGACGAGATATTCTTTTGCAATCGATATAGGTTTGTTTGTCTATCACTTACAATCATTTTTGCAAACCTATCATTTTGCTTGAATAATCGCCAAAATTGATGTATAATGTGCTTAACCAAATAACTTGCAGGTTTGCGTGAAACAATCGCATTTGTGGGGGAACAATGTGCAAATCATTGACAGTCCCGCTACGGTAAGGCTTTGCCAAGTCCGAATGCCCAACTGCAACGGATTTTCGAGTGGTCTTCGATGTAAAGATTCAACTCTTTTTTGCCACGCAAAATTGATTGTTTCTTTGCGGTGGCATTTTTTATTTGGAAAAAATGTCACGGCAAGTACAATTGCATTTGCTTTTTATTGTAATGGCGTTATGGTGCAATAACTGTGTGATTGTCGCAACGGCGTGCAAAATTGTCTAATTATTTGTGACGATATGATTGTTCTCACAAAAACGCGCAAAAACAGTGCTGTTGCGGTAAAAACTTTTCGTTGCAAACAAGATTGACCTTTTTTGCAAGATTGCTCTCAAATCCTTTGGTAAAAAATAAAAAGAGAGGTAAAAACAAATGAAACTCACAAAAAGACTTGTAACACTTGCCTTGGCGTTAGTACTTGTTTTATCCGTTTTTACGCTGGTGGCTTGCGCGGACAAACCAACAGTACAAGAAGTTACCGACCTAACTTTGCCGACTTTGGCAGATAACCAAGTGGCGGTAATTATCAAAAACGGCGAAAAAGACTACACCAACTATACGGTTACTTTAAGCGACGAAATGGAAAAAGTCGAAGACGTATTGAATTATCTTGCGAACAAACTGGATATGTATCTCGATTGGCAAGAAAGCAACTACGGAAAATATCTTAACGGAATCGGTGGTGCAAAACCATCGCAAGCAAACGAATTCGTAGCATTTTACACCAGTGTAGAAAGTGACAAGGGCAACTGGGCAGGAGTTACCGCTTACACCATTGGTGATGTGGAAATCGTTTCTGCACAAGTAGGCGTTACTTCCGCCAAAGTGGAAAGCGGTGCCGTTTACTACTTTGAATTAAGTATAAGCACGTATTAAGTCAACTGCACAAAATCTTGTTGACGTTTGGCAGTACAGACAATTTTCACCAAACTGCACTTTAACACTTACAAAAGTGATAGTTAAACTACAAAAAATAATAAATTTTTAGCGAAATGAAAAAAAACAATCACACAATGTATATAGTTGTAACGGCAATGTTTTCCGCATTGCTGGTTGGTGGCAAGCAGGCTTTGGCGGTAATTCCCAATGTGGAAGTCGTTACCATTATTATTGCTCTCTGCTCCTACGTTTGGGGGCTGGGGGTTTGTTTGCCTGCCGTTTTTGTTTTTATCGCGTGCGACGTGGCAATCTACGGCATCAACACGTGGGTTATCAGTTATATTATCCACTGGAACGTTGTCGCCATTGCCTTTTGGTTGTTTTCCAAAGTTAAACTTAACCGGGTTTTGACGGTTGTGTTTGCAACAACTCTTGCAGTGGTACTAACGGTGTTGTTCGGCGTGCTAACAAGTTTTGTGGACGTTTGCATAGGCTACGTCGGTGGCGAAGGATTTTTCTTCGATTGGGATAACATCGGCAAACGTTTTGCTACAATGTACGTTGCGGGCATCGCTTTTTACGTAACGCAAGTTTTGTGCAATTTGGCGTTGTTTATCGTTGCAT
>CAYOKR010000076.1:0-2509 GCA_964404625.1 uncultured Oscillospiraceae bacterium | reverse complement strand
TAGAATTGTATTTTTGTGGATTGCCCTTATCACTTTGGTTGTGGGCACACTTGGTATACTTCTTATTGGCGGCGGAACCGCTGAAGGTGGCGGAACCGTCGTTGAGATGCCGGATGGTAGTGTAGTGGAAAATGTTAGTCAACCAACGTACTCATCGAATTTTTGGCCTTCATTTTTAAAATTTCTCGAGGGTTGGTTCTACGTTGTTACTTGGGCAATGTGTTGGGTCGGTTTTCCTATAGGTTGGAATTGGACCAAAAAGGAACGTGGTGACGCTAAAAATCAATTGTACGTAAGTCACACAATCTACGACGACGGTACTGTCGAAACTTCCACGTCTAAACTGATTCCGCGTATCGGCGCATTTATTGCTTCTTTATTTGTGGCTTGTTTAACGTTTTGTTTCTCGTTGCCTATTGCGGTAGTGCAAGTATTTTGGAGTATGCCTGCGGATATCGACTACATCGAGTTCCTCTTAGAAAAAGTCGAAAAACGCCCTGATTTGTTTTTCCCTGTCAGCGAATAATCCGCATTGTTAACACTCGTTTTATAACGTTAAACGGATTGTATTTTATAACAACTAACAATAGCAAAAATTCCCTTTCTCTCGATTGGGAATTTTTTTTGCGGTGTAACCTTTACACGCATCGGGTTTTATGTTAAAATGTTTTTGAGAGTATGCTAAATTTGGAACGTTAAGTCGCAATCTTTGCGTTATTTGGTAGTTGTTGCTTGTTTTTGTAGTGCAGTAGTAATTAGTAAATTGCATGCATGCCTTTTAATGTTGTTTGCGATTTTTACAAACGTTGTCAGTATTTTTAGCATACGTACACACAAAATATTACCCCACAAAGGTGAATGATGAAAAAACTTTTTGCTTTTATTCTAATAGTAATCGCTTTGTGTTGTTTTGTTTCTTGTCAAACAACACAGCCACCGAATCCCGATACTCCTATAGTTGATAACGACGGCAATAATCCCGCAAATCCACCCCAAGCGGACGAATTGATATACGCGTGGTATCACTACTACAATGAGTACAATTCCCCAAATAAGGTCAGTGTCGACACAACCGCCTACGATTTGTCATACTTGGTAACTTTAAGCAATTCGCTTACTTTTACCGACCAAAAACCGCAATTTTTTAAACAAAAAGTAACTTATTGCATTCGTCATCAAAACGTAAAAAATCAAAATGCATTTTTCCCAAACGGTAACGAGCAGTATAAAGCATTGGATACAACTTTTACATCCAATCATGCCGACGTTTCATATGCGTTAGATTTTGTCTACGGACAAGTGCAACAGCAGTATACGACGCCAAACGGTACGGTAACTAAGTATGCTACGCTCACTCAAACGCAACTTGCAGACGTTAAATCGGCTTTTAGTTTACTTGCGGAAAGTATCGAGCCCAAAGAGGGCACGTTTTCGCTATCCAACTATGAAATTTGGTTGGACGAAATCGACGTTAGCGACGTCGACAAGATAAAAATCGTAGTCGACACGTCAACTAAAAACGATTTTCGCTATATCTACACATTTTCGATGTATTCAACAATAAATTCTACCGTCAATAGATACACGGAAATGAAAGTGCGCTCTATTGACCAACAAGACGTACCAATTGGCAGTCGCAACGTTATAACAATCAATTTTATCTTTAAAAACGGAACTACAAAACTAATAAACTGGTATGACAACCAATATTACTACGATGGCACTCGCTACTTAAAAATTGTCGATAGTCAACCATACGATAGTACTTTGGATAAATCGCTAACCTATGGTTTTACTCCGCCCATTGATAATACTGCAACAATCTTTTCCGCCAATGGCAACGAAATTTGTAAAACGACTTTAGAGCAAATCATCTTTGTTCAGGCTACAAGTGATGTTAATTTTGCAGATAAAACGCCCACACACTATATTGAAACGGAATTTGGTAAATTGCAATTTTTCGACGACGAGTATTTCAAAATCGAAAGCGATTTGTTCACTACCGATCGCACCGACCTTTACTATAAACTTGTAGATACCACTCTTTCGCAATTGATTGCCGATTATTCAAAATAAAAACGTAAACGTTTAGCAAAACCTTGATTTAGTCAATAGTTAATTCATATCTGTGTATTGATAAAACAACTATACGTTACGTGCTATATTGTTTTGTCAAATAGTTTATAAACTAAAATATAAGTTTTAACTTTAAGTGTAGCACAAATTATTTTGATTACTGCTTATTATACTCAAAAGTATAATTAATCTTATCTTAGAAGTTGCACTTAAAAGTATAATTCACCATATCAAAAAAGGGTAAACTTTTTTCAATGTTTACCCTAATTTTTTTGTTATTTTTATGTGTGGATTTTTTTTAATCGGTTTGATAGTTATTTCATTCCATTTGTAAAACGCACACAAAATCCGTTAGATTTGCAAATGCAAGATTCAACGATTATTCTTGACCGGAAAGTTTCTTGTATTTAGCAACTCTGCCAAGAGCGTCTTG
>CAYOKR010000075.1:0-2835 GCA_964404625.1 uncultured Oscillospiraceae bacterium | reverse complement strand
CCGACTCTGCCGGACACGACTTTTTCGACTACGTTACCGCTCGTCGCAGTTACCCGATCTACGTTTTGGCACGTGACGACAAGGAAATCAGTCGCGAAGAGTGGTTTTCTCTTTCCAAAGCAGGCGCAACGGGTATTTTAGCTATGCAAAGCGACAAGTTGTCGTTAGATAAGGCAATCGAAAGGGAAACAATCAAAGTGTTCCAACACAAAAACTTGTTCGAGTTGGGACGTTCCAACAAGATTGTAACCTTCAAAACGTTGCAACAAGTTTCCGACGACGGTGCAAAAGCAAAAATCGTGTTGTTCGACTTTAAGTTGAAAACTGCTGTGGACGCGCAAGATAGTCACGGCGTTTTGGATGCAGTAAGCAAACCAAATATCCACTTTACCGACGTTATCGGTGCAAAGGATGCCAAGGAAGAACTTGTTTACTTTATCGAATATCTAAAAAATCCTACAAAATTCCTTCGTCAAGGAGTAAAACCGCCCAAGGGAATTTTGTTGTACGGTCCTCCGGGAACGGGTAAAACTTTGCTTGCCAAAGCGATGGCAGGCGAAAGCGATGTAACCTTTATTCGTGCGGAAGGCAATCAATTCTTAAAAAGATACGTTGGCGAAGGACCGCAAGCGGTTCACGATTTATTCAAAACGGCACGCAAGTATGCCCCGTCTATTTTGTTTATCGACGAAATTGACGCTATTGGCAAAAATCGCGGGGATTCCATGCACGACACCAGCGACGTTTTGACATCCTTCCTTACGGAAATGGACGGTTTCAATGTGGACGCGGAAAGACCCGTGTTTGTTCTTGCCGCGACTAACTTCGACGTGGAGCAAGGCACTTCTCGTTCGTTAGATCCCGCACTTTTGCGCAGATTCGATAGACGTATTTACGTAGATCTTCCCAAAAAGGAAGAACGTATTCAATTTGTAAATTACAAAATTGCAAAAATCGCCAACCACAATTTGACCACTGAACAAATCGAAAACCTTGCCGTTCGCTCGACGGGTTCCAGCCTTGCCGATTTGGATTCGGTATTCGAAATGGCAATCCGCGATACTATCAAAGCTAACGGCAATATGCTTACCGATGCCATTTTGGAGGAAGCGTTTGAGCGTTTTGTTAGCGGTGACGTTAAAAATTGGGCGGGTGACCAACTGTTGCGTACCGCCCGTCACGAAGCCGGTCACGCGCTTGTTTGCTGGTACGGTGGCGAAAAGCCTAGTTATCTTACCATTGTTGCTCGTGCTAACCACGGTGGCTACATGCAACATGATTCGCAGGAAGACAAAGGGTCCTATACTAAAAAGGAATTATTGGATCGCGTTCGTACGTCTCTTGCCGGCAGATGTGCCGAAATGGTGTACTACGGCGACGAAGAGGGGATTTCCACCGGTGCAAGCGGGGATTTGCGTAGCGCAACGCAAACTATCACCAATATGATTTGCTACTACGGCATGGATGAAAAACTCGGTATGAGTAGTTTAGACGCAGATCAAATAAAAAATTCCGCTTACTACATGCAAGTTATTTCACGTGTTAACGAAATTTTGAGCGAGCAGTTGGAAATTACCAAACGCATCATTCAAGCGAACAAGCACGCAATTGACAATCTTGTTTCCGCTCTGATGGAAGAAAATTCTCTCAAACAAAAGGAAATCGACGACATCTTGACGAAATCCAATATCGTTAGAATTTAGTTTTTACCGTAAAGAATTAGGTTTTTTATTATTAAATTTAGCTTTTCTATTATTGGATTTAACTCAATATTAATAGAATTTAACATTTTGTGGTAAAAATTAGTCCAATATCGTTAAAATTTAGTCTATGCAAAATATTATGCGACCCCCAAAAACCGAACGTTTCTGGGGGGCGTTTTATGTTTTGGGCTTTATGTCAAATGTTAGGGTGAAGAAGTTTTGCTTTAACTCATAATTTATACATTAGAGAAAGCGTTTTTGCTCTATTTTTTTTTCTCACACCCCGACATTTATTATAGAACCTTTTTTGTTTACGTTTTTTCGTTATATTTTTATGTTTTTGGAACTCAATTCGTTTTTTTTGTCACGAAGCTTTTGAGTGTGCAATAAAAAACGACACAATGTTAGCGTCTACTTTAGTGGGTTTGTTTTGCTTTTGCAGGTGTATTTCAAAATCGTTCCGACAGGTTATGTAAATTATCTGGGTGATTTTTTTTTGGGGGGGGGTCTATAAATGTTGGGGCGCGATAAAGCTTGACTATATGTCAAGTATTAATGAATATAAGGCGTGTGCACTCTGTATCAATTGTTGAAAAAAAAGAAAACGTGACCTTATGCCCAATGCCGGTAACGGTTTAGTTCATAAATTTAAACTGTTTTTTGCGGAGGTTTTTATAGGTGTTTTTGTTATGGAAATAATTGCAAAAACTTTTTTGCGGAAATTGTTGATTTTTATTCGGTCGTGTGGTAAAATTAATGCAATGAGATTTGCTCTTAAAAAGATTTTCGATACAATTTGCGTAAAACGTTAAAAGTTTTGCAACAAAAAGTTAACGATTTGTTATAGCGATGTTCGTTTTGTTGTGAGTAATCGGACAATCTTAATTTTAAGTGTAAAATAGTTCTATTGACCTAACAGGTCAATGTAAGGAGCGGTTTATGTTAAACGTATTGTCAACATTAAATGCACTCAAAACAACTGACGTAGTTTTTTTTATTTGTTGCATTGCTGCAGTTGGAATTGCCATAGGAATTTATTTCCTTATTCCCGTAATCAATAAGAAGCAATATCAAGAGCAACGAGAAAATCTTCGCAAACGTGAAAACGCCTTCAAAGCTAATAAAAAAGCAA
>CAYOKR010000074.1:0-2961 GCA_964404625.1 uncultured Oscillospiraceae bacterium | reverse complement strand
AATAATGCCAACAAGGGGCGGACATTGCCACCCCTTAAAAACAACCATCAAGCAATTTCGCCATCACCCCCATTTGCACTCTTGTTGAGTTCAATCAACAAGACTTGCAACAAAGTTTTATCACTATTGCGTGACGGCTTAATCTTGTATGCAATTCTATTACCATCATCATCGATGATTTGCGCTTCATAAACGGTATAAACGGTTTCACGTCCGCTATCGTCTGTCATGACTTCATCACGCATAACAACTTCCACAACTTCATCAGACAAAGAGAACAACATGTCCAAAACTTCGTATCCGCCTTGGTCTGAAGCCACAAAATCCACTTTGATGTCTCTGCCACATGCGTGCCCATTCACGCTGTAACCCCAATAATCTTTACCGTCTCTTGTCGTAAATGCTTCACGCTTAAGATATAGTTTCTTTTGACTTTCGTTTGCCTTAACATTCTTTTTTTCGTTTGCCATAATTTTGATAATTCTCCTTTGGCGATGG
Organism: uncultured Oscillospiraceae bacterium; assembly: GCA_964404625.1. GTDB lineage: Bacteria > Bacillota > Clostridia > Christensenellales > CAG-314 > Fimimonas. Next base: position 2,463 of record CAYOKR010000074.1, on the reverse strand, counting down.
TCGCCACCCATTGTTAATTCCTTTACGGAGACGGATATAGGCGAGAGTGAAAACTTAGATTTTTTAGAGGATAATGAAGAGAACACCTATATCCGTTTCGCTGGGATTTCACCAGCTCATCAGTCCGCTTGGACTTCTTTTATCCGGAGCGTAAATAAAGGAGTAAAAAACGCTCTCGGTGAAAAGCCCCATGCCCCGAGGGCTATTCATCAACTATCATTAGTTCGTTACAATCAGCGCACATGATATTCACAGCCTTTGTGGCTCTTACGCTAGCGTGGCAACAAGGGCATTCATATTTGCGTGTACTGGATGATTTGATCACCGATATAACGTTCGGCGTGTGATAAATCACATTTCCATCCTCGGTAAATTCTTTCAACAATTCCGCAGTTTCTGCGGACAAGCTTGTAAGTGCATATCCTATGGTTTCAACTTTGGTAACAATCAATCCGTGAGATTCTGCAATAGACTTAAATAGTTTGTTATGATATTTGCCGGAGCGAGAACAATCTTGAAGCTTGTGCACGCACGCATATTGATGGCACATCTCGTGTATGAGCGTTTCGGCAATCTCTCCGATAGGGCGGTTAAGATATTGAGCGACAATATTCAATTCGTGTTCGCCATCGTCCTGCTCATTTTCTTTCCACACCTTTTGAGTAGACCACCAACCATAAGCCTTATTGCGTACATCCACTTGAATTGTGATAACAGGTTTAACCAATTCACCAAAAAATAATTTTTGATTCAAAAAATCGTATAACTTACCAAGATAAGCGACCGTTTCAATATATTTTTCCGTACCGTTTGTCATTTTCGCCATTCCTTTAGTAAAAAAATTGCAAAAGTTGATGTTTTCAACCTTCGCAATAAGAATAAAACAGTACGTTTTATTTCAAAAAAAATATTAAATGGTATTTAAATTTGCACAAAAGTGTGTTATTATATATTTGTAAAAATGTATGCTTAATGTCGTTTTGTGCTACCATATTGTTGAAAAACTTTGCGTTTTATGGTATACTTTAACACAATCGAACATAAGTGCCTTGTTTTAGACCAAAGGAGATATTATGGGCAAAATTATTTGTTTTTCCAACCAAAAGGGTGGCGTAGGTAAAACCACCACTGCAATCAATCTTTCCGCTTACGTTGCAAAAGCCGGCAGAAAAGTTTTGTTGATAGACTTCGATCCGCAAGGCAATAGTACCAGCGGTTTCGGCATTGAGAAAAATCAACTGGAACTTACTTGCTATGACTTTTTGATGGGCGATTGCACCGCTGAAAACGTAATACAACAAACCATGGTGGAAAATTTGAGCATTTTGCCATGCAACATCGACCTTGCCGCCGCAGAAGTTGACCTTGTTACGGTACCTTCGCGCGAAAGCGTTTTGAAATCGCGTTTGATAGACATCAAAAACGATTACGACTACATTTTTATCGACTGTCCGCCGAGCTTAGGACTGCTAACGCTTAACGCACTTGTAGCAAGCGATAGCGTTATCATCCCCATCCAAAGCGAATTTTTTGCATTAGAAGGTCTCAGCCAACTGATGAATACCATCAAAATCGTAAAGATGCGCCTAAATGCAGGACTTACCATCAACGGTGTCGTTTTGACTATGTACGACACGCGCACAACAATGTCGAAGCAAGTTACAGCGGAAATTTACAAGTATTTTGGCGCAAAGATGTACACGGTACCCATTCCACGTAACGTACGCTTGGTGGAATCGCCCAGTTTCGGTGTGCCCATCTTTTTGCACTCGCCACACTCCAGCGGCGCATTGGCATATTCCGCACTGACGGAGCAATTTTTACAAAGAGAGGAATAATCTACTATGGCAGTAAACAAAGGATTAGGCAGAGGTTTTGCATCACTAATGGGAATGAACGATTTCGACGTCGTTTCGCCCGCAGACGAAAATACTCAAAAAGGTGCTCAAGACGGTGTTGTGACAATTTCCCTTATGGAAATCGACCCAAACTACGAACAACCGCGTAAAAATTTCGACGAAGACGCACTTGCAGAGTTAGCAGAAAGCATCAAAGTACACGGAGTCATTCAACCTATCGTTGTAACGCCTGTGGGCAAACGCTTTATGATTATTGCCGGTGAACGTCGTTTTAGAGCAAGCAAACTTGCAGGAAAAACGGACATTCCGGCAATCATCCGCAACTATACACCACAACAAATAAAGGAAATTTCGTTAATCGAAAACCTACAACGTGAGGATCTTTCCCCCATCGAAGCGGCACGTGCCATTAAAACTTTGATGACGGAGTTCAACATGACGCAGGAAGTCGCTGCCGACCGCATCGGTAAAAGCCGTTCTGCAGTAGCAAATACATTGCGACTACTAACATTGAGCGACGACGTTATTTCACTTATCGAAAAGGGACGCCTTTCCGCAGGACACGCACGCACGTTGGTTGTTGTGCCCACCGCCGACCAATACA
>CAYOKR010000073.1:0-3165 GCA_964404625.1 uncultured Oscillospiraceae bacterium | reverse complement strand
ACCGCGACACAATGCAACAAGAACGCGTTGCCATTGCCGATTTGAAAGAATATCTCAAAAAGAGAATTTATATTTACTAATATTAAGTAAACAGTACTACCGTAGGCAATCTGCTTGCGGTAGTTTTTTTTTGCAATTATAAGATTTGCAGACGGCGTTTAGCGAATTTGATTGACAAATAACGTCAAAAAACTTAATTGACAAGCAAAGTCTTTTAGATAAAGCCTTAAAACTTGTATATCTTTGTTTATCGACATTTTGTAAAGAAACAAGTCGTTGTAAAGTTATCTGCTAAACAATTTTTGTAAACTTAATTTTTCTTTTCTGCATTGTATACTAAATAATTTTTGTAAAAACTTTTATTGTTTGGTATCTTGCCAAAACGATAGAAATTTTGTATAATGTATCTATTGTGCATATCGTAAGATTTGACTATCCAATATAATTTTATTGTTATCGTAACAAATAGTTTTTTCATTTTGCACAAAAAGTAAAACAATACCCCAAAGCCGTGAAAAATCACGGGATACAAAACAAGGAGAACACACAAATGGATATCAATTTGAAACTATCCGAAGAACTTGAAGTTGGCAAATGGCAGGTAGACGCTGCGGTAAACCTTATTGACGAAGGTAACACGATACCGTTTATTTCTCGTTACCGCAAGGAAGCGACCGGTTCGTTAAACGACGAACAACTACGTAAATTGTTTGAAAGATTGACCTATTTGCGCAACTTGGAAGAAAAGAAAGCGCAAGTTATAAGCAGTATCGACGAGCAAGGCAAACTTACCGACGAACTGCGTGCGGAAATCGAAGCGGCAGAAACGCAAGTTGCCGTTGACGACTTGTATCGTCCGTACCGTCCTAAGCGCAAAACTCGTGCCAGCGTTGCTAAAGAAAAGGGTTTGGAACCGCTTGCAAACATAATTTTGTTGCAACAAGAAACTACCGACATCAAGGCTCTGGCAAAAGAATATATAAACGAAGAAAAGGGTGTAAAAACAGCAAAAGACGCCGTACAAGGTGCGTTAGACATAATTGCCGAAGTAATTTCCGACAACGCTCAATACCGCAAGGACATCCGCGATTTGACTTTCCGTTTGGGCAAAATTACCGCAGTTGCAAAGAAACCTGACGAAAAAACCGTGTACGACAACTACTACAACTACGAAGAAGACATCGTAAAAATTGCAGGACACCGCGTGCTTGCCGTTAACCGTGGCGAAGCGGAAAAGATTTTGACCGTAAAGGTAGTTGCACCGGAAGATTTGATTATCGGCTACTTGGAACGTCACGTTATTGTTGGAAACAATCCCAACACACAACCTTTTATGGAACTTGCATTGCAAGACAGTTACGCGCGTTTGATTGCCCCCAGTATCGAAACGGAAGTACGCAATATGCTTACAGAAAAGGCAGAAGACGGTGCGATTAGTGTGTTCGGCAAAAACTTGGAACAACTGCTTATGCAACCGCCCATCGCCAACAAAGTAGTTTTGGGTTGGGACCCGGCATTTAGAACAGGCTGTAAACTTGCAGTTGTAGACGGAACGGGCAAAGTGCTCGATACTACCGTTATCTACCCCACTGCTCCCACAAACGAACAAAAAATCGCACAAGCAAAAACAACGCTTGTTAAACTTATCAACAAGTATCACGTAGAACTTATTTCGTTGGGTAACGGTACGGCAAGTAGAGAAAGCGAACAAATTATCGTTGACCTTTTGAAGGAAACGGGTTTGCCCGTACAATACGTTATCGTAAACGAAGCGGGCGCATCGGTTTACTCGGCAAGTAAACTTGCAACGGTAGAGTTCCCCGATTTCGACGTAGGACAACGCAGTGCGGCAAGTATTGCAAGAAGATTGCAAGACCCACTTGCGGAACTTGTAAAAATCGACCCGAAATCCATCGGCGTTGGTCAATATCAACACGATATGAACCAAAAGAAACTTGGCGAAACGTTGGAAGGCGTTGTTGAAGACTGCGTAAACAAGGTAGGCGTTGACCTTAACACGGCATCGGCGCCATTGTTAACGCATATTTCCGGCATTAACGGCACCATCGCAAAAAACATCGTTACCTATCGTGAAAAGAACGGTAAGTTTACCTCTCGCGACCAACTACTTAGCGTAGACAAACTCGGGGCAAAGGCATACGAACAATGTGCAGGCTTTTTACGTATCAACGACGGAACAAATCCGTTGGATGCAACAAGCGTTCACCCGGAAAGTTACGATGCGACCATTGCTTTCATGAAAAAGCAAGGTATCAAAATGGATAGTATCGGTAAACTTGCAGGACTATCAAAGATTATCAAAAACTACGACAAACTTGCACAAGAACTTGGCATTGGCGAACCAACTTTGCGAGATATTGTTGCCGAATTGGAAAAACCCGCGCGCGACCCACGTGACGAAATGCCAAAACCCATTTTGCGCAGTGACGTTTTGGAAATGAAGGACCTTCGCGAAGGTATGTTACTTAAAGGTACTGTACGTAACGTTATCGACTTTGGCGTATTTGTAGATATCGGTGTTCACCAAGACGGTTTGGTACACATCTCGCAACTATCTTCCAAAAAGTTTGTAAAACATCCGTTGGAAGTGGTAAAAATCGGCGATATTGTAGACGTTAAGGTGCTTTCCGTAGATATGGACAAAAAACGTATTTCACTTACTATGAAAATATAATCAAAAGAAACATTGGACGTCAACAAAATAAAACGTTGGCGTCCGCACTACTTTACGCATAACGCGTTTGGTATGCAAAAAACTTTGTTAGCAATATTTTGCCATTAAATAGACAACTTTGTTGCGAACAAATAAACGAATCATATAATAAAGGACTTATTACTATGCTTACTGTTGTTTTATCTGCGCTTGGTGTTGGTGGCGCAACCGTTATCGGTGCTCTACTTTGCATCGCATTTGAAAAAGTTGCACACAAATATTCCAAAATCTTTTTGGCATTTGCAGAAGGCGTTATGCTTGCCGCCGCGGTAATCGGGTTAATTTTGCCGTCCATCGAACAAGGTGGCGACTACGGTTTGATTGTTACCGTCGTGGGTATATTTGTTGGAGCAATCTGCTTGAACATCGTAGATAAATTTGCACCACACTTGCACAAATTAGTTGGAGTGAACACGCAAGAGAATCAAACG
>CAYOKR010000072.1:0-3352 GCA_964404625.1 uncultured Oscillospiraceae bacterium | reverse complement strand
ACACAAAATGGTCAAAACATCCTAAAATTTGCAATAAAAAAGAGAATTTCAACCTTTGTTTGGTTAAAATTCCCTAATTTTGGTGGGGAGTACAGGGCTCGAACCTGTGACCCTCTGCTTGTAAGGCAGATGCTCTCCCAACTGAGCTAACTCCCCATATGGTGACTCCTACGAGAATCGAACTCGTGTTACCGCCGTGAAAGGGCGATGTCTTGACCGCTTGACCAAGGAGCCATTTTTGGTAGCGGCGGTCGGATTCGAACCAACGACCTGCCGGGTATGAACCGGCCGCTATAACCATCTAAGCTACGCCGCCACATTGCTTACATACCTAGGTCGTAAAACCCTTGCTACTGTCATAAGCTTGATTATTATATCAAATGTGTTTGCGATTGTCAACAAAATTAACTTAACTTTTTTGATATTTTTTTACAATGTAATTTTCAACACAAACGCAATACTAATGCGCAAAATTTAACTTGACTTGTGATATGTTTAGCGATTGCGTTAAACTAAAAAAAATTGCGATTTTTATAATATTATTCTTTCAAATAAACACTATTACAATAAGCATTTGGTCAAAATATTTCGCTATAACGGCAAAACGCATATATTCGTACCGCTTTACAGAATCACACAAAGCACAAAGAAACAGGCGCAATCGATTGACTAATTATGCCAAATAGATTATAATGGTTCAAAATTGAACAATTTTTGGGGTAAAAATGTTATTTTGGGAAAGTCAAAAGTCACTGACAACGCTTTACGAAAAGATGACGGAGTGCGTGCGCAAAAAATACAATTTAACACAAGTCGAGTTTGATATTTTGATGTTTTTGCACAACAATCCGCAATACAAAACTGCAGCGGACATTGTAAAAATACGCAAACTAACAAAATCGCACGTCTCCATAGGTGTATCGGCGTTGCAAAACAAAGGATATCTTTCGACGCATCGCGAAGACGGAAACAAAAAAAGCGTTATTTTAACGATAACGGAAAACGCTACTTCGCTTATTACCGACGGCGAACAAGTACAAGTGGATTTTGGCAAACTGTTGTTAAACGGGTTTTCCCAAGAAGAAATGGACCACTGCAAAAAGGTGTTTTTGCGCGCTTGCGAAAATGCAAATAAGGCATTGGCGGAAAAATATCGTTAATCGAGCAAAATATCGAATGTTTTACAAACAAATCGAGATAAAATTTGTGCATGATTTCAAAACAGATTGACAAAACAAACAGCCCTATCATGGGCTTTCGATTGTTTAAGGTTATGTACAAAATCGCAAACTAAAAATATAAAAATCGCGACGTGACGACTTTTGTGTTGTTTGAATGTCGGCAAATATATCTAAAAACCATAAAGAGAGAACGCAAATATGGAATTATTTATCAAAATTTTAGTATGTTTTTTGGCGGGAGCAGGTGCAGGTATCGGCACCGGATTTGCAGGTATGAGCGCTGCGGCAATTATTGGACCAATGCTTATCACGTTTTTGGGCGTGCCTGCATACCAAGCGGTAGGTATAGGTCTTGCAAGTGACGTGCTTGCCAGCGCAATTAGTGCGTGGACGTACAAAAAGAATAAGAATTTAGACGTTAAAAACAGTCTTGTTTTATTGATAACTGTAATTATCGTTACTGTTATAGGCAGTTATATTGCAACCTTTTTACCCGAAACAACAATGAGCGGAGTAATGCAAATTGCACTTATCCTTTTAGGATTAAAGTTTATTATTCTTCCGGTAAAAACAACCAAGGAACAAATGCTTGAAGTCAGCAAAAAGCAACGCATTATCAAATCTATCATAGGCGGAGTTGCCATTGGACTTATCTGCGGAATGGTAGGCGCCGGCGGCGGAATGATGCTTTTGCTGATACTTACAAGTTTTTTGGGATACGAAATGCACATGGCTGTAGGCACAAGTGTGTTTATCATGACTTTTACCGCATTGACAGGCAGTGTAAGCCACTTTGTGTTAGGAGAATTTCCCGACGTAACTTGTTTGGTACTTTGCATTATATTTACACTTTTGTGGGCACGTATTGCTGCAGTTATCGCGAACAAAGCCAACGCAAAAACACTCAACAGAGTTGTGGGCATAGTTATGATTGTTACAAGCATAGCAATACTTTTGGTAAACTACTTAGGCAAATAGCACAGCCGTCGAATTTTAGACGGCACTACTAACAACGTAAAAAACATCGTCGCATGTAAATAGAATTTGTATCGAACAATATTTAACACGGCGTATATTCGCCGTTCAATTTGTAACAATCGGCAAAAATGTCGTTGCTAAAAGAAACAATTACGCCATCTCGGCAACAGATAATTTTGCATTGCGACAATCTATAACTACATTTTTACATCAATCGGCAGTTTTTGCGCAATTTTTAGTGTTTTGTTAAGCGAAAACCCTTGACAAAAAGCGATACATGATGTATCATATACAAGCATCAAAAATAGATGCGCACAGGTTTGCACAAAAGTGCCTTATCGCGGGGTAGAGCAGCCTGGTAGCTCATCGGGCTCATAACCCGAAGGTCGTGTGGTTCAAATCCCGCCCCCGCAACCATTACGTAGAAGACATCCTTATTGGGTGTCTTTTTTTGTTACTTCGAGTTGTGTGGTTTGGCGACAGACAAACCTTGTGCGATTAGCACAATAGCCCGATGCGGGCTCCTTAGTCGAGCACGTCTTGACGTGCGACACCACGAGCATTGCGAGTATAATCCGAAGGTCGTATTATAACGCGATTAACAACTTTGTACAACAATCACCATTTCATTGCACTGCTTCCTGCAAATCCCGCCCCGCAACCATTACGTAGAAGACATCCTTATTGGGTGTCTTTTTTTGTTACTTCGAGTTGTGTGGTTTGGCGACAGACAAACCTTGTGCGATTAGCACAATAGCCCGATGCGGGCTCCTTAGTCGAGCACGTCTTGACGTGCGACACCACGAGCATTGCGAGTATAATCCGAAGGTCGTATTATAACGCGATTAACAACTTTGTACAACAATCACCATTTCATTGCACTGCTTCCTGCAAATCCCGCCCCACGCGAACTGCGTTCGCTGTGAAAAGATAACGCAACCATTACAGCAATATAATTTTAGAAAAAATTTCTTAAAACCTATTGACAAATTTCTAAAAAGTAGTATACTACAACGATTTAACTGCACACAGTTAGATGGACGGTTCGGGGATAATAAGGAGATTTTTATATGTACCATTGGATTAAAGATAAAAACTTTTTGAAAAGCATGCGTAGCCTGTGTTCTAGCATAGTAAATGAACTTGTTCAAAACATCAACAATGATTCTGTCATGTCAGTTTCTGCACACATG
>CAYOKR010000071.1:0-4031 GCA_964404625.1 uncultured Oscillospiraceae bacterium | reverse complement strand
AAGTTTCTTTTTCATTTTCTTTCTCCTTTTTTTGATTTTATATTTTTGCGAAAAAACCTCATATCGCAATAAATCCAAAGTTAATTTTACCGTGCAGACTGTTATTTAAGTCCGCTGGTAACGATACCACGAACAAAAGCATCCTGTGCGGAGAACAAAACTATTACCATTGGCAATGCGAAAATTACGCAACCTGCCATGATAAGGTGCCAAGGAATTTGTCCGTAGCCCATTGTTTGTTGAGAGAGTATGGACAAGCCTACCGACAACGTCCACTTGTCTTGTGCGCCCATAAGGTAAATTTTGGGACCAACGTAGTCGCTCCAAGCGCCGTTAAAACTGAACACTATCAGGGTTGCAAGCACGGGTTTGCATTGGGGCAACAACAAACGCCACAAAACGCCGAAACGAGAGCAACCGTCGATTATGCCTGCTTCGTCGATGGATTTGGGCAAGCCCATAAAATACTGTCGTAGCAAAAAGATGTTAAATGCGCCACCGCCGATTGCCGGAACGATAAGTGGCAAAAAGGTATCCGTCCAACCAAGTTTGCTAAACAGAATGTAACTTGGCATTAGCGTTACAATCCAAGGCAACATCATTGTGCCTATCATGATTGTAAACATCAAGCCCTTTGCGCGAGAACGGAATCTTGCAAAACCGTAGGCAACTACAATGGAAGACGCAAGGGAGATTATCATGGACGAGAACACGACAAACAACGTGTTGCCGAGCATCCCGAGAAAATCCCACTGTTCGAACACTTCGACGTAGTTTTTCCAACTCCACGGATCGGGGAATGCAGGAGGATCTTGGAACAAATCTTCGCCACTGGGTTGAAAACTGCTTACCAACATCCACAAAAAGGGAATGAGAAGTATCACGCAAATGATACCCATAAATACGGAAATTACTACATTTGTTATTTTTTCACGACGGGCACGACCGCTAAGTTTTTTGCGCTTGGGTTTTGACGGACCGTTGTAAACTTCCATTAAATCTGTCATTATTAACCCTCCTCGTAGTAGACTTTACCTTGGCTGAACTTGAAGAAAACAAGTGTAAACACCATAACGATAACGCAAATGAGCCATGCTGCCGCGCATGCGTATCCCAAGCCGTAACTGGAGTCGTTCATTGCGTTGATAACCAACATAGACATGGTTGTGGTTTGGTATCCGGGGCCACCACCCGTTACAAGGTCGAACTCGCCGTATGCTTGCAAGCAAGAGATAAATCCCGTTACAAGTATATAAAGTACTGTGGGAGAAATCATCGGGAGAACGATTTTTGTGTACTTGTGCCAAATACCTGCACCGTCGATATCTGCCGCTTCTAATAATTCCGTAGGAACGTTTTGCAATGCGGCAAGGATTATTATCATTGTAGGACCGATACCGCACCAAATACTCATTAGCAATACGGAACCCATTGCATGCTCCGTCGTCCACGAAATGGGCGCAATACCAATGTAGTTGAGCAAATAGTTGAAGAAACTGAAACGTTCGTCGAACAAACCTTTCCAAACCAACGCACTACCAACCATAGGTATGATTGCAGGAATATACACCAATACGCGGTACAATTTTTTGAGTTTGATGTTACGATTGAGAAGCACCGCGAATATAAAACTAATTGCAAAACCTACAAACACACGCACTACTGCATAGAAAAACGTGTTGCCTACCGCTTGCCAAAAGTGAGAGTCTTCACCAAATAAAATGTCGCTAAAATTGCGCAAGCCAACAAACTCGAGCGGTTTGCCCATTGCAAGGTCGGTTTTTGTAAAGTCGAAAAAAGCAAAGAAAACCGAGGCTATCAGCGGTATTGCGGTAAAGAGCAAAAAGCCTATAATCCACGGAGATATATAAGCGAAAAATTGACGTTCTTCACGTAGGGCGCGTTTTGTCAATTTCGGCTTTTTATTGGTTGTTTTTGATTTCATATCTTCACCATTAGTTTTTCTAATTTTTCCGTAACTTGTTGTACGTCGAAGTTGGGCAGTACGTATCTACGGTTACCACATCCGCATTTGTAAGTGGTAACACCTTTGTCGTCGGAAAGAATTTGTCCCCATGAGGTTGTGGGGAAGCACTCCACAGCGGAGCAATAAGCGGTAATTGGGTCCCAACTTTCACGTGGGCCGTGGTTATGCACGAAATAACCCAACTTCATGGGGCAATCGTCACCGTTTAAAAAATTGGTTGCCGTTTTGACCTTTGCACCCACTTCGAATGGAATAAAGGTTATCGGGCAGGTAACTGTATCTAATACTTTGCAAAATGCAGGGACATTTTCCGCAACGTTCCACTCTGTCCAGTTATTTTCAAACGTGCCTGCCATTGCGTACACCTCGGTAACGTTTTGTTGGAACAATTGTTTGCCGTCCAAGGGGGAAATTTCGTCCGGCTGACTATCTAACAACTCCGCAATATTATTTAGCGGACCAACTGTTACCAAAGTAACGTTGCCTTGCGTTAACGCTTTTCGCAAAACGGACACTGCCGACGGAATTGGTTTGCCACACAATCTACTTGTGTACGCTTGACAAATTTTGCGAGCATAGTCGCCGTGAGCATCGTCGTCGCCATAGGGAACTACGCTTTTGCCAACGGGAATATCAATGCCATAGCACTGAGCAATTAAATCTATTGTGTAGACAGGCTCCAAAGTGGAACTGCACGACGTTACCGCAAGTAAATTTATTTTTTGTTGATGCGCAAGGTTACACAGTATAGCAAGCGCGCCGATATCGTCGCTGTCCGTTCCAATATCTGTATCTAAAACGATGTTTTTTATCATAAATGCTTGTAATTATCTGGTTGCACGATTAAGTTTTGCTTGAAGTTGTGTGCGAATGTTATCTAAAGTTTTTTCCCATTCGGCATTGTTAAACTTTCCTTTTTTGCTACTCGAGAAGTATGCAGAAAGTTGTGCTCCGATTACTTCTTCAACGGAAGCTTGTGACAAATACTTGTTAAATTCGATAACAAAACCGTGATCCAACGCAAGGTCGTAGAAGAATTGGTTAGTTTCCTTTTCCTTTGCGGTAAGTTTGTCGCTGTTCAAAAATTCATTTGCGGCAATTTGCTTGTTACCGGGGATGTTAAATCCTTCTTCGGCGTACATTTTTTGTCCTTCGGTAAAGTAGAACTCGATAAACTTCCAAGCAGCATCCTTGTTTTGACTTTTTGCCGAAATGCTTGTTCCTACCATAGCGGTGATACCTGCATATTTGGTATTCTCGTCAACTGTTAGTCCGTTTGGAACCGGAGGAGCAGCAAAGCCTGTTTCACACTTGTCGCAATCCGTTTGGTATGATGCATACGCCCAACGACCATAGAAAATTGTTGCTGTTTGTGTTGCTTTTAGTTGTGCTGGGCCAACTTGTACCGCGCTAAGTGCGGATAGTTTTGTGCTAAATTGTGTTGTTGAAAGGGTTGTGTCCGTCAAATTGAATGTGGGACTGTTTGTTGCTTCGTCACGGAGCATACGATAATAATCAAACGCTTGACGAACGGCAGGTGTATTTTTGATATCTACAACGGTTTTGTGGTCTTCGCTCCACAAAGAACCACCGCCTTGTTGAATCCATTCTAATAGTTGTTGGTAAGGTTCGTTATCTAACGCCGCACCGTCCACACTACCCGTTTGCATTGCACCTGCAAATTGCATATATTCGCTCCAAGTCATAGGCTTGGTGGTATCGGTACTTGGGTAGCCTTCGCTATCTTTGGGATAGGTATATTGCGTTGACGTTTTCATGTTGTCACTTACAAGCTTTTTGTTGTAGTTAAGCACGAAGTCACAACTGAAGTCCTTTATCAACGAATAGATGTCGTCTTCATGGTTGCCACGAATTTCCGTTTCGGGATTGTAACGATAACCGTCATTGTATTCCCAAATCATATCTTCCGTCATTCTTCCAGCGGAGATTGCTTCGTCGATATAATCTTGCAAGGAAATAATTGCACCGGAACGCAAAAATTCGTCGATATCGCCCGGTTTCATTTGTACGATATCGGGAGAGT
>CAYOKR010000070.1:0-4186 GCA_964404625.1 uncultured Oscillospiraceae bacterium | reverse complement strand
TTGGTGGAGATGAGCGGGATCGAACCGCTGACCCCCTGCTTGCAAGGCAGGTGCTCTCCCAGCTGAGCTACACCCCCATATCCGTCAAGTGCTTATATATAATATCATTTTATAAAAAAAGTGTCAATTATTTACATACATTTTTTTTGCATTTTTTTAAGATTTTTTTGCGACGATTTTTATGCTAAAAATAGACAGACCGCAAAGCAAAAACTCTGCTATGCAAAAGGGCAAAAGTATTGCAAACAACTCCAATTGTCTTGCACAACACAAAACGCTTTGTGTAAATTCGTATATGACGCTTTCCGGTGATGCAATCAATCGCGATTTTATTCTATCCTTCATCTCTTGGGTGTTTACAAATGGTAAAAAGTTCAAACTATCTATAAAATCGATGTTAAACTTTCGCTTATTAGCAAAACGCAATTTTCAGTTCTAAAGTTAATTTCAAATTGTACCGTTTATAAAACCGATGGTGCGTTTGTGCTTATCAACTAAATAGTTTCTAACTCTAAAATCAATTTTAACTTGTGTCGTTATGTTTATTTTCAAATCTATTTCAATAAGAAAACTACAAGTGGTGCAAAAGTTTGTGTTTACACATTGCAAATTATGTGATAAAATGTATTGCATAGGTTTGGCTTATTTAGCGTTTGATAATGTAGGGTTATAAACCGTCCAACAGCAAAAAAGGATTTATTTATGAAAAAAGCAAAAGGTTATCAAAAGGTTATCGAGTTTGCAATCGTACTTATGTTTTTTGGCATAGCGGCGATTTTGGTGTCCGTTCTTGTGCTGCCGTCAATGATTAAAGGTGGCGATGTACAGCTTATTGACGTGCAAAGGTACTGTTTGTATATAGGCATTGCCGTTGTTACATTATCTGTGTTGATAATTATCATTGCTGTTTCTTCGCATAATAAGGCAAAAAACAAGCAAAAGTCCAATCAAACCGCACCGGAAGCAATTGGCGATGTCGAAGTTAGTATAGAAACTCCTGCAATCACCACAACAGGCACAACCGTAACCTATGTTCCTAGTGCCGAAGTAGCAAATTTTGTGGAAATGGGCAGCTCCCAATCCATTGAAGAAAAATTCGAGCAAATTGCCAAAATGGACAAAACACAATTTGTTATCTACGTTGCACGTTTGTTCAGTCGCAAGGGCTACCAAGTTAAACTCACTCCTGTTTTCGATAACTACGGCATTGATATGTTGGTGGAAAAAATGGGGGTTGTTATTGCCGTGCAATGTATGCTTACCAATCGTGTTTTGTGCGAAAACGACGTCAGTTCTGTTGAGGAAGGGCAAACGCATTATCCCGTATCGCAAGCAATGGTGCTAACTAATATGTATTTTGATCGTACTGCAGTGGATTTTGCCAAAGCAAACAAAATTTCCCTTGTGGACCGAGTTATCTTGACGGAAGATTTTATGAATTAATCTCGCAACTTCATAAATGCGTACATAAAAGGATTAACATATAATAGTATATAATTAAATAATAATAAAAGTGCGTGTCAATTTTGATACGCACTTTGTATTTTATGTATGTTTGTAATTTTAAACTACCGTTTGATTGGCGAGTGCTAAAACGCAAGCAATGATGCCGATAAATATGCCTTTTGACAGTAACGCAATAGGTGTTTAAAGATAAACAAGTTTTTGTCAATGGCTTATTGAGTATTGTAAAAATTGTTTTATCGGTGGCGTTATGACTTGCTTGCTATGTGATGTTATTGTCTTTCGTCACGTGTGCAGGTTGCATTGTGCGGACAGTGGTCGCATTCGCAGTTGCATCCGCGTTTTTTAATCATGTAGCGCATTGCAAAATACAGTGCAAAAACAATAGCAATCACGCATATTGCAACGATAAACGCTGTCGGGTATTTGTTTGCAAGCGTGCCTAGTTGATAAATCGCAAGGCTAACTACGTATGCCGTAACAAGTTGAAATCCTATCGATTTAAGTCCGTTTTTCCAGTTGCCTTGTTCGGTAAAACTTGCAGAGATTGCCGCAACGCATGGTACGGTTAGAAGATTGTACACAACAAAACTGTACGCACCCAAACCGGAGATTGTTCCGCTAAGTCCTTGCGGCAACAAAATTTCCAAGGTAGAAACGACAACTTCTTTTGCGGCAATGCCCGTCAGCGTCGCAACGGAATATTGCCAACCGCAACCGCCGTCGTTAAATCCAAGCGGTGCAAATATTGGGGCGATAAATTTGCCGATGCTCGCAAGAATGCTATCGTTTGCATCTGTAACAAATTGCAAACTGAAGTTAAAACTTTGTACCAACCACAAAATTACCGATGCGGTAAAAATAATTGTTCCTGCTTTTATCAAAAATGCTTTTCCGCGTTCCCACATTTGTTTTAGTACGTTGGTCGGAGTGGGTGCGCGATAGGTAGGTAGTTCCATAATGAACGTGTCGCTTGCATTTGTCTTTTTGCGGTTAAACACTTTCATTATCAACCCGCCCAAAATAACTGCAAGTATACTCAAAAAGTAAAAACTTATGGCGAACAGCGCATTGCCGTCGAGTATGTAGGTTGTAAATGAAGAGATTATTGCCAATTTTGCCGAACAGGGCATAAAGGGTGTTAAGGTGATAGTGGTGTTGCGTTCGTTGATATTTTTAATTGTTCGAGTTGCCATAATGGCAGGAACACTGCAGCCGCAACCTAAAATCATACTAACAAAACTGCGACCGCCAAGCCCGATTTTGTTTAATAATTTGTCTGTGATAAAAGCAATACGCGACATATATCCGCTTGCTTCCAAAACGGCAATAAATCCAAACAACAACATTATTTGCGGAACAAATCCCACAACGCCCATAACTCCCGCGATAATTCCGTCTACCAGTAGTGAACGTAACCATTCGGCGTTTGCATGTTCAAACAGTCCGTTTACAACGTCTTGCATCCATGGCGTAAGTTGCTCGTTGATTAGATCTGTCAAAAATCCACCCAGCGTACCGATAGATACGATAAACACTAAACTCATTATCAGCGCGAATATCGGGAATGCTAACCATTTATTTAAAACGATTTTGTCGATTTTTTCCGTGACGCGTTGCACGCGTTCGGCGGTTACGCCTTTTGTGTCGATTGTTTGTGCTTTTTTTACAATTGCGGAAATTTGCTTGTATCGTTGTTCGACGATTTGTGCCGACACGATATCTCCCAGTTGTTGTTTTAGATTTTCGTTAGTTTCTTTTACAAGTTGCTTTTGGTTTTCGTTAAGATTTAACATGCCAAGGATTGTTTTGTCTCTTTCGGCAAGTTTCAAACCTACCCAACGGCTGTTTTCGGTGTTGGATAATAGCGGTTGCAACTTGGCAACGGCATTTTCTACTTGATCACTGTAGACAAAGTGAGTTTTTGCTTGGTAGTTACCTGCAATGCAGTAGTTCATCAGTTGGTCGATACCTTGATTTTTTGCTGCGGAAATTGCAAAAAACGCACAGCCGAAGTATTCTTCCAGCATATCCTTATTTATATATATGCCTTTTGCCTTGGCTTCGTCTTGCATGTTTAACGCAACAACGACGGGAACATCCAACTCAATTAGTTGACTTGTCAAAAATAAGTTGCGCTCCAAGTTGGTGGAGTCCACAATGTTTATTACCAAATCCGGTTTGCCTTCCATAAGATATTTGTGGGCAATTTGTTCGTCAATGGTAAATGGCGAAAGAGAGTATATTCCCGGCGTGTCTACAATGGCAACGGAATTATCCTTTTTGTAAGTGCCCAGTTTTTGTTCGACGGTTACGCCTGGCCAGTTGCCTACTTTTTGGTTGCTACCCGTTAGTATATTAAATAAGGTTGTCTTTCCGCTGTTGGGATTTCCGCATAATGCGATTGTAAGTTTCGACGGGGTAGTGGGTGCTACCGTTTGTGTTTTGCAACAATTACTCATCTTGCACCTCCACTACGGAAAAATGTTCTGCTTCCGTCGCGCGTATGCAAAGACAATATCCGCGGACGTTTATTTCGATTGGATCGCCCAGCGGAGCCTTTTTTACAATGGTAACTATGGTGTCTTTTACCAATCCCATCTCCCCAAGGCGTGTTTTGATATCTGGCAAAAGTTGGCAGTTTACTATTTTGTAACGACGTCCAATCTCACCTTTGTGCAACGGCAAAATTTGTTGAAAAATTTTGTCATTTTTTTGTGAA
>CAYOKR010000069.1:0-4409 GCA_964404625.1 uncultured Oscillospiraceae bacterium | reverse complement strand
CTACAATTATACAATCACTTTGCAAACTTGTCAATACCTACCGAGATAATGAAAAACACGTTACTGTTTTGGCAAATATTATTTATACGATTTACGTTTAGAGGAAGGTAAAAATATTACATAATTACGTTGTCTGCACACATAAATACAACGAAATATCGCACTGATTTTGCAAACAATTTTATTTATGCCGATAGCGATGAACACCGGACAACAGAAGTGCTGACGTAGTTTTTTCACAACCGCATTTGAAAATATTTATATATCAACGTTGTGAAGCGTTATAACAAACAATTCTTGTTTCTGTCAAAAACGACTTTTATTTCAATATAAACGTTTGCGTAGTTAGGTGTTCGTTGAGTTGAGCAATCGTGCAAATACCGTCTTGCATTTGGTAGGCAGCTTTACGCTTTGTGCCGTTTTTTCTATCAATCCGCCACAGCGACGAAAACTCGATATTTTGCAGTTGCAATGTGGTTTGAGAAAAATCTTCTTCCGTGCTGTTTACAACAATAAGCACCTTGCGTTTTGATTGATTATATAAATATGCATACACGCCTGCATGATTTGTATACACAAGTTGACTTTGAGCGCCACACAAAAATCTTTTTAGCAAGGTTGTGCGCAAATCGTGATACTGCTCGAAATACACGTTGTTTACAACGTATGGAACAACGAAACATCTGCCATTGTTGTACGCACCAACCCCCACTTTGTTGCCAATATAGTCGTACACAAAAGATTGTGCATATTGCTCGTCGTCATAGGCGATGCTAACGTAGTCGCCCGCTTTACCAAACGCAGTCGCACGATATCCGCGCTTGCCGTTGATAACAATTCCGTCGGCAACCTGTTCGTAACTGTGGACGTCGTGTTCGCCAACGTAAGTTTTGTATCCGCTTGCGCCAAAAAGATATCCCAAACCACGGTCTATCAAAATGCGAACCGCACCGCCGTCCAACACAACGTAGTTATTTTCAAACAGATTTTGCAGTTGTTTTGCGGTAAAGTTGTAGGCATTTCCACCACCCAAAACAACCACTTTGTTGCGGAAAGTTTTTTGCGTGGAAACTTTGCAGTTTATTCCAAGCGACGTTATATACGCATTGAAATACGCTTCGTCGGGGTACAAATCGTCAAAACTTTTTACTTCCGCATCGCGTTTGTACACAGTTTTTTCGTCTATGGGCAAAATTACGCCGCTCAGTTGGTTGTAGCACAAGTTCAAATTGGTAACGCCGTCTAAATACGGGGTAATCTCTTTTACAACTTCGCCATAACGGAAGTTATCTACGATGCCGTTACCTACAAAATCGTAGATGTCGTAGGTCATGCCGTCGATGCACAACGGGATTGCCGACTCTAACTGAAAACGCAAAAAACGCGCGTCTTTGGTAAAAGTACTAAAAGAACCGTTTTCCAACTCGGGGTATATTATCGTTTGCTCGGGCAACAACGCACGGCAGTGGAAAGGCAGTTGATTGAATGCAAGATAGTACTCTTTTGCAGATATCTCGTTGTAACAAGGCAAATGCAAGCGGTCGATTAATGGTCCGCCTTGGGCAAATCCATTGTGAATACGATGCCAATCACGTCCTTCCAACGCATGTTTTTCGTGACGGGAAGACATTAGTCCCACTATTGTGCCAAGATGCAAATCGGCAACAGCCTTGCCTATATCTTCCGCCAAACTTGCCATACACTCACGATTGACGTCCAACCACGCTTTTTTTACGCGTTTATCGGGGGTTTTGCGGAACAATCTGTCAGTAAACTGCTCGCGCGTGTAGTTGGTGCCAAGTAGTTGGTTATAGCGTTGCATATGCAAATGGCAAAAACATCCGCCAAAGTGCAAATCGCCATGGTTGTGCAAACGAAAATCGTCTTCAATCCAAACTGTGTCCGGGTTCAATTCGTTTATAAGGTAGGCATAAAACTCCAAAAAGTATTTTTTCCAGTTTTCGCACAACGGACATGCTACCATTTGGCATTGATTGCCGTCGTAGTCTACCTGCGTAGTAAAGTTTTGACCATCTTGCAGCGGACGACATCTATCAAGATGCCCAAGTTCAATCCACGGGTTCAAGCTTACGGTAATTCCCTTTTCCGTCAAAGCGGCTTTTGCCTTTTTCATCGTGGCAATCCACGGTTGCGCCTGCTCGATAGTCATGTGACCTACGTTGTATTCTTCCGCATTGATAAACAACATAACGTTATCAAAACCGTACTTAACGCAAAATTCCACCACTTCAGCAATGCGCTCGTCTTCAAAATGATTGGGGTAAAATTGTATTCGTAAACAATGCAAAAACTTTTTACTCATCTTTGAACTCCTTTTTTCTGTCCAAGCGGAACAATCCCACTATTATGGAAACGAGACTGAATACTTCGCAACAAATTGCACCGACGGAAAGAGAAATGATATTGTATGCCAACCACGACGGAGAACTTACAAAGCCCAAAAGACGCGTTGTTTTTGCGCTGTCCGTTCTAAACGCTACCGTTGTTGCCGTCATACCTATAAGTGGCAAAATTTCCACAACGGCATTTGCAAAATTAAATTGTTTGCCAAACAGCGTAAAAGTTGCAAGGTAAGACAATACATAAACTACTTCGAACGCAACCAACCACCAAATACTATTTGAGCGGAAAACCTCCTTTTTTATGTACACAACAGCGCGCACAATACCCACGGCGTTTAGCAAACCGCCCATATAGGCACCTAACATAAAAAAGTGTACGGTAAACAACGCCGAACCTATCAGTTGCAAAAAGATAACACCTTTTTGACTTTTTTGTTGATATGAAAAAATATTAAAAAGCATCGCAAAGATGCCTATTATCTGTGCCAAAACTTCCATAAAGCTTCTCCTTGAAAATACGTCTGCAAATAAGTATACCAAATTGCATCGTTGTTGTATAGTTAAAATTTCGCCCTTTTTACAGTAAAATTACTACCTTTTGCGCGGATTTTTACTGTTTTTATATCGAGAAGTTAACTGAAACGTTGCAAAAATCATATCAAGATAACAAAAATAGCACAACGCGTTTGTGCATATTGCAGATGAACCCGAACGACAGAAATGTCGACGATTATACCGCCAATTACCAAATATTTACCAAAGATAACGTATCATGCCATAAGCGTAATCGAATCCGTAGAGCGATACGATAGTATCGGGTGTTATCCTGCCAATAAGTTGTGATGGCAGACAAAGTGTCGACGTATGCGGTATTAGGTCACAACGTGCAAAAACTCCACTCCCTTAGCCATCGTTCGAACTGTTATTTTTTTAGCACCTTTTCCCAAAGGTTTTACCTTTCTTGATGCGTCGTTCGAACTGTTAAATTATTTATTTTTAGTACCCCCAAAGTGCCGAAGTAATATTTTTACGATTGATTTTTACAAGTCGAAAAAAATCGCCAATCGTAATATTAAAATTGATTGCGTTTATTATCGGTCAATATCTTACCGCAATAAACTCACCACCAATACGAATAAGGTTAGTGATTTATTATCATAAACCAAAGTGCGACGATACATAATTTTTCTAATTGTAACGTGATGTAGTTATAATGTATCTATTGTTAAACCACGTTTGCAAAGGGAAATACGACAAAAACCAAACGTTTTATTTTGTTTGCGAATGCTCCCTTACGTACTGCAAAAACTCCGGCGTTTTCGACCAATATTTAATGCCCCAGTTTTCAAAATTCCACTGTTCCGTGTAGTCGTTGCACTCAAAATCCACGTAGTAAATAAGTTCGTTGTTCACCACAAAATTTGTCGGGAAGTAATCCACGTTTAGGTTGACATTGTACAACGCAACGCACGTTTCACGCATTTGGTCAATATAACTTTGACGCATTTTGTCCTGCAAAACAAGGTCGTAGATAGTATCGCCTTCGATAAATTCCTTTAGAATACGCTCGTTTTGTACGTCCACGTCCAACATGGCAGGCATACGGATTCCCACAAATTTAAGCCGATTGTAGTCGTGTATTTCCGCCTGAATTTTGTCACCGAATTGGTAGTAAGCGCAAGGCTCGTGATGTATCTGCTTTAGCACGTAACTATTGCCGTTGCTTTCCACCAAGTAGGAATATCCGCCCTTGCCTTTTCCCAGCAGTTTGACGATTTTATATTCCTTTCCATTTACCGTTAAACTTTCAACCATTTTTTCGCTCCCATTGTGCGTTTTTGATACATCCTAAAGATTTTATCACAAAATGCTACAATTATGCAATACGTAACGTCCATTTAAATTTTGCCGATTGTTCTTATTTAGATGCGTTTGTCGTATCCGCATTGCACCGTGATAAGATAGTTTGTTTACGCAAACTTTTTATGGGGCACTCGCTTGGTGGAAAAGTTGCCGTTGCCTACACAGAATTTACCGACGAATTTC
>CAYOKR010000068.1:0-4679 GCA_964404625.1 uncultured Oscillospiraceae bacterium | reverse complement strand
AATTCGAGCAATCTGTAATAGATTTTCAAAAAACCGATCCCGGTGCCGATTTGGCAGACTATCTTCAATCGGTAAGCCTTGCTTCGGATATTGACGATTCTAATAACGGCGATTACGTTACGATTGCAACCATTCACGCCGTAAAAGGCTTGGAGTACAAAACTGTTTTTGTAGTAGGGCTGGAAAGCGGTATTTTTCCAACGTCACGTGCAACCTATTCGCCACTTGCCATGCAAGAAGAACGCCGTTTGATGTATGTTGCTGTTACTCGTGCGGAAGAACGTTTGTATCTAACGCGTGCAAGTTCACGTTTTATGTATGGTCAGCGCAAGGATTCGTTGGCGAGCAGATACTATACGGAAGTTAATAAAATGTTAACACCCGTTCGTCCGCCGTCCACCGAAAGACAGCTTTCTGACGACAGTTATTTGGATAAACTTAACTTGCAACCGACTCAAAAGCCTATCAATACAGGTAAAACAACCTCGCAAATCAAACAATTCAAAGTTGGGCAAATGGTAGAACACGCCACATTTGGCAAAGGTATGATTTTGCGTTTAGCGGGTGATATTGTCGACGTCATTTTTGAATCCGTTGGTAAAAAATCCCTAAACATTCGTTTTGCGCCGTTAAAAGTTGTCGAATAATTCAGTAATAGGCATCCCCAATTATTGTGGATAAATATTTTTTAGACAGCGATAGTAAATGAGTATCAAATATTCACAATATGCAACTTAATCGGTTGAAAAATATTTCTGTTTGTAAGTTTGTAACGGAAAAATTGATTAAAATATAACTTGTTACCTACCGGAGAAACCGCAATGACAATGCAACAAATGGTAAATCAACTAAATAAGTGGGCGCACGAGTACTACGTTTTGGATAATCCCACTGTACCCGACACCACCTACGACGCTCTTTACGACCAACTTGTATTGTTGGAAAAGCAAACCGGTGTAGTTTTGCCGGACAGTCCTACTCATCGTGTAGGAGGAGAAACACTCAAAAACTTCGTTCAACACACTCATCGCAAACGTTTGTACAGTTTAGATAAGGTTCAAAGTTTTGGTGAACTGCAAGATTGGGTTGCAAAGGTTCAAAAAGAACTGGGTAATGTGGAGTTTACTGTCGAACTTAAGTACGACGGATTAACAATCAACGCCTCCTACGAAAATGGAGTGCTTGTAGGCGCATCTACACGTGGAAACGGCATTGTTGGTGAAGACGTTACCGAACAGGTTAAAACAATACGTACCGTTCCGCTTACCATTCCATTCAAAGGTGTTTGCGAATTGCAAGGCGAAGGAATAATGAAACTTTCACAACTTGCCAAGCATAACCAAAAACATCCCATCGACACCTTGAAAAACGCTCGTAATGCGGCTGCAGGTGCAATAAGAAACTTAAATCCAAAGGTTACAGCAGAAAGAAATTTGGACGTTGTGTTCTATTCCGCAGGCTACAACGAAGGGCTGGAATGTTCCAGTCAAACGGAGCTTGTAAGTTTTTTGAAATCTTGTGGTATGCTTACCAACTACGTTTTCGAAATTGCTCGCACCTTTGAAGAAATTCGTGCCATTATTGAAAAAATCGGTCAAATGCGTAGTTCGTTGGACTTTTTGATAGACGGAGTAGTGATAAAAGTAAACGATTTTGCCTTGCGTGAAGAACTTGGTTATACCGACAAATTTCCTAAATGGGCAGTTGCATATAAATTTGATGCTGAACAGGTCACAACAACCTTGTTGGATGTAGATTGGCAGGTCGGTAGAACTGGTAAACTTACGCCTATTGGTCTATTGGAATCAGTGGAACTATGCGGTGCAACAATCAAACGTGCAACGCTAAATAACTTTGGTGATATAATTCGCAAACAACTGCGCAAAGGTGCTTTGGTATTTGTTCGTCGCAGTAACGACGTCATCCCCGAAGTTATCGGTTCGGCAGAAGATGGCGGAGTGGAAATTGTCAAACCCACCCATTGTCCTGCATGCGGAAGCGTTTTGCAGGAAGTGGGCGCAAACCTATTTTGTACCAATGCAATCAACTGTCGTCCTCAAATAGTTGCGCGCATAACTCACTACTGTTCCAAAAACGCCTGCGATATTGACGGCATAAGCGAAAAAACGGTCGGTGCATTAGTTGACAATTTAGGTGTTACCTGCGTTGCTGATTTATACTCGCTCACCGCCGAGCAACTTGCACTGCTGGATGGTTTCAAAGATAAGAAGATTCGAAACGTTCTAAACGCTATCGAAAACAGTAAACACGTAAAACTTGCACAATACATCTTTGCATTGGGGTTAGATAATGTTGGCAGTGTAACTGCAAAAGATTTGGCAGTGCGATATGGAAGCGTAGATGCTCTTTCTCACGCAACCGCCGACCAACTTGTGCAAATTGACGGCATTGGTGATATTATTGCCGAAGGTATCGTCCAGTATTTTGCCGAAACGGAAAATGTCGAAATTATCTCTCGTTTGAAAGAGATTGGTATCAATCCCACTTATCAAGTGGAAGAAAAATGCGGTGCGTTTGTAGGTAAAAAAGTAGTGTTAACGGGCAGTTTAACCAACTACACGCGCAGTCAAGCACAAAAACTGATCGAACAGAACGGCGGTGAAGTTGCATCATCTGTATCTAAGTCTGTAAACCTTGTTGTTGCAGGTGCAGATGCCGGTAGCAAACTTACCAAAGCGCAAACGTTAGGCATTGAAATCATCGACGAACAAACCTTTCAACAACTTTTGCAATCATAAGCAAAAATCTAACGTAAAATATCATTTTTGTTGATATTTATTGTAAAAAGTGCTATAATAATTAATTGTTGAAATATTGGCTTGTCGGCTTGATAAAATCCAATATTATAAATACGTATGGTGCCGACAAAACAACGTTTCGTATTGGTCGCACTTGTAAAAACCATACAAGTTGATAGTAAGTGTAAAATTTGCAATTGATTCAACACGAACTCCCCCCCCCAAATTATACTAAAACGGAGCAATTATGAAAAGTATGACAGGTTACGGCAAAGCAGTTGTCACAATAGACGGCAGAGAGCTTACCGTAGAATTAAAAAGTGTAAATCATCGTTTCTTGGATATTTCCACGAAAATCCCACGTGCATTTATTGCGCACGAAGATATCATCCGCAACGGGCTATCCAAAGGACTTTCTCGCGGACATATCGACGTGTTTATCAACTACAAATTCGATGGCGACACAAGCAAGGTCGTCAAAATCGATATGGCTCTTGCTCAAGGTTATGTGAATAGCGTTGTAAAACTTGTAGAAACTTATCCGCAACTGCGCAATGATTTTTCTATCAATTCGCTTATTAAAAGTCCGGAAGTTTTGTCAATCGAACAGGCGGACGACGATCAAGATATCATACGCAAAATGCTTACTCAAGCGGTAGATATGGCGGTAATCAACCTAAACGTTATGCGTGAAGTGGAAGGTAATAAATTGCGCAACGACCTTCTTAACAAAATTTCCACTGTAGAAAGTTTGCTTGGACAGGTAAAGCAATATGCTCCGCAAGTTGCATTGCAATATCGCGAAAAACTTACAAATCGTGTTCAAGAAGCGTTACAAGGCGTCGATATGGATCAAAACAAGCTTGCTAACGAAGTTTGTTTCTTTGTGGACAAATCTTGTATCGACGAAGAAATCACCCGACTGAAAAGTCACATTGCTCACGCACGTGAAATTTTGTCATTGGAAGAACCTGTTGGACGCAAACTTGATTTCTTGATACAGGAATTCAACCGCGAGACAAACACAATTTGTAGTAAGTCCAGTTATTTGGAACTTACAAATGTTGCGTTAGCAATGAAAAACGAAATTGAAAAAATTCGTGAACAAGTACAAAATTTAGAGTAAATTTACAAACGAGAGGAAGAATATTATGGAACAAAACAAACAAGGTAAACTTATTATTATTTCCGGACCAAGCGGTGCCGGCAAGGGAACTATCTGTGCAGAACTTCTACGTCAAATGCCAGATTTGATTATTTCTCGCTCGGCAACTACTCGTGCCCCCAGACCAAACGAACGCAAAAATCGTAGTTACTTTTTCGTTTCTACAGAAACCTTTTTGGAGATGGTACGCAACAACGAGTTGTTGGAGTACGATCAACATTTCGAAAACTATTACGGCACACCTAAAAAGTTTGTTTTGGATATGCTCAACTTTGGTAAGGACGTTATTTTGGAAATTGAAGTAAACGGTGCATTGCAGGTAAAACAAAACTATCCTGATAGCATCTTGTTCTTTATCGAAGCACCCAGCGAAGAGGCTATCTACGAACGTCTTAAAAAACGTGGAACGGAATCGGAAGAAAAAATCCAAATCCGTATGGCACGCAATAAATTAGAACTCGCACAACGTCACAAGTACGACTACTGTATCATGAACGACGACGTGGATCGTGCCGTTAACGAAATTATTGGAATTTTGAAAGAAAGGAGATAAATCACTATGGTAAACAAACCTGCTATCGACAAATTGACACAAAAAGCCGGCGATAAATACACACTTTGCTGTGTTATCGCAAAACGTGCTAAACAACTTAACAACAATATCGATAATCCACAAAACTTCAAGGCAATCACAACTGCCGCTAACGAATTTTTTGATGGCGAAACGGAACTTAAAGACTAATGAAACTAACCGA
>CAYOKR010000067.1:0-4688 GCA_964404625.1 uncultured Oscillospiraceae bacterium | reverse complement strand
TGTATACTGCCGATACTCTTGCCGACGTAGATAAGTACGACGAACGAAATTGGGGTGGTAATGCTTACGAATACGCATTGACGCTTTGCCTTGATACAGTAATAAAACTGTAACGCTTTTGTGCAAATTTGCGATAAAACAAGTTTTGCATTTGCTAATTTATACCCATTATGATAGACCTTGTATATATGTTTGCAACAAAAAATTTAACTTGTCGGTACGCATGTATTTGTTGCGTAGTAAAGGGTATTTTGTAGCGTTTTGTATCATGTTTTGACGTCGTTTTTAGTAAATAAAATTGTATTTTGTTTAACGTTTCGTTACAAAACGGCAATTCGAAAAACAAGTAAAGCAGTTGCAAAAAGGAGAGTAAGTATATGAAAAAATTTACCACGCTAAACGTTGTTACTTGCGCCATGCTGTGTGCTTTTGGCGTGGTTTTATCCTCTGCCATGCACAATCTTGTAGGCGATGTTACAAAATCTCTTTCGCCCATGCATTTGACGGTATTTTTAGCGGGAATTTTGTGCGGAAATTGGTTGGGACTTATTTGCGGAGCGTGTGCGCCCGTGTTAGGATTTTTAACAAGCGGTCGTCCGGCATTTCCCAACGGAATGATTCCAATGATGTTTGAATTGGCAACCTACGGCTTTATGACAGGACTTATGCGCAAAATTTTTTTAAGTAATCCCAAAACGCAAAAATTCGCGTCGGTGCTTGCACTTGCCGTGGCAATGGTGTCGGGGCGAATTGTAAACGGTATTGTTGGCGGTATCGTGCTTGCCGTTGGCGGTGCGCCGTTGTTGGTTAGTATAGGTGCAAAATTGCTATCGGGATTTACTTCCACTTGGATTGGTATAATTTGTCAACTTATTTTGGTGCCTGCAATATTGTTCGCTTTGCAAAAAAGCGGAGTGCTAATCAATTATCTTCCGGAAGAGTTTGCCGAAACAAACGTTACGGAAGTGGAATAAAAACGGTGTTATCAACGTTTTGTTCGCTAAAACAAATTTGTTCCGCAAAACGGTTGCATATCACTTGGATGACGATAAAACGTCGTTTTATTGAATGTTGCTATTACTAATATTGACCATAAAAAATGCACTTGAAAAAACAAATTTCAAGTGCGTTTTTAGTTATTTGTAAAGTTACACAATTATTTTAAATCACGTTTTACGGAAGCGAGTCCGCCAAGGAATGTGAACAATGCTCCAAACAGCACGTAGTACAACGATATTTTGCCAACAAGCGCACCTTCGACTGCCGTTGAGTCGTATAAGTAAGAGTTGTAAAGAGGAATCCAACTTTCGTCCATGGTAAATTCGAAAGGAATATCTACACTGCCGTATTGTTCAAGCATTTGTATTGTGTATATCAATCCGGAAATAAGGTCCACAACGGACGTTACGATTTGCGGTAAAAAGATAACTACAAGCAGTGGCAATACGATAGACGACGATTGTTTGCCCGTTGCAAACATAAACATCAGCACGCAACTTACAACAAATACCAACGATAAAATACCAAGTAGTAACGAACACAAGCAAGAAGACAGTCCTTGACCGAACGTAATGTCACCAAAACCGAACGGAATACCCAAAGCAAGCAGGGTGGAAACAAAGTTTGCCACAAGAAAACTTCCGCCGATAATAAGTGCAGTCAAGCAATATGCCGAGTACAACTCGATTCTGCTTTTATTGGATAGTAACGCATTGCGGACTGTACCGTCGGTAAATTCCTTGCACAAAAATATGCTTACGCACAACAATGCTAAAAAGTTAACCGTGCTAGACGGTGATGCAAGTGCCGTCAGCATAGAGTGAGTAGTAACGCTAAACCCCAAGTCGGTAGGGAACTCTATAAATATTTTTACGATTTCTATCAGTGTTAAACACAGCAATAACGTCAGCACGGGCAATAATGCGCATACGCCGAGCATAATCCAAAACATTTTGGATTTTTTCAAACGGAACAACAAAGATTTTACAACGTTAAGCATGTTGAGTACCTCCGTTCAAAAGATTGATGTAGTAACTTTCCAAATCGTCGCCGATATTTACTACGTTGTTTGCCGTAACGCCGTTTTGCGCTAAGGTGAGTATTATTTGCGTAGGTGGAATATCTCCGCAAATCTCGATTGTGTTCGGGACAACTTCCACGGCTTTAATAGCATTTTTTGTAGTACGTGAAATTTCGTCCGTTTGCGTATCGTCAGTAACATCAAACGTATCGTTTGTCGATTGTGGTAGTGTAAGATTTGTCAATACGTCTATTGCTTTATCTACGTTATCGACAGTTACGCGCAAACGTTTTTGCGAATGGGCGGTAATTTCTTCCGCAGTGGCGTGTTTGATGATTGTGCCACGTTCCATAAAGTAAAATTCCGTTGCGAACTTGCCAAGTTCCGTTAGAATATGACTGGAAACAAGCAAAGTCGTGCCAAATTGTTTGTTTAGTTTAATAAATAATTCGCGCATATCGTGTATGCCTTGCGGATCTAATCCGTTGGTGGGCTCGTCAAGTATAAGTAGTTGCGGCTTGCCGACAAGCGTCATTGCAAGCGCAAGTCGTTGGCGCATTCCCAACGAGTAGTCCTTTGCCTTCTTTTTGAGCATAGGGGCAAGTCCTACAAGTTCCAACGTGGATTGCAAATATTGTTTGTCCACGGGCAATCCTAACAAATAACTTTGTGCAGTTAAGTTTTCCATAGCAGTCATATTTGTGTATACCGACGGTTTTTCTACAATGGCGGCAACGGACGTATCTAAACGTTGTTGTTCGGGCATAATTTCAAACGTTCCGCCGGTAGGCTTGGATAATCCCGTCAACAGACGGATTAGCGTGGTTTTGCCTGCGCCGTTGCGACCGACCAATCCCACGATTGCTCCGCTTTGGATGGTTATGGAAACATCGTTTACCGCGCGAATATTTCCGTATTGTTTTGTAAGGTTGTGCGTCTGTATCAACACGGACATTTTGCAGTACCTCCCAAGTAAGATTGATAGTAGTATACAATTTTTTATCATATTTTGCAATAGTATTTTCAACAAAATGTACAACGTAACCGAGTATAAAGGGGATATTGTTGTAAAATCGCATAGGTTGTTAACCTAAATATTTTGTATTGTTGCAATTCGTTATCCTTGACCTAAGTTACATTTGGTGTTAAAATGAAATCAATCAAAATAATGTAAGATATTTTTTTTTGAATGTGCATCGGTTCGAAAAACGGTTAAAAATACAACCAATGCATTGTTCGACTTACAATATTATCAAATAACAAAGTTACTACGATATTTGAGAGGTTTAGTATGATTCTTTATAAAAACGGTTCTGCTTTAATTGGCGAGCAACTTGTAAAAACAGATATTCTTGCAAATCACGGTAGAATTATCGAAATCGCGCCCGACATCGTTCCCGACGACGAAACGGAAGTTGTAGATTGCCACGGCAGATATCTTCTTCCTGCGTTGGTAGATGTGCACACACACGGCGCAAACGGTTACGATTTTAACACTGCCGACCTTGACGGCATGAAGAAGATAATGGAGTTTTACGTTTCTCATGGCGTCGGCACGGTTTTGCCCACAATCATGACGGACAGTGACGAAGTTATCATCCGTCAAATAAAGTTGGTGTTGGAACTTGCCAAAGAGTATCCGGAAGTTAAAGGTATTCACTTAGAAGGTCCGTTTCTTTCTCCGCAAAAATGCGGTGCAATGCCCGTTGAGTATTTGCAAAAACCGTCGGTAGACAAGTTTATGGAATACCAAAACGCAGCAAACGGATTTATCAAAATTGTTACGGTCGCTCCGGAAATGCCCGACGGAATTGCATTTATCAGCGAAGTTAGCGATATGGGCGTTGTTTGTTCTATCGGTCACACAATGGCATCGGCAGGCATTGTCGAGCAAGCAATCAAAGCGGGGGCAAAAAGTTTTACGCACTGGGGCAACGCGATGAGCCAAATGGACAGACTTAACATAGGCGCACTTGGTATGGCAATGCTTGGCGATACCTTTGCGGAAGTCATTCCCGACGGTAAACACGTATCTAAGGAAGCGGTAAAATTGCTCGTTAAAACTAAAGGGTTAGACAAGGTTGTGTGCATTACCGACTCTATTATGGCAACGGGACTTGCCGACGGCGATTACACATTGGGCGTACAACAAGTAACGGTTACAAACGGCGATGCAATGATTGCAGGCACTCAAACGCGTGCAGGCAGTACGTTGGATGCTTACCAAGGATTGGCAAACATCGTGGAATTTTGCGGATTGCCCCTTGCAAAGGCAATAAGATTGTGGACAATAAATCCTGCAAAACTTATCGGGATGAGCAGTCGTATCGGCACAATCGAAATCGGTAAGGATGCAGATTTTATCATTTTTGGCGTGTAAAATTCTATAAAAGTTTATTTAGATACAATGCAAATACCATAATAACAACCGCTTGTTGGGTTTGAAAAATATATTGTTTGTTTTGCAAACGTACATTTGGATATTATGGTGTCGCAACGACATATGTTAGTACCTGTATATTATAGTAAATGGTGTAAAATTTGCCGTTGTTCGTTTTATTTTAGTAAGATTTTTCGTAATAATTCGGTTATTATTGTTTCGTTGCATGGTTCTTTTGTCGGTAACTTCCACAAGGAGCAATCGCAAAAGTGCATAGCAATGGTAAAC
>CAYOKR010000066.1:0-4730 GCA_964404625.1 uncultured Oscillospiraceae bacterium | reverse complement strand
TACCCTTGTTACTAC
Organism: uncultured Oscillospiraceae bacterium; assembly: GCA_964404625.1. Lineage (GTDB taxonomy): Bacteria > Bacillota > Clostridia > Christensenellales > CAG-314 > Fimimonas. Next base: position 4,715 of record CAYOKR010000066.1, on the reverse strand, counting down.
GAGTAAACTCTGCTTCGGCACGCATACCTTCAGCATGAGCGGTCATTCCCTTTGCAATAAAATCCGTGATGTTTTTAACTTCACCATAGAGTGTTTCTGCATAGAATTTTTCTCTATCTGCAAAAGTCATTAACGATGGACTGTAGGGATTCATCATCAAACGATCGTTCCAAATTTCGTTCATAGGCCAAAGCTTATCTTTGGGGTAAATTTTGCGAGTTGTTTCTTCACTGTTGGGTCCAATAACGGCTGCTTCGGAAACAAACGGTACAATATGCTCGGCAACAAAGCCACGATAGTTTTCCATACCTTCCAACGTTGCACGTTCAAAAGAGTTATGGTGAGAATCGCCACTGGTGATATCATTGCCCAAATCCGTCCAACTGCATGGAGACTGTTTAGAGAATGGTCTTGTACTATCCAAGTTGGTTACAAAACCGCGCATTGTAACGTCGGTAAAGAATTCTCCCTTGGTAATGCACAGGCCGTAGCAACCTGTTTTTTCGTTACCACCACACCAATAAACCAACGCAGGGTGATTACGTAAACGCTTTACTTGGTACTCTACTTCGTTAAGCATATTTTCCACCCATTCAGGCTTATCTTCGGCAATTTCGGCACAAGCAAGCATCATATCTTGCCATACCATAACCCCCAATTCGTCGCAAATATCGTAGAAAATATCTTTTTCGTAAATACCGCCGCCCCAAACACGGAGCATATTAAAGTTGCCTTTTTGAGCAAGTTCCACTAATCTGCGATACTTGTCGTCGGTAATTTCGCCGGTGAAACATTCAACAGGAATCCAGTTGCTGCCTTTTACAAAGACGTCAACGCCGTTAACTTGCAATTGATAGCCAAGCAATGTGTCGTCTTTTGGTTCCTCCACTACCTTTACCGTGCGATAACCGAACTTACCGCTCTTTACCGATACAATTTTGCCATCGCGTTCCAATTCGACACGATAGTTATACAACGGATGGTCACCGTAACCCAAAGGCCACCAAAGTTGTGCATCCTTATTTATAAAGCACGCAAAGTTACGCTTGCTGATAACGTCAAAACCTTTGTAAAGATTGGGTTCGCCAAAAGGCTTGTCAGAAACGTAGTAATGAAGTTTATCTCCGAGGTTTTCCTCGTAACTGCCCGGTGCCATAACACCTAATGTGTCGTAAGTGGCATTGATATTGTAGTTGAGCGTTACGGACAAAGTTAAATTACCCTTGTCGTCGGCAACAGCAAAAACATCGTCGATGCGTTGTTTAGATCTACCTTCCACATAGACATCATTCCATATACCGTAAGCACAAATTTTGGGCGCCCAGTCCCAACCGAAATGGCATTGTGCCTTGCGGACAAACATACGCGGTTCGTTGAAAATTGCGTAGTAACCTGTTGTGTCGATTTTGTCCATCGCGTTGAGGGTAGAATGCATTTCCACCGTCAAGAGGTTATCTCCAAGCTTCAAAATATCGCGAATTTCAAAACGATATTGCAAAAACATATTTTTGGTGCTACCCAAATGCTTGCCGTTTAAATAAACGTCGGAAAACACGTCGATTCCATCAAATACGAGACAAACAGATTCGTTTCGCAACAGTTCTTTGTCGGCAACGATTGTTGCTTGATATGTAAAGTCTCTACGAGCAACCCACTCGATATCTTTGTAATTCATTGAAAAATACGGATCGCTGACTAAACCTGCACGATACAAATCCATGGTAATATCACCCGGAACTTGTGCGGAAATTGTTTTATCATCGAAAAGTAATTTCCAATTCTTCAATTTGATTTTCATTATTAACCTCCAAAATGAAAACGATAGCGTAATACTGTCAAAAAGTAAGTGTATCGAAAAATTTGCAACAATTTTGCACAATACACCTATTGTACACAACTATTATACCCCCCCGTGGGTTCAATTCAATAGTGCTTTGTTACATATTCATATGGTTTTGTTACATTTTTTTACAAAAACCTATTGACATCCACTTTTTTATGTATATAATTATAACAAAGGCAGTTGCCTTAAAAATTCGTTCAAACATCTGTTACACTTTGAAAAAAAAATCAATCGCATTATAAAAAGGTATCGTAACGTATGATAAAAAAATACTTTGAAGAAAACTTAACTCCATACCAACTTGGGCAAAAGAACGTAAACTGTCAATTTTATATCAACACCCGTGATTATCCGTTGGAACACAGTCACGAAAACTATTGGGAGTTTTCTGCTGTACTGAAAGGAAAAATAGACAATATGCTTAATGGAAGCATTCGATCGTGCACTACCGGTACGATGTTTTACTGCACTACAAACGACGTACATTATATTGTTGCAAAGTCGACGGGCGTAAGATATGTTAACTTTACAATTAAAGAAAGTGCCTTATTGCAGATACTATCGACCTTTTCGCAAGAAGCACAAGAAAAAATCATCAGGAACGAACGGACTTTTTCGTTGCCGTCGAATATGATTGTTAATATAGAACAAGTGATACACAACCTAAATCTTTTACAACAAGAAGAATGTTCCGTTGCAAACGATTTGATTTCCGCACAAATAATGTCGTTTGTACAATACATTGTAAAACAAGTGTACAGTGATGACGTTAGCGGTGAACCTAATTGGTTACAAGAACTGGAAAGACTAAAACAACACGAAAATTTTATTACATTTACAGTGAGCGACTTATGCCGAGAATTAAACTACTCTCGTGTGCAACTTAACAGATTGTTTAAGACAAAGTTTTCAACTACACCGCACGACTACTTGCTATCAAACAAATTGCTGTACGCCTACAACTTGCTTGTAAGCACCGACATGAACACAATAGACATTGCCAATGCAATCGGGTATGCAAATTTAGCACAGTTCAACATTGTTTTTAAAAACCGCTTCGGTGTTACACCCGGTCAATGCAGAAAGTGATTATCTATCAATTTAGGACACGAACAATAATGAAATTTTTAATGTGCTACTTTTATAAAAAACAACGATGTTTCTAATAAAAAACGTTTACTTGAAAAATAATTTTTAGTTAGCTTTTTGAAAGGTTAAATCAAGCAAAAAACATATGCAAAAAAAGCGCCAATTTGACATAAATGTCACGAAAAATCAAATACGTATTACAAAAAATACGACCTATTGAAGAATTCAACAGGTCGTATTTTTTTGAAAAATTGCCATCAAAACCAATTTAAAATGGCACAAAATCGTAGTTGATGATTGCAACTATTTCAACTAAATTTTGTATTTATTTTGTTGTTAAAATTGCTTTGGCTGAACCTTGTATCGCTACCTTTTCGCCACAGTTCAAAAAGAACGTATCACCTGCACGGAAGGGAGTTTTGTCAATCGTACCTTCACCTTCCACAACGTTGATTGTTGTAAAGGAAAGGTTGGTGCCAACTTTTGCACTACCACACAGCGTAAGCTCCTTACAGTTGAAATATTGGCATTTTGCAAGTTGACGAATTAGGTTGTTACCATTTATGTTTTGGGCAACATCGCACGCACTGAGCGGTTCGATTGGATTTTCTACACGCAGATTATCGCTTTTTGCAAAATTGATAACTTCCATTGCCTTTTGCACGTGTAACGGGCGTTTTTTGCCATCTGCACCTACACGATTATAATCGTACACGCGATAGGTAACGTTGCTACTTTGTTGCACCTCACAAATGACACATCCACCACAAATTGCATGCACAGTCCCCGGCACAATCAAAAAACAATCGCCCTTTTTGACGGGAATAAAGTTGACGAACCTTTCCACCATACCGTCTTCCACTGCGTGCAAAAAGTCGGCAGGGTTGACGTCTTGATTCATTCCGCAGTAGATACCGGCACCTTCGTCGGCATCGATGATATACCACGTTTCCGTTTTGCCGTTGTCGTTTTCCATACGGCGAGCGTAGTCGTCTGCAGGATGAACCTGAAATGACAGATTAGTTTTGGCATCGATATACTTTATCAAAATGCCAAATGGCGAACATTGAGCATCTACTGCATTTGGATGAGTTGCTAAATAATCAGCAAATGTTTGTCCGTCCACTGTGGAAAGACCGTCCGGATGAACTGAAACTTCCCAACTTTCAGCAATGTTACCGTCGTGTTGTTTGCCGAAAAGAGTTTTTAGTTTTTCTCCACCCCAAATAATACTTTTGTTTACAGCGTTGAGTTTTAGCATAACGCACCACCTTTTCTGATGATATCATTTTAACACATTTATTGCGTTTGTTCAATCGTTTGCAACAGTTACTTAGTTTTTTACTTCGAAATTTCAAGAATAACACTTTAACAGACACAACGTACACTGAGATTGATAAAGACTCGACCACCACTTCAACCATTAGTCGCGCTTTAGTCTCGTAAATATCGTCGTTGTAAGTGCTAATAGTGACGTGCTCGTGGAGATTTTAACATAAAATCGCAAATTTGTTTTTGGGAAAATACCTAAAACAAATTGACACTTGTGCACAATGTTGGTATAATAATTAGGCTAATTTATGGATAATGTACGCTTTTGTTAGTCGTAAAATTGGATATTCCATATAAAAATTGTGTTGAGCAGACTGCTCGAGAGAATTTGGCATTAGACTTACTTAATTGTGCAGAAGTTTAGTTTGATATATCAATTATCCAGTTTTTAAAATAAATATTATATATGGAAGTGTATCGAAGCGGTCACAACGAGGCGGTCTTGAAAACC
>CAYOKR010000065.1:0-4778 GCA_964404625.1 uncultured Oscillospiraceae bacterium | reverse complement strand
GACGGCAAGTACAACATCACGAACGACTTTGGCGGAACGTTGCACCAGCACATCGGCAGAGAAAAAGCATTGGACTTGATGCACTACGTAGACAATATCAACGTGCAATTTGGCGGAGAAAACACCAAAATGTATTCTACTGCAGGCACAAAGTTCAAAAAACTGTGCATCCAAAATGGGTTAAAACTGCTTGATGCGTCCGTTCGTCACCTTGGCACCGACATCAACTACAAAGTGCTGGAAAATATATACAACTATTTGAAAGACAAAGTAGAATTTCACTTTGAAACCCACGTAGACCACATTCGTATAACGGAAAACGGATACCAAATTGAGGCAAAAAATGATACTTATTATTGTGATAAATGTATTATTTCCGTTGGTCGTAGTGGTAGCAAATGGATGGAAGAAATTTGCAAAGAATTGCAAATTCCCACCATCTCTAACCGTGTCGATATTGGCGTACGCGTAGAGTTACCTGCCGTTATATTTAGCCATCTTACCGACGAATTGTACGAAAGCAAAATTGTGTACAACACAAAACAATTTGAAGATAAAGTTAGAACTTTTTGCATGAATCCTAACGGCGAAGTTGTTACGGAAAACACTAACGGAATTATCACCGTTAACGGACACAGTTACGAAAGTAGCGACAAGCACACAGAGAATACAAACTTTGCATTGCTTGTGGCAAAACATTTTTCCGAACCGTTTAAAGATTCTAACGGCTATGGCGAAAGCATTGCACGACTTTCCAACATGCTTGGCGGTGGAGTTATCGTACAGCGTTTTGGCGATTTAATTCGCGGGCGCAGAAGCACTCCCGACAGAATGATGAACAACTTTACTCGCCCCACTTTGAAGGCAACCCCCGGAGACCTGAGTCTTGTTTTACCAAAGAGAATTATGGACGGCATTATCGAAATGATTTATGCATTAGATAAAATTGCTCCGGGAACAGCCAACGACGATACTCTTTTGTACGGTGTGGAAGTAAAATTCTATAATATGGAAGTTCAACTTGACGAACATCTGGAAACAAACCACAAGGGATTATACATCATTGGCGACGGTAGTGGAGTAACACACTCGTTATCGCACGCATCGGCGAGCGGAGTATACGTTGCACGACAAATTTTGTAAGTTCCAATGTCAAACATAAAATAATTCGATATTTTATAAAATTTACGCGATTCGTTATTGAATCGCGTTTATTTTTGTCAATTTTTATAAAATTGCATATAATATAGTTGCTTATTTTGGTAAATATGGTAAAATATATTCATCAAAATAAAGTCAGTTTTTTATCGTTAGAGGGTTTTTATGACGACAAAACAAATAGTAGAAAAACTAAATCAACTAAAAAAACAAAAGGGTTGGACTTTGTCGCAACTCGCGGAAATAAGTGGAATTAGCCTTGGCACTATCAATAAAATTATGAGTGGTAGTTTACAAAAAATCAAACCGGACAAGTTAGAAAAACTTGCAACGGCATTTGGCGTTTCTGTTGAGTTATTTCAAGAACCCAAGAGCAACACTCCGTCCGTCGATTTGGGTATGGTTACTATCGCGTGCATTTCTCCCGACGTCCGCGTGGGCGATTGCCGATACAACTGCCAACAAATTTTTGAACAAACTCAAAAAGCATACGCAAACGGAGTAAAAATTGCACTATTTCCCGAATTGTCCGTTACGGGATATAGTTGTGGAGATTTGTTCTTGCAACAAATCTTGTGTACTACTGCATTGAATTGCACTGTTGAACTGTGCAAGCAACTTGCCGACATTGACGTTATGTGCGTGGTAGGTTTGCCACTGCAATACAACTGTAAGGTATACAACTGCGCAGCCGTTTTGTATCGCGGTGAAATTTTAGGATTTGTACCCAAAATGCATTTGCCCAACTACAACGAATTTCACGAAACAAGATATTTTTCGTTGCCCCAAAAGGAAAATGGTTTTGTTGTTGTCAATCAAAAAACAATCCCGTTTGGCACAAAATTATTGTTTGAAAACGTAAATAACAAAAAAATGCGTATCGGCGTGGAAATTTGCGAAGATATTTGGGTTGCCGATTGCCCATCATTTAAGCACGCTAATGCCGGAGCAACAATCATTTTAAACCTTTCAGCAAGCAACGAAACAGTAGTAAAAGCGAACTACCGTCGTAAACTTGTTGAAATCCAATCGGGTAAAACTTGCACCGCCTATGCATACGCATCCAGCAACGCAACTGAATCGACAAGCAAATTGGTATTTTCCGGACATAATATCATTTGTGAAAATGCAGAGATCTTGGCGGAAAGTTTACCTTTTACAACAAATCATGCACAAGCAACAATCGACTTCGATTACTTGTACAACGAAAAATCGCGCTACCACAACAACAATATGGCAGACGACTACACTTACGTACCCTTTGATATGGATTTATCGATGTGCACACGTAAATATACACAACAACCGTTTATCCCGAGCGACGAAAACGAGCTATTTGAACGTTGCGAAACCATTTTGACAATGCAAGCATACGCATTAAAAAAGCGTATCGAACACGTTGGCGCATCCAAACTTGTTTTGGGCGTGTCAGGCGGAAGCGACAGCACGTTGGCTTTGATTACCTGCGTAAATGCGTTGAAATTGCTAAATCGCCCAATGACGGACATTATAAGCATCACAATGCCATGCTTTGGAACTACCGAACGCACCTTAAACAACTCCATTGCACTATCCAAGGCACTTGGCACCACCGTCAAGAAGGTAGATATTTCCAGGTCGGTTACGCAACATCTTGTAGATATCGGTCAAGATTTAAACAATCACGATATTGCGTTTGAAAACGCACAAGCACGTGAACGCACGCAAGTTTTGATGGACGTTGCAAACCAATGCAATGGACTTGTTATTGGTACCGGCGATCAATCGGAATTAGCACTTGGTTGGTGTACCTACAACGGCGACCACATATCTATGTATGGTGTTAATGCATCCATTCCCAAAACCTTGGTAAAAGTTTTACTGACGCACGTTGCACAAACGCACAAGGGTATTATTGGCGACACTATCACAGATATCGTTTTGACACCGGTAAGCCCCGAACTGTTGCCACCAAATGCCGACGGAACAATAAATCAAATTACAGAGAACTCCATAGGTCCATACGTTTTGCACGATTACTTTATGTTTATGTTGTTACGTAAAGGCTTTACGCCCAGCAAAGTGTTTGAACTGGCAAAAATTTCCTTTGATGGCGAGTTTACAGCGAGCGAAATTTGCAAGTGGTTGCGCAAGTTTATTTGGAGATTTTTTACGCAACAATTCAAACGTTCGTGCAGTCCCGACTCTATCAAAATCGGTTCGGTAGATTTGTCTACAAATGGCATGAATATTCCAAGCGATGCATGCGCAGACGTTTGGCTTGCCGATCTTGAAAAGGTTGCTCCACAAAGCGATAATAAGTAGGTATCAACTATGAGAATGAGGCTAAAAAAACACCTTGAAGAACGCATTGCCGATTGTGGCAACATACTAATTGCTCGCGAGGGATACGAATTTTACAAACTTACAGACGAGCAAAAACAAAATCAGTTAGATTTGCAACGTATTTTTGGCAATGATAATCCGCTTTACTTGGAACTTGGTTGCGGAAAAGGATCCTTTGCGATAAAATCTGCAAAATTACATCCCGAACGCAACTATCTTGCATTGGAAAAACTGAGCAACGTTATCGTTGTCGGTTGCGAAGATGCGTCAAAAGAAAATTTACCTAATTTACGTTTTATGAACTGTCATGCAGAAAATTTGCGCTACTATCTTGCAGACAAAAGCGTGACGGAAATAATATTGAATTTTTCCTGTCCGTTTCCCAAAAAGACGTACGCAAACAGACGCTTGACCAGCAAAAACTACTTGGAATTATACAAACATCTACTTGCCGACGACGGAATTATTCGTCAAAAAACCGATGACCTTGCATTTTTTGAGTGGTCGTTGGAAAGTTACAAAGAACACGGTTACGAAGTATTTGACGTTACCTACGATTTACCCGAAGGTGGAGATAACGTTATGACGGAATACGAAGAAAAATTCCGTACCATGGGCAAAAAAATTTATGCTTGCAAGGCACGATTAAAGAAATAATTTTTTGTTTCTTATCGCTCCACTACAAAGAAGAATATTTAACTAACCGCCAGCGATAGTCATGTATTCTCTTTGTTTTTCTATCACAACACACACATACCCCTTCATGAACTTCTGCAGCAACATCAACAACAATTTTGTTGGAAGTTTCTTCAAATAAATTGCAAAAAATACTACCTAAACCTAATAACTCTGTGATACTACAAGACATAGAACAAACGCTTTCTCCTAACTGCTTTATCTTCCAAACTAATTCTACATTAGAGAAAGCGTTTTTGCTCTATTTTTTTCTCACCTCAACATTTACTATAGAACTTAAAAAAAACTCTCGAAACCATTTCGAGAGTTTTTTAAGTGATGATTTGTAAATCCGTGTATGATTTTTGTTATTGCGATACAAACTAACATTGACTATATACTTTTCAGTTCCGTACTAATTCAATTGGCTTTTGGTTAATTTTCGCAATACAAACTGCATTTAGGCAATTTTATCATTATCACACAAACCTAAATTGCACTATTGCAGTTTAGTTGCAGAAGTAACAAAACCGATTACCTTTTCTACCACTATCGCGCTACGTTTACCCTTTGGCAACTTGCCCTTGTGGTTTTTGCTTTCTACCGATACTTCGGCAGGA
>CAYOKR010000064.1:0-5558 GCA_964404625.1 uncultured Oscillospiraceae bacterium | reverse complement strand
GGCATTGCCGAAGGTTCCGGCGAAACGTGTCCATCAATAGGTGAAATTGACTGAATTGCCTTGCAAAAATTGATTAATTTTTGCGCTGAACCTAGTTTGATTGAACAGACGATATCGCTAAGATCGTCGTTGATGTGCGGTAATGTCTCGAAACCAAGTTGAGATAATGCGGACGAGAACAATAAAGCTGTTTTTAAAGCCTGATTTACGACGTGTGGCGCCATGAAGATGCCTTGAAAAAACAATCTGTACCCATATGCATAAGAACCAACTTCTGTACCAAGCGCAGGCGCAGTCAATCTGCCAGCAACCAAGTCTATAAGATTTTGTTTTCCCGCTACGTAACCGCCTGTTGGCGCAATTCCGCCACCGATGTTTTTGATAAACGAACCGGCACAAAGATCAACTCCAACTTCGGTTGGTTCGCGTTTTTCCACAAATTCGCCGTAACAGTTGTCGCAAAAGATGATTGCGTTCTTATTAAATTGGCGCACAAATTTGCATATATCTTCTATTTGTGCAATAGTTATCGCCGGACGCCACGCATAACCACGTGAACGCTGAATGTAAACCATTTTTACTTTGTTCGACTGCAAAAACTGAGCGATAGCGTCCTTATCAAAAAGGTTATTTTTTAGGTCGATAACGGAAAATTTGATGCCAAAATCAGCAAGACTACCGATTCCTTCCTTATATATAACATCGTGTAACGAGTCATAAGGTTGTCCGCCGATTGCTAAAACACGATCATTTGGACGCAAAACTCCAAATAAAGCAAGGGTTAGTGCGTGCGTCCCCGAACCAATCATCGGTGATGCTATAGCACTTTCGGTACCAAAAATATCTGCAACAACGCTGTTTAGCGCATCTTTGCCAACGTCGTCGTAACCATAGCCGTTGGATGAAGTAAAATGTCTAAGCGCTAAACCGTTTTTTGTAAAAACATTAAGAACCTTACGTTGATTGAAAAGCGCAATATCTTCCAACTGCGCAAATTTATTTCTTGTTTGATCTATTGCACTGTTAATAACCTGCTGTGCATTCATTCCTTTTCTCTCCTTATACTACTATGGCTGGCATAGTATTTTACAAAACGCTATTTTATAGAATAGTTTTATTAAAATTCGATATTTTTCTAGCTTGCAAATGTTTTAGATTTAGCAAATTTTGAATTTATCTCTCAAAATAAATCGCCGTAAAATCTCGTTTACTTGCAAAAATTGTTTGTTGTTTTTGAATTCGCGCCCATATTCGAGCCTTTGCAACAGATTTCTCTTTTATACTAATTAACCAGAGTGATTTGAAATCCGTTGCAAATTTTTCGTAATAGATTTTTGTCACATATTCACATTCTGTGGCGATTTTATAAGCGTAAAAGCAATCACCATCTGGTCGTCAATTATCAAATTTGTACATTTTTCGATAAAAAATATGCAATTTCTTGGGCGATTTGTTTCGAATCTTTACCTTCCACATCGATATATTTTGCAATATTCATACGTTTGAAATAGGATATTTGCCGTTTTGCATAGTGACGTGTGTTTAATTTTATTTGATTTATAGCATCATCCAACGTACAATTACCTTGCAAATATTGAATAATTTCCTTGTACCCTATTGCAGAAAACGCCGACGTTTGGCAATATCCGTACTTCTCTATAAGTGTTTTTACTTCGTTCACCAAACCGCACTGCACCATTTTGTCAATGCGTTCGTCAATCATATTGTACAGTGATTGTCTATCTCGTTGCAGCACAAATATTTTTGCATCGTATTGCGGATTATTCTTTGTGGAACCTTGCGACTGTTTTTGTCCCGTTTCAGCAATTTCTATTGCACGAATAACTCTCACGGGGTTTTTTACGTCGATTTTTGCAAAGGTTTCAGCATCCAAATGTTTTAGATAGTCTGCCATGTAGTCAAGTCCGTTTTGTGCAAGTATTTGTTGCAATTCCGCTCTCCGAATCTTGTCGCCACCGCTAAACTCAGGCGGATACACTAAGCTATCAAAATAAAATCCTGTTCCGCCGACAATTATGGGCGGATTTGGCAAATCTTTTATTATATCGCCAACCATTTGGGTATATTCGAAGGCAGAAAAATCGCAATTAGGTGCAACGACATCTAACATATGGTGATTAATGCCTCGCATTTCGTCTTCGGTAATTTTGGCCGTGCCTACATCCATGCCTACGTAAACTTGCATAGAATCGGCAGAAATTACGTCGCAATGCAAGATTTTTGCCAGCTCAACCGCCACCGCACTTTTGCCAACACAGGTCGTTCCAGTGATGCCTACAAAGGATTTCATTGGTTATACTCTCCTTTTGAACATCTTTTCCAAATCGGCTTTGGTTATGATGGTTGTTATCGGTCTACCATGTGGGCAAGTCATAACGCTACCGTCAATAACGTGTTTCAAAATATAGGTGATTTCGTATTTGTTAAGAACGTCGCCGCCTTTAATTGCAGCTTTGCACGCTTGTGTTGCGATTTTTTCAATCAAAAATTCGCCTTCGTACAGTTTGAATTCTTCTACGGAAGCCAACAAGTATTCTACAAATTCCATCATTTGTACATTTTGTAGCAACGGCGCAACTGCAACAATTCGGTATGTATTTTTACCAAACGGTTTAACTTTAAATCCCGCCTGTTTTATAACGTCAAGATTTTTGGCGATAAATTCGTCTTCTTCGTCAGTCACATTAAACACATAGGGGAACGCTAATTCCTGCATAGTTTTGCACTCGGTGCGATATTTCATAAATTGGTCGAACAAAATTCGCTCGTGTGCAGCGTGTTGATCTACCAAAATCAGTTTTCCGTCTATTTCCAAAATGATGTACGTGCGGAAGGCAACACCTAAAATTCGTGTGCGATTGTACAAAAGTTCGTCCTCATCTTCGTGGCTATGGATAGACATTTGCGTAAGTGTAGGTTCGTCGTCAGGTCTCTTTTTGCGTTTTAGCACTATCGGCGACATTCCAAGTTCTTCACGAAGTTGCGCAATGGAAAGGTCTTTGTAAGTTTGTTCCGTGCGTTTTTCTTGCTGAATTTGACTATCGATTTCTTCGGTAGCACGTTCAATATCCAAAACGTCATCCGCTTGATGATCTGTCATTAATTGAATACCTTTCGATTCGATATACGCATCGATATCAAAATTATCGGGAACTACACCCAATGGCTCTTGCGGACCTTGCATTTGACGATAGTTTGAAAACGGATCTTCACGAACCGTCTCAATGTAGTCCAACAATACCTTGGTTATGGCATTGTAGAAAAAGGATGCAATCTTGTCAGGCTTAGCAAAACGAACCTCACTTTTTTTAGGGTGCACGTTAACGTCCACTCGATCGGGTGGTATTTCTAAATCCAACACAAAAAACGGGTATTGACGCGTCATAAGATAGCCTTTGTACGACTGCATTATTGCCGCAACAATACGAGTGTCGTTAACGCAACGACCGTTTACCGAAAGCGTTTGCCAGTTTTTGTTAGGTTTTGTAAAGGTGGTATCGCCAACGTAACCACGTATCGTCATAAAATCCCACGTGTCCTTAACAGGTAGGCATTTTTCCAAAACGTCGGCACCATACACCGTAAAAACAGCACTCTCTAAGTCTTTACCGGGATTTTTATAGATGGGTTTACCGTCAAGATAGTAAGAAATTTGCAATTTTGGATTTGTCAAAATCAATTTGGCAACAAATTTTGAAATTTCCGTTCCTTCACGATTTGGCGCTTTAAGAAATTTTTTGCGTGCAGGCATATTGTAGAACAAATCACGAACTTCAATTTTTGTTCCCAAATTTGCAGAAACGTACATACGGGAAACCACATTACCATCTTCCACTTGTACGCAAAGTGCCGCTTCCGTTTCCGAAGTGCGTGTTGTAAGTTGAATTTTCGATACGGCTGCGATACTCGCCAACGCTTCACCGCGAAATCCCAACGTTTGCAAATAGTATAATTCGTCAATATCTGCTAATTTACTCGTTGCGTGCTCAGTAAAGGCATTTGGGATATCTTCGTATTCGATACCACAGCCGTTATCTGCCACACTGATGGAAGTAAATCCACCACCCACAACTTCTATCACAATGTTGGTTGCGCCAGCATCTATGCTGTTTTCCACAAGTTCTTTAACAACACCAACAGGGTTTTCGATAACTTCGCCTGCGGCAATTTTGTTATAAACTTCCGGAGATAAAACTCTAATTCTGCTCATTATTATTTACCTTGTTTACAAGAGTGTTAAGTATATCAAACGCTTCGATAGGTGACACACGGTTGATGTCGATATCCGAAATAATAGATACAACCTCACTCGCCACTTTGTTTTTATCTTTACTCGCTACTTGTGTTTGTACATTAGCGATATTGTAGTCGATACTGCTGTTTTCCAACATCTGCACTATTTCACGTGCACGGTCGCATACTTCGGCAGGAACACCGGCAAGAGAGGCAACTTCGATACCGAAACTTTTGTTAGTACCACCACGTACGATTTTGTGTAAAAACACGACCGAACCGTTAAATTCCTTTACGGTTATACGATAATTCTTTACCCCATCCACACGACCTTCCAAATCAGTAAGTTCGTGATAATGGGTTGCAAAAAGTGTTTTTGCGTGAATTTTGCCAGAGACGTATTCCATTACCGCCCACGCGATAGAAAGCCCGTCAAAGGTAGATGTTCCACGACCAACCTCGTCTAAAATGATAAGGCTGTTTGACGTTGCATTGTTCAAAATGTTGGCAACTTCCACCATTTCTACCATAAATGTACTTTGGTTAAATGCCAAGTCGTCGCTTGCACCCACACGGGTGAAAATTTTGTCCACGATGGGAATTTCCGCACTACTTGCAGGTACGTATGAGCCGATATGTGCCATTAAAGTGATTAGTGCAACTTGGCGCATAAAAGTGCTTTTACCTGCCATGTTAGGACCTGTGATAATCATAGTACGGTTATCTGTAGTGTCCAGCAAAACGTCGTTTGTGATAAAATTATCACGCTTGATGTACGCTTCTACAATGGGATGACGTCCATCGATAATTTTTAGTTCTGTACTGCGACTGTTAAGACGCGGTTTGCAGTAGTTGTTTGCTTCCGCAACAGTTGCAAGTGAATATAAACAGTCCAATGCGCCTATTGCTTGCGCAGTTGATTGAATTGTGGGAATATATGGTAAAAGTTTTGTGCGGAGCTCTTCAAATAATTTCTTTTGTAATGCCGTTTTTTGATCATAGGCGGAAAGCATTTTTTCTTCTAACTCTTTTAGTTCGGGGGTAACAAAACGTTCGCCTGTTGTTAGCGTTTGTTTACGAATGAAATGCTCGGGAACTTGATCGATAAAGGATTTGGAAACTTCGTAGAAATAGCCGAAAACTTTATTAAAACCGAGTTTTAGCGTTTTGATGCCGGAGTTCTCACGTTCACGACGTTCCATGCTGTCCAAAAGTTGCGCTCCGTTATGGGTTAGAGCATACAGCTCGTCCAATTTTTCGTCATAGCCCAGTTTGATATATTCGCTACCGTCCTTTGGCGCAAT
>CAYOKR010000063.1:0-5947 GCA_964404625.1 uncultured Oscillospiraceae bacterium | reverse complement strand
TTGGAAGGTTATTCTATTGTCAAAAACGGCAAAACAATTCAACTTACAGTCGATTCCGATCTCGTAGACGAGTTTGGTGTTGCGGATCAATACCCTATAACGGTGCAAGGTCAGACACAGTTTGTACACGATTTCCTCTTGTACGCACAAAAAGAAGGTTTAGACGGCGTGTTCTGTTGGGAACCGTTGTGGCTTGCAGGCGAAGGTATTTGCTGGGCGTCTCCGCAAGGTCAGGTTTACATCGGTGAATCAGGTAAGCCCACCGGCAATGAAGTTGCAAATCGCTGTCTGTTCGATTACCAAGGCAATGCCTTGCCTTCCTTCAATGCTTTTACCATCCCACAAAAGAAAATATAACTGTATAATCCACTATTCTGCCCGCTGTCATTTGGAGTAAAGCTAAACGGCTAAGCGGTGCAATGCGCAAGCCATCGCATAATCTCAGTCGGGCAATGGCAAAATCGACAGCCTAACGTACAATTTATAACACCTAAATTTGTCGCTTTTCTAACAAAATGGACACTTTTGGGGTTAAATTGTAAAAAATAACCACTTTTCCCTGTTTCATTGTAAAAAAACTTAAAAAAAATTGAATTTTTTTCAAAATGGGTATTGACAACGACATTTTGGAAGTTTATAATGTATCTTGCAATTTGAGAAGACGTGTTTTTTTTGTTGCACTTTTGCGGCAAAACTCCGTTACTTCCACTAACAACTTTATATTTTAGCCAAATGCAGTGGACAACTCATTTTTGTGAAACGCCCTCTGCAGAGGGCGTTTGTCATTTACACGACAAACGCTTTCACCTTAAAAGTTTTCGCTCACAATTCGGTGGATAATTTGCTGATTTGTGACCAACTTTGTTGGCTAACAACATTGTGCATTTAGGGATAAAGTCCCTGCAAAATAAATATTTTTAAGGAGAAAAACAATTATGAAAAAAACATTAGCACTTGTTTTGACACTTGCTCTTGTATTCACCGCTGTTTTCACTCTCGCTGCTTGCAATAATGATACTTGCAAGGAACACGTTGACGAAGACGGCAATTATACTTGCGATAAATGCGGAGAGTACATGGGTACTACGTACGAAATCACCATGTGGGTTTCCGAAACAGTTAAGAAGGACGCAAATGGTAATGAAGTTGATAGCGTTGTAAAAATGACGCAACGTCAAGTTGATAATTACAATAAAGCTAACCCTGCTACAAAATTCGTTGTTAAAGTAGAAGGCGTTAGCGAAGCTGATGCAGGTTCTAAAGTTGTTGCCGACGTTGCTACCGCTCCCGATATCTACTGCTTCGCTCAAGACCAACTTGCTCGTCTTGTTCAAGCTGCCGCTCTTGCTGCTCCAGGCAAAAAGGCACAAGAAAATATTGCTGCTAACAATGACGAATATTCTGTTAAATCGGCAAAAGTTGCTGGTACAATCTACGCTTACCCAATGTCCAGTGATAATGGTTACTTCCTTTACTACGACAAGAGCGTTGTCACTGACCCGGAGAACCTTGAATCTATCATTGCCGATTGTAACAAAGCAGGCAAAAAATTCCGTTACGCTCTCGAAAACGCTTGGTACACAGCATCCTTCTTCTTTGCAACAGGTTGTTCTTCCACTTGGACAACAGACGAAACCGGTAAATTCATAAGCGTTGACGACAATTTCAATAGCGACAAAGGTCTTATCGCTATGAAAGGTATGCAAAAACTTGCTCAAGCTGAGTGCTACGACAGTAACGCAGATATCTTTACTGATTGTGCAGCAATCGTAACCGGTGTTTGGAACAGTCAAGTTGCAGCTACCTACTTTGGTGATAATCTTGCTGCAACCGATCTTCCTTCTTTCACAGTTGATGGAGAATCTTACCACCTTGGTTCTTACTCCGGATTCAAATACATGGGTGTTAAACCACAAACTGATGCTAAAAAAGCAGCAGCATTGCAAAGTCTTGCTCAATACCTAACCAGCGAAGAATGTCAACTTGAAAGATTCAGCACTTTTGGTTGGGGTCCATCTAACGTAGAAGCTCAAAAAACTGATGCTGTTAAAGCAGATCCATCTATTGCTGCTTTTGCAAAGCAAAGCGCAAATGCAATTCCACAACCTCAAATTAGTGGTTCTTGGTGGGATATTGCAAAAGTTCTTGGTGCCGAAGCTAAAAAAGCTACGAGTGATGCAGATCTTCAAAAAGCTTTAGATAATTACGACGCAGCCATTGCTGAATCACTTAACAAGAGTGATGACGAATTGGAAGCTTGGAGCGTAATCGGTAGTGTTTGTGGCACAAGTTGGAATACCGATTTCAAAATGACTCCAAATGCAGATAAAACTGTTTGGACTTCGGATGCTCTTTCACTTACTGAAGGCGAAGAATTCAAAATTCGTCAAGGCGGTAGTTGGGATAATAACTATGGTGCAAACGGAGTTTCCGGTGGCGATAACATTAAAGTAGAGACTACAGGTAAATACATTATTACTCTTACACTTACAGGCTCCGGAGCTAACGTAACAGCTACAATCACTTTGACTCCTGCCGAATAATTACAAATCAAGTCACTTAAGGGCCATGCATGGGCTTTGCTCTGCATGGTCCTTTGTACTAAACAATGCTTTTTAACTATCACAAGGAGGTATTGTATAAACGGACGTTTATTCATTAAATTGATATGAAGAAATTGACAGATTTACAATATTTAAAACTGAATTGGTTTCAAAAACTGGGCTACAACCTTGCAAGATTTTTTGCGGGCATACCCGCTTGGTTTGCAAAACTTGGCATAGCCATTTGGAACCTAATCAAAAACTTTGGCATTTGGATAAAGGATGATGTAGTAGATACCGTTCACACCTTTTCCAAAGGTGATTTGGCAATAAAATTGTCCTTTGTAGTGATGGGATTGGGCAACTTGGTAAACGGACAAATTTTGCGCGGAGTACTATTTTTGTTGTTTGAAATTGTATTTTTCGTTTATATGTTCGTTCCGTCCGGCGGTATTTACTGGATATCTAAGTGCCAATTCTTTACTCGTGGAACAATCGGTACCGTGCAAGGCGGAATGATCTACGACGAAGAACTTGATGTTCCCGTTTTGGTTGCAGGTGACGACTCTACCAAAGTTTTGCTTTACGGCTTGATTTCCGTAATTTTTATCATTGCGTTTTTGTATACTTGGCGTTTACAAATAAAGCAATGTAGCACAATTCTCAAAATTAAGGCAAAGGGCGGAAAACTTAAATCCACCAAGGACGATCTCAAATCTATGGTAGACGAAGAATTCCACAAAACACTACTTGCGTTGCCTGTTGTCGGTATCACTTTGTTCACAATTTTGCCCATCATCTTTATGATTTTGATTGCCTTTACCAGTTTCGACTCTACTGCCGATGGTTATAGTAACTTGTTCAGTTGGGTAGGTTGGGATAACTTTAACAAAATTTTGAGCTACGACATTGGCGGACTTGGTCTGGTATTTGGTGAACTGCTTTCTTGGACGCTTATTTGGGCATTTTTTGCAACCTTCTCCAACTATTTTCTTGGTATGGCTGTGGCAATGCTCATCAACAAAAAAGGTATCAAAATCAAAAAGTTTTGGCGTACCGTTTTGGTTATGACAATTGCCATTCCGCAATTTGTATCGTTGTTGTACGTTTCCCGCTTGTTCGACTCAACAGGTGTAATTGGTAAGTTTTTGCTAAACCACAACCTTATTCCGCAATCCATGATTGCCAACTACCAAAAATCGTTGTGGGAAAACCCAACTTCGGCGCGTATTTTGGTTATTGTTATCAATATTTGGATTGGTATTCCGCACATTATGTTGATGGCAACGGGTATTTTGATGAACATCCCTGCGGACCTGTACGAATCGGCAAAAATAGACGGTGCAAGCGGTTGGCAACAATTTAGCCGTATCACGTTACCCTACATGTTGTTTGTAACGGGCCCGTATCTTCTTACAAGTTTTGTAGGTAACCTAAACAACTTTAATGTTATCTACCTGCTTACCGGCGGTAACCCGCTAAAGACAAACGTCGGTTCCGTGCCCGGTTCCGTTGGTGAAACGGACTTGCTTATCACTTGGTTGTACAAGATTACCACCGGCTCAACGTCCGACTACAAGACGGCATCGGTTGTTGGTATTTTGATTTTCGTTGTGGTGGCAGTGCTGTCACTTATCATCTACAACGTTTTGCCGTCAAATAGAAACGAGGAGGATTTTAGATAATGTCAAAAAAAGTTACTAACGTACAAACAGACAATCTTGGTCGTCCTATCGAAACGGCTTCGGCAACAAAACGTCGCATGGGGATCAAAGCATCACGTCGTATCAGCAACATTATTGTGTACATCATTTTGGTTGCAATGACTGTTATTTGGTTGTTCCCCTTTGTCGGTATTGTGTGCGACTCTTTCCGTGTAGAAAGTGCAGCACAAGAGAGTTACTTCTTCCCTAAAAAGTGGGGGTTCCAAAATTACAAAGTGCTGTTTACACAAACGGATTTCCTAAAGTGGTTTTTAAATACCGGTTTGATGGGCGTTGCAACGTCCGTTATACAAACAATTTTTGTCCTTTCCATGAGCTACGTGCTTTCTCGTATGAGATTTAAGGGCAGAAAAGGTTTGATGAACCTAATGCTGATTTTGGGCATGTTCCCTGGATTTTTAACGTTGATTCTTATTTACAAAGTATTTTCCGATTTGCATTTGACGGAAGGCATGGCTCCGCTTGGACTTATCATTGTGTATTGTGCAAGCAGTGGTATGGGGTACTACGTATCAAAGGGCTTTTTCGACACTATTCCCAAAAGCTTGGACGAAGCTGCCCGTGTGGACGGTGCAACGCGTTTTCAGGTGTTCTACAAGGTAATTATGCCACTATCTAAGCCTATCGTAATCTACACGATGTTGATGGGATTTATGGCGCCTTGGGGTGACTTTATGATGGCAAGCTACATCATTCACGAAAGTAGTGACGGAATGAACGTTGCCGTTGGTATGTACGAATGGCTTTCAAAAACAATGCTCAACACAACCTACACGCAATTTTGTGCAGGTGGTGTTATTGTAGCAATACCGGTTGTTACTGTATTTTTGCTGTTGCAAAAGTACTATGTACAAGGCGTAACCGGTGGCGCAGTTAAAGGATAAGGAGAATAATTATGGCAACAGTAAAATTAACAAATGTACAAAAAGTATACGAAAAAGGTCATGCTCCTGCCGTTTCCGACTTTAACTTGGAAATTGCAGACAAAGAGTTTGTTGTTTTTGTAGGTCCGTCCGGTTGCGGTAAATCCACAACTTTGCGTATGATTGCCGGTTTGGAAGATATCACCGACGGTACTATCGAAATTGATGGCAAAGTAGTTAACGATCTTCAACCTCGCGATCGCGATATCGCAATGGTTTTCCAAAACTATGCGCTCTATCCGCACCTTTCGGTATTCGAAAACATGGCATTTAGCCTTCGTTTGAAAAAAGTTCCCAACGACGAAGTGTACAAACGTGTTACCGAAGCTGCAGAAATTTTGGGTATCACGCAATATCTTACACGCAAACCACGTGCTTTGTCCGGCGGACAACGTCAACGTGTTGCAATCGGTCGTGCAATGGTGCGTGATAGCAAAGTGTTCCTTATGGACGAACCGCTTTCCAACTTGGACGCAAAATTGCGTAACCAAATGCGTGCAGAAATCATTTTGCTCCGTCAAAAAATTGACACAACCTTTGTTTACGTAACACACGACCAAACGGAAGCAATGACTTTGGGCGACAGAATCGTTATTATGAAAGACGGTTTCATTCAACAAGTTGGCACTCCTGCCGAAGTGTTTGATATGCCTGATAACCTGTTTGTCGCAGAGTTTATCGGTGCACCAAAGATGAACACGTTGTTTGCCGAACTTGTGCGCGAAGGAGACAAATACTATGTAACTCCATACGGATA
>CAYOKR010000062.1:0-6169 GCA_964404625.1 uncultured Oscillospiraceae bacterium | reverse complement strand
CTCTCGAATCCGCCGACTACACAATTGCCGACGGTAAACTTACAATCAAAGCAAATAAACTTGCAACAACCGAACTTGGCAAAGAACATACCGTTAGCGTTGTTACAAGCGCAAGCGAAACAGCAGTAAGCAGTGTTATTGCACAAAACGACAATCGTACTGTAGTAACCGTTAAGTATAACGGCGAAGCACTCTCCAAGGTTTACGACGGAACGACAACCGCTCCCGAACTTACGCTTACTTTGGAAGGCGTTGCAAACGGCCACACCGTTACTTGCACGTTCGACAAGGCTCTTGATAGTGCAAATGCAGGTCAAAGAGTTATCAACGTAACAAATATTGTATTAACCGGTGCAGATGCGTCTGCTTATAAACTTGCAAGCACAACTCTCGACGTAAACATCACAATCACACCTGTTCAATTATCAATCGACGGCACAACCGTTGCCGATAAAACTTACGATGGCACTCCAACGGCAACTGTAACTGTAGGTACGTTGGACGGCGTTATCGGTAATGACGACGTTACTGTAACTGTAGCCTCTGCTGTGTTTGATAGTAAAGACGTTGCAGACGCAAGCAAAGTTCTTGTTAGTTACCAATTGGGTGGCACTGCAAAAGATAACTACCTTGCACCCGCAAATAGCGAAATCGACAAGACTATTGCTAAAGCAACTGTAACAGTTACTGCCGATGCTAAATCCAAAACGGAGGGCGAAGCAGATCCCGAACTTACCTACACTGCAAACGGACTTGTAGAAGGCGATAATTTGAGTGGTGCATTGACTCGTACCGAAGGCGAAACAGTCGGCGAATACGATATCACAATTGGCACTCTTGCAAACGCTAACTACGAAATCAACTTTACCGGTGCAAAACTTACTATCAATGCAAAACCTGTAGATCCCGATCCTGTTGATCCTGTTGAACCTGTACAACCTAACGAACCTACAGAACCAACTGAACCGAGCGACAACGGTAATGCAGGCGTTGTTATCGCAATAGGATCTGCAGTTGTTGTTTTGGCTGTTGTTGTAGTACTTGTTATCATCAAAAAGAGAAAGGTGTAACAAATGGCGTTTGACGTGAACCAAAAATTTAGATATTTTTAGTGGTGCATTTCAATTTAACAGTTAATTTGTAACAAATAACTAAAAACTTGGTAATCTGCCGAGATTTGATGCCTAACGCAATCATTTCTCGGCAGGGTTACCTCAAAACTATGTTTTATGCAATACCAAATAACAAAACACGGTGGTGTGAATACACGTTGTCAAGTTTTGCCGTTCAAAACGGGTTGTTATTTGGTATTACTTAAAAAGTGAGGGCATTATGAAAAAGCTAAATCTTTTAACTTTGCTTTTGGCAATAATTTTGTGCTGTTCGCTGTGCACAACGGTAATGGCATTTGCCGAAGATACCGACACTGACGTTTATGAGCCGATATATGCGGTGTTCAATTCCGACAGTTTCGAAAACTATACTGTTGCTCATGGCGATACAGACAAGGTTACAACCGATTCCATTTATAATAATTCTCCGTTGTTGTGGGTGGAAGGTGCCGAGTTCGAAACTATCATCGACGGTGCGCTAAACGGCGGACAATCCTTAAAATGGAATGCCGTTCCGTATCAAGGTGATACCGAAGGTTGGACTAACACTCGCATTGGTGTTAGTGCCAGCAAAATGAAGGGCACCGAAGGCGGTTATATGCTCAAACTGACATTTCTTGTAAAAATGCAAGGAATGGAACGGCTTGTTATTAAGGCGCGTACGTTGGGCAACGGTGACCCTGTTGTTGCAAGTATGGCAATTGATGGAGACTACAATCGTATCACCACCGAACAAGACCCCGGTTTGTTGCAAAACGGTGAAGAAACGGAAATATCTGTTGACCAAAGAGATGGTTACGCACAAGTTTCCCTTGCTTTTCGCAGTTCGGCAACGGCAACAAGCTATTTTTGTTTCGATGCAATATTAGATACGTCCGCATCGACAAACTACGTTGTGTTCGACGATATCACGGTGCATTTGGAACAAACTCCCGATGTGCCCTATCGCCCCTACAAGCCATTTGTCAACGAAGGGTTCGAAGGTGATAGTTTTGCAGATACGATTTTCTCGTTTGACGCACAAACTAACCCTAACAGTAACAAAAACACTAATTTGGATACAGAAAAAAGCACTATTGTAAGTGATGGCGCGTTGTTTGGAAGTAAATCCGCAACCTTTTACACAAGCAAGGCAAGAAGCATTACTACTATCAACAGCAAAACTATAAATTTGTCGGCAAACTACTACAAGCTGTATTTTCTTGTTAAGTACACGTCGGTAAGCAACGTCGGTATTAACGTTGTAAACGCAGACGACGACACAGTTATTTATAGTTTTAATTACGATGCAACAAAAGGTAGCCGTGTAGAAGGCGCTTCGATAACTTTGTTCGATAGATATTCATACACAAGCAACACTGCAAACGTCTACACTGCTTACGGCGAGTTTAACGTCGAAAATACAACAAATATCTATTTGCAACTACGTTTTACAGGCAGTAACAAAAACAAATCCACCGTTACGTTCGACGACGTATGTTTGTTGCAAAGTTACGTCTACGACGATATAGCAACGGAAATGCCAACTACAACCGCTACAAAGATAACTGGTACTTGGCAAGCAAAATACGAAGAAATTAACTCCACTCTAAAATCCACTTTTAACATATATCAAACGGAATTTACCGTAGGCGCAGTAGTCGTGTGCGCAGGATCTGTTTGTGTAGGCGGAGTTGTATCCAAAAAGAAAAAGAAATATCTTTGCGTGGTTATGGCAGTATTGATGCTTTTGTCGGTAATGTTTTCGACAGTGGCATGCACAACCAACAAACAAACTACTGTAGAAAAGGGCTGGCAAGTTGTCAATCCCGAAAGAATTAGCGGTAAGTTGGATAATCCCGGTATCGGCTGGGTAGTTTTGGAAGAACCTACTTACGGCGGACATATCGATATAGGTAGTTCCGGCGATTTGCCCGAAGCAAGCATGGGCAGTTTGTCTACAACGTGGCATCACATCGAAACAAGCGAAGACGTTTACGACTGGACGATGTGCGACCAAGCGGTAGACTACTGGACAAGTACCGGTAGACGCGTATTGTTACGTATTTCCACCGATAGTTGCGTATGGCCGTACACCTATAACGCATCCCCAAGTTATTTGTTCGAAAAATACAACGTCGGCTACGAGATGGTTCCGTATACCGATAGCGGTCCTGTTAAAACTGCACGTGTAACTAACATGGCAGACCCTGTTTACCAAGAGCGTTTAGGTAAATTCTTGGAAGCATTGTGCGAACACTACAAAGATAACGACATGGTCGAAACGGTAGAAATTCGCGGTTTCGGTATGTGGGGCGAATGGCATCACGGTTACAGTTACGAATCGACCGAACAACGCGTATCCGTTTTGTACGACGTTATCGACAAATACGTCGACGCATTTGCACAAACGGGCAAAAGTTTGGCTGTATCATGCAGTTGGGATCCCGACTATATCAGTACGGGAGCTTATACGGCAGGTTATACCGACGAAGAAGCTTATCAAAACTACGTAACATGGAGTGCTTTTGACAAGGCATGGCGTACTGACGGCGTAGGCTATCGTCGTGACGGTGCAGCAAGTGCTTTACGTTACGACTACGACGAACGTCTTATGGCAGAAGCATTCCGTTCGGGCAAACGTGTACCGATTTTGGGCGAGTACGCAAACAATTATTACACAATTACTGCAGCAGGCAGCCAGTACACGTTGGAAAGTGCATTGGACGATATGTTGTTCAAAATCCGTCCAAATAATGCAACGATTTTAGGCTGGGTAGCGGTTGAAATGGCAAATATCATTGCCGCAGGCGATACCGACTTTATCGATCGCGGTAACGAAATGCTCGGCTATCGTCTTGCAGTAGACGAAGCGTTGTTCCCGACGGAAGTGACTGCAGGTAGCAACTTTACAGTTCGCACAACGTGGTCTAACTCGGCTGTAGGTATTTATCCCTACGTATCGCCGTTGCGTTTGATGTTACTTGACGAAAACGGAAGTATTGTGTATACCTATGATGATAACGAGTTCGATGCACGCACCTTTGTGTTGGGTGAAATCAACAACGTTTATAGCGATATTACAATCCCAAGCAATCTTGCAAACGGAACTTACAGTTTGGCGGTTGCCGTTCCGTTCGAACAACATTCTACTACGGAGCACGAGTATATCGCGCTTGCTATGGCAGGTGAAACCTCTAACAACAGCCGTATTTACAAGTTAGGCGATATCAAAGTTAAAAACAATGTTAAAATTGGCAAAAGCGGTATTATAAAAACAACTTGGGACAAAATCGATTCTCTCAAATTGGATGCAAACAGCACTTACGAAATCACCTTTAAGTATCAACCGCATTTTGATGCAAACAATTTCTATTTTGGTACTGATGATTGCTACAAGTTTAGCGTTAAAAACAGTCAAGGCGAAAGCAACGTTTATCGTTGGCAAGATATCAGTGGCGAAGTTGGTCAAAAAACTGTCACTGTTCATACCGGCAAAGGCAAGAGTAAACTTGCAATCGAATCAATCAACTTTGATGAAATCGGTGTGGACGAAGTTTGGGTAGAAAAGAAGGGCGGTTACTACACAGATTTTACCGACTACAATCCGTTGGATAGCAAAACTTTGGTTATGCCAATAGCAATGGGTTCTGCTGATATATCAGACGTACCAATGACAGGCGACGGATTGTTACTTAACAGTCCAAGCACCAACGTAAAGCACTTGCTTGCAAAAACCGACTCGACAAACGTAACATTGAAAAAGGGCGTTCGTTACACGGTATCGTTCGACTTCCGTGCGGATCAAGACGTAGGTGACGGCGGTTATTACTTTATTGCTTTGGGAAACGGCAATAGCAAGGCAACAACTTTAGACGATAATTTTGAAGTTATCGGTCAATGGTACGAACGTGCAGATAACTGGGATACCAAAAAGACATTCAGCTTTGTTTGCACCGAAGACGGACAATCTGTATTTTTCGGTATATGTATGCCCGGTGCGTACTATATTGATAATCTTGTTATCACAGCAACCCCCGGTAGTGTAATCGAAGGTACCGACGTTGGATTTAAGCGTAACGTAATACCTGATTATTCGTCCACAATCGGTCTTAACAAAGTGGAAACCTTCACGAAAGGTACTTTCCAATCTTGCGGATTTAACTGGGGACAATTTGCTTGGGGTCGTATGACGTTTGATTCTAACGAAATTGTCGGTGTTACGGAAGGCTCATCCGTTTATATGAATGCCGAAGTAGGCACAAAAGACCGCTGTTCGTTACTCGGTAGAGTGGAAGTGGAAGCTTACGATCCGGTAATCGACAATCAATGGTTCGAATTTGCTCGCACTAAATTGGAATATTATCCGTTTGAAGCAGGCAAAACCTACACCGTTGAGTTCGACTACAAAATACTCAAAAAATTCGGTTCGGGCAAAATATTCGTATTCTTCCGTGATGATACACTTGCCGATAGATTTGCACATGTTGTGGAAATCCCAGATGGCGGAGTGGCTACCGATACAGATATATCTACAGGTAAAAATGTCGGCGTAGACTATCACTTCAAACAAACGTTTACTATGCAAGATTATGATAACTATCAATTTATGATTTGTATGAATGGTCTGTGGGAAATGGCAATAGATAACGTGTTTATTTACGAAGGAACGGAAGCACCAGCGGTGTAAACGTGCAAATCACTAAAATATTGCTACGCCTTGCATATCGTAGGGCGTAGCAAACAAATGGAATAGAAAATGAAAAACGTTTTTGTATTAGGAAGTATAAATTTTGATTTAACGGTGCGTACCGAACGCATACCGCAAAAGGGCGAAACTACTTGCGGACACGGTTTTATTGCAAACAGTGGCGGAAAGGGTGCTAATCAGGCTGTTGCCGTATCTAAATTGGGCGGAAACGCCAAATTTATAGGTGCAGTAGGTAACGACTTTTTCGGTGACGAATGTGTCAATTCTCTAAAAAAATACAACGTCGATACGTCCTTTGTATCAGTTGTTGATGGTAGCACCGGTACGGCGGTTATAGTGGTGGAAAACGGAGATAATCGTATTATTA
>CAYOKR010000061.1:0-6248 GCA_964404625.1 uncultured Oscillospiraceae bacterium | reverse complement strand
CCGAATACAATTATTGAAAGTTTGTTTTCGCATTATTACAAACACAAGGAACTTTTTATATTACTGTACCGCAGAGGGCTTGCACATATTAGTTTACAAAACGTATTAGACGTATGCGGACCAACCGACACACAAGATAACATTACTGCCTACACGCGTGCTTGGTTTTGCCACGGGTTGTATGGGTGGATTGAAGAATGGTTTAAGCGCGGTATGCAAGAAACGCCAGCAGAAATGGCAACTTTGCTAAAACAATCGCAAAAATAAACATTTTAAACTATTTTACTGTGTTAACAAAGAATAAAAACGCTAATTATCCATATTAAGTATCAATGTAAAAACCCAACAACGTATTTGATATATTCAATTAGATACACTAAAAGTGTGGTTTTAACGGCAAATAGGACTAAATTCGTCCCCAGCATGGCACAAGGTAAATGAAGCAAGGCGGAACGCTACGTTATTTCGAACTGTCCGTACTACTCGATAGTTAAGGTGGCGATGCAATTAGGAACAAAAGAAAAAGGAGCGATTGCTAAATCGTTCCTGTTCTTTTGCGACTCTCAAGCGAGCCACCGTTTGGCTAGGGTAGCAGGATTCGTCCCGACGTGTAAACGTAAGGGTAAGTGGAGCAAGGCGGAATGCTACGTTATTTCGAACTGTCCGTACTACTCGATAGTTAAGGTGGCGATGCAATTAGGAACAAAAGAAAAAGGAGCGATTGCTAAATCGTTCCTGTTCTTTTGCGACTCTCAAGCGAGCCACCGTTTGGCTAGGGTAGCAGGATTCGTCCCGACGTGTAAACGTAAGGGTAAGTGGAGCAAGGCGGAATGCTACGTTATTTCGAACTGTCCGTACTACTCGATAGTTAAGGTGGCGATGCAATTAGGAACAAAAGAAAAAGGAGCGATTGCTAAATCGTTCCTGTTCTTTTGTGACTCTCAAGCGAGCCACCGTTTGGCTAGGGTAGCAGGATTCGAACCTGCGGATCACGGAGTCAGAATCCGTTGCCTTACCGCTTGGCGATACCCCAATAACGTTAAAAGTATAAAACTAATCTAAAATTTTGTCAATGTAATTACTTAAATTTACAGTATAATCGTCGTTTTTATATTTACACACAATCAACGTAATATAATTTGTAACGTTAAATACAACAATATTTGCCATTGCTTTGCAAGTATAGGTACGTAAACTTGTGATATTGCCTATAAACACGCAATTAGTTGTAATACGGAGAAGTTTAGCGAATATCATTGTATATCACATTCAAAAGCACTTCACTTGCGATATGCATCTCCAAAAATGTTCAACTTTTTGGGCTCACATCAGTTGTGAAGTGCTTTTTTGTTACAACTCTATCAAAATGGCTCTTGTGGGTGCGCCGTCGCAACCGGCGAGACAAAGAGGTTGAGCACACAGCAAGTATTTGCCTTGCGGAACGTGATACAATTTTAGACCTTCTAAAAGCACCACTTGTGCCGAAAGTAGCGTTTTGTGGATATCAACAAGTGTTTGTTCCGTGCCAAAAGTTTGCTCGGTTGTACCTACAAGTTGCACTCCTAAATCGGCAAGCACTTGGGCGGATTGTTGCGTCATTACGACGTCTCTTTTGAACAAAATGCGTTGCCAACAGTCGTCAATTGCAGACATTTGCGATTGCTCGTTTGTTGCGAAAATATCCTTTTGATTACTGCAAATTGCACTATTTTTTGCTTGATTTACGATATTGTGGACGTCCTGAACAGTCAAAACGCCATTAAAATCGGTAACAAAACAGTAGCCGACCATTTTGTCGAGCGAAATTTTTTCCACAGTGGCGCCGTCATTAAAAAAGTGAAAGGGCGCATCGATATGCGTTCCGTTGTGAACGCACATTGACAAGTTTGTTAAGTTGTAGGTATCGCCGTTGTCCATGCGACGAACAGGTTGCTTTTGCGGAGCGTCGTCACCGGGGTAGACGTTGCAAGAAAACACTTCTTGCGAGATATCGTAGATTTTCATAAAAATTAAACTCTTTAATATATTATGTTTTTATACGTTTGGCAAACGCCGACATCATTTCGCTGATTTTTATACCTTGCGGACAAACTTCCTCGCAGGCACGACAACCAAGGCAGGCGGATGGCAATTTATCGTCGTCAAAGTCGGCAATGGCATCCAACGCGCGTCCGCTATATTTGTGATGATTGTATACTTTGATAATTCGCGGAATATCAAGTTCCATCGGGCAACGCGACGCGCAATATCTACACGACGTGCAATGTATTGTGTCCCCGGAAATAATTTCGCTTGCAATGGACAAAATTTCCGTCATCTCATTGGCGTTTAGCGGTTTACTCTCGTCAAAAATATCTATATTTTGCTTTAGTTGTTCAAAATTGGACATCCCGGAAAGCGTCATTACCACTTGCGGTACCGATTGAATAAATCTAAATGCCCACTCCACTGCGGAAATATCGTTGCGGAGTGCGTTTAGACGTGCAAGGTAGTCGGCGTTGAGTGTTGCAAGAGATCCGCCGCGTACCGGTTCCATAACCCAAACGGGCATGCCGTAGGACGTAACTAATTCCACCTTTTCCTTGGCTTGTTGCAGTTGCCAATCCAACCAGTTTATTTGCAGTTGGCAAAATTCCAAATCCTTGCCGTAAGCATCCAAAAAGCGTTTGATTGTATCCAAATTGCCATGGGTGGAAAATCCCAAATGGCGAATACGTCCGTTGCGTTTTTGCTCCATAAGATAGTCGTACACACCGTATTTTGGATCGAGATAGTCGTCAATGTTCTTTTCCGTTACGCTGTGGAAAAGGTAAAAATCGAAATAATCCACACGGCATTTCTCCAACTGTTTGTTGAAAATACCGGCAACGTTGTTGAAATTTTCTTGGCAAAAACCGGGAAATTTTGACGCAAGATAAAAACTATCACGTGGATAGGCGGAAAGAACTTCTCCCATAACTAACTCGGAATTGCCTTCGTGGTAGCCCCAAGCAGTATCATAGTAGTTGATACCATTTGCCATTGCATAGGAAACCATTTGTTTGGTTGCATCCACATCGATTTGGTTGTAGTCTCCCTTGGTTGGAAGGCGCATACACCCCAAACCCAGCGCGGAAAGTTTTAGACCGTGAAAATCTTTGTAAATCATTGTTGGTATCTCCTTTGAAAATTAAATTTATATTTTATCGCACCAATTTTATGCGGAGACAAATTTTGTACATACTGTGGCATTGCAGACGTTTTGAAATACTTTTACCAAAATTGTGAACGTTTCCGTTTGACGCAAATTCTATGCGCATAGTAGCAGATTAGATTTTTTGAAAAACTTTTGTTAAGTCAATAGCTATTGCACCGCAATACATAATACAAACATCGGCGGAAAACAATCTTCTATTATATATTATAATTCACAACCAAATCAAAATCAAGGGATAAAAACGTTTTGACGCAAAAAATACGCAGAGAAAAGGTTTCTCTGCGTACAATTTTAGCTATTTATTTGGTAGTTGCGCAACAAAATTTTGCAAAAACACTTTTATAGTCTATTTACGAATCCCATCAAAAACAGGCGTTTTGCAACGTTTTTATGTGTATCTATCAAAAAACGTGTACTTACAATAGTTTTCGTTGTAAATATCTATCTAAAAATGTAGTTCTACGTACAATTTTTATTTGCGTTACTTAACTTCGCCAAGGTTCCAAGCAAGTTCGTAAAGGTCGTTATTGAAAACACGCTTTTTAGCAAGTGCTTCCACCATATCTTCGTCGAAAATTACGTTGTTGTGGATGCCGATAACACGACTTGTTTTGCCTGCAACAAGGCAATCTACAGCGTGAACGCCCATACGGATGCCCAATAAACGGTCTTGAGAGCTTGCGTGTCCACCACGAAGAAGGTGTCCAAGGTTGATAGAACGAATGTTGAGACCCGGCATTTTTTCACCGATTTTTTTGCAAACGTTTTCTGCAGTGTCGGCACCTTCCGCAACGATGATGATGTTGGAACGTTTGCCGTTTTGCGCATTACTTTCGATACGGTTGCAAATTCTATCCAAATCGTAGGGAACTTCCGGAACGACGATTGCTTCCGCACCGCTTTCGATACCTGCGTACAATGCTATGTCGCCACAGTTACGTCCCATAACTTCCACAACCATGCTACGATCGTTGCAGTAGATTGTATCACGCAACACTTTAATATTGTTTACGGCAATTTCTACAGCGGTATCGAAACCGAGGGTAAAATCGGTGTAGGCAAGGTCGTTGTCGATTGTTCCCGGAATACCGATTGCGTTGATGCCGTACTCTACCGACAAAGCGCGTGCGCCCATAAAACTACCGTCGCCACCGATAACGATGATACCCTCGATACCGTGTTTGCGCAAGTTTTCTACTGCCTTTTGTTTGCCTTCGACAGTGCGCATTTCCGGACAACGAGATGTAAACAAAGCCGTACCGCCACGGTGCATAACGTTTTCTACGTCGTGCATGGACAAACGTTGAACTTGTCCTTCGATAAGACCTTTATAGCCATATTTAATTCCGTAAACTTCCAAACCGTTTCTAATTGCGTGGTGAACAACCGCATAGTAGGCAGCATTCATGCCTTGACTATCGCCACCGCTTGTGAGAATTGCAATTTTTTTCATAAGAACACCTTTTATTATTACGATAATATTTTCACTTTAGTATTTGTATTTAGCAAAAACGTAAAACGTTTTGCTAAAACCAAGCAATATTTTACCATATTTGCAAAATATATACAACTTATTGAATACACAAAAACCTTAAATTTTATTTATGGTTGGTAAAAAAATTCATAAACGACAAAAATATCAACTGTTGTCAAGGGTTGCAAATGGTATTATCCACACTAATTAATAATATTTTGAGCAAACGGTATAATAATTGCAACAACTACAACGAATTTCGTTACTGTTTGTAGAAAATTATTTTGCCGTTTTGGGTATCTACCACTACCGTGTTGCCTTTGGAAATAGTACCTGTTAGCAGTTGTTCGGCAAGGGCGTCTTCGACGTTGCGTTGAATTGCACGTTTTAGCGGACGGGCACCGTAGTCCTTGTCGAAACCTACGTTGGCAAGGTATTCGATTGCTTTGTCGGTAAAGCGCAGTTCCAAAGTGCCGCGCAAACGTTTTACAAGCCCGAAACAAAGTAGTTCGGTTATTTTGAGAGTTTCTTCTCTACCAAGATAATTAAACAGTACTATTTCGTCCACACGGTTCAAAAACTCGGGACGGAAAAACTTTTTGAGGGCTTTTTCGACATTGTTGTGCATAACTTCGTAGTTGCTATTACCTGCAAAGCCGATCGTGGGCGTTTTGGTATCGCTAATACCGATGTTGCTGGTCATTATGATAACGGTATTACGAAAATCTACCGTTTTGCCGTGAGAATCGGTCAATCTGCCTTCGTCCAAGATTTGCAACAGCAAATTAAAAACGTCGGGGTGTGCTTTTTCAATTTCGTCGAACAGCACTACCGAATAAGGTTTGCGATGTACCTTTTCTGTAAGGTAACCGCCTTCGTCGTAGCCGGCATATCCCGGGGGCGCGCCGATAAGTTTGGCAGTAGATTGTTTTTCCATATATTCGCTCATATCTATGCGAATAACGTCGCTATCGCTACCGAAAAGACACTCGGCAAGCGCTTTGGTAAGTTCCGTTTTACCGCTACCGGTAGGTCCTACAAAGATAAAACTACCAATGGGTTTGTTTGGGTCTTTTAGACCTGCGCGTTGACGACGCACCGCCAATGACACCACTTTTACCGCTTGTTGTTGCCCGATAACACGTTTGGAAAGTTCTTCTTCCAAGTGAACGAGTTTATCACGTTCTTCACGAGTGAGTTCCGTAACGGGAACGCCTGTGATTTGGCTTACTACTTGACGAACGTCGTCGGCCGTTAGAGTAATGTTTTGTGTTTTTAGTTGTTGTTGATATACATATTGAGCGTTTTCCAGTTGCAAAGTAAGTTGACGATACGCCTTTTGCAACTCTACAAGTTGAGCATTGTTGGTTTCACTGTCCATTTGGCGTTTTACACGGGCAAGTTTTGCGGAGTACTCGGCAATTTGCGGTGGTACGCTGTGTTTAGAAAGTTTAAGTTTAGAGCACGCTTCGTCCAACACATCAAATGCTTTGTCTGGCAAAAATCTATCGGTGATATATCTAACGGAAAGTTGCACTGCCGTAACTATTGCTTCGTCGGTGATGGTAACGGAGTGGT
>CAYOKR010000060.1:0-6263 GCA_964404625.1 uncultured Oscillospiraceae bacterium | reverse complement strand
AAATACCTTCCTTTTTGTGAATACCGCAAGGAATACCGCGTCCGTCGTCGGAAACAGTCAAACTTCCGTCGGCATTGATAATAACGTTGATGTTGCTGCAGTATCCTGCCAACGCTTCGTCGATGGAGTTATCGACGATTTCCACCGCCAAGTGATGCAATCCCTTAACGTCGGTGGAACCGATATACATACCCGGACGTTTACGAACAGGCTCTAATCCTTCCAAAACCTGAATTTGGTCTTCGCCGTAGTTGTTGTTTTGTGGCATAGTTCTACCTCCTAAAATGATGTAATGAGCATTTCGCCCAAAATTTTGCAATTATTGGTTGGAGCAATCCGTCTTATTAAAACACCAATACTTCTAATGCAATGTCACATTGAAAAATACCGTTGCGATATTGCAATAAAAGGCAGTTTGAACAAACAAAAACTCCACCATTTATATTTATATATATATTATATCATATAAAAAGTCAATTGTACAACGTTTGAAAATAATTTTTTGAACATTTTTGCGAAATATGTCGTTTTGGGGGCGTAACAGCCAAAATTTAGGCAAATTGATGTTTGTTTAAGTAAATGATTGGTGTTGACATAACTTTGCTCTAAAGCCGTGCAAACAATGTTTTACCAACAGTTGAAAATTGATAAATTTTGTGGTATAATAATATTTAGTGCGTTGATAATATCGATACGCATACCAAACTATTAGATCGCGTTGATGTCAAAAGCAGATTGTTCAACGTCGAAAAACATTTTTCACAGAAAAAAACACAACAATCAACTTTCTCCCAAAACGGCACGAACGGTATAGTAAATCTGCAAAAAATATCTAATAAAATCTACAAGCAAAGCATTTGGTTAAACAGAAAGTCTGTAAATAAATTTTTTAATCAAATACAATATATAATATAGGCGTATCGTTTAATCAAGAAGTCTGCAAAATAAGTCATTTAATAAAATAAACCGTTCGATTAAACCTAAAATCTACAAATAAATCGATTAATTAAATAAAATCTATCAAACATATACGGACTCACAATGAAGGTAACACAGATACAACTTGCAAACTATCGAAACTTGGCGCAACAAAGAGTTGTGCTTGGCGACGGGTTAAATATTTTTGTTGGAGATAATGCTCAAGGCAAAACTAACCTTGTGGAAAGCGTTTATTTGTGTTGCATTGGAAAATCTCCTCGCACCGATAAGGACAAAGATTTGGTTTGTTGGGGGCAACAAAACGCTTTTGTTAAAGTAAATTACAACTGTCGTTACGGCGACGGCGAAATATCTTTCGACATCAAAATGCAAGGCAAGAAGCAAATTGCCGTAAACAGCGTTGCCATCACGAAAATGGCGGAATTGATGGGGTATCTAAACTGCATTTACTTTTCACCCAACGAAATAAAGATAATTTCCCAATCGCCGGCGGAACGTCGCAGGTTTTTAGATATCGACCTATGCCAAACGGACAAAAACTATTTTTACAGTTTACAACGATTCAACAAGGCGTTGGCGCAACGCAACAATTTGCTAAAAACTGCATACAGCGTGGATAATTTGCGGGAAACAGTTTTTGTTTGGGACGAACAAATTGCTGAAGAAGGCGCAAGAGTCGTTGCAAAACGCAAGGCTTTCTGCGAAAAATTGAAAGTTTATGCAAAGCGTTGTCACGAAAAACTTACCGATGGCAAGGAAACATTGGATTTGAGTTATGTTACGCAGATTGACGGTGAGAACATCAAGGATTTAACTCAAAACTACCTAAATTTGTTACAAAATAGCATCGAAAAGGATTTCGGTTTGCGACATACGTCGGTAGGTTGCCAACGCGACGATATCTGTCTGAAAGTGAACGGCGTGGACGTGCGCGCTTTCGGTAGTCAAGGACAACTGCGTACCACGGCACTATCGTTAAAACTTGCAGAATTGATGATATTTAGAGATATTATCGGCGAATATCCCGTTTTGTTATTAGACGACGTGTTGAGTGAATTAGATTTCGATAGACAAAAGCGACTACTGAACTTTGACAAACGGTTACAAATTTTGTTGACAAGCGCAACGGAAATTTCCACGGAACTACTTGGCGAATGCAAACAATTTGTTATTGCCAACGGCGTTTGCAATGAAAAAAAATAGAAATATTTTGTAAAAGATATAAACGCAAAACGTCGATAAATTGCAAACTGATTTAATAAAATTAAAATCCAACACAACGCGAACCAAACTTAGCTATCAATTATTGATAAACAATTACAGCACGATAAATGGTCAACACACAAAAACTGAATATTTGAGCATAATACAAGACGAGACGGAACAATATCCGTCTCGTCTTTTGTACGTAATTTGGTTAAAAATGTGGTAATGCAAACAAATTTAGTTAATGATAGTAGTTGCAACCTTTAGATTAGCGTGATGCTTTAACTGCATCCTTTGTGCCAAAGTATACAACAACACCTGTTACACCATACGTTAAGTCTGCTTTTTTAATTTTGTCAAACGCTTTAAGACCTTCTCTCTTGCCAATTACAAAAATATCTTCAATCAAATTGAAATATTCACGTGCAGTTTTTGAGTCTTCAAAATAGAGAGCAAAAAGAATATTTTCATCGTCTTCATCGTATGCCTCAATAAGTTTATCTAAATCCCTTTCTATATTTGCAAGGTCTTGCCTAACATCATGTGTAATTTCATAAATTTCTTTAGCCGTATCGTTGTTAATATATATACAATCAGTGAACTTATATAGAGTTACACTATCAGCATATGAAACACCTAAATCTTGTCTATCAAGCACCCTAACTGTGTAGTCATTATCACGTAAATTCCTACGAGCTTTCTTATAGTCCTGCGTAACAGAACAAGCTACAAGACTCAATAGCATAATAAACATCATCACAAGTATTGCAACTCTCAAAATCGTCTTTTTCATATAATTCCTCCAATGGCATTTTGACATTTAGTGAATGTCATTATTAAAATTATACGCTCTATAATATTGTTTGTCAAGCACTAAATGTCAAAATAAGGTTGTAGCTATGTTTAAAAACAAGTCAGCAGATCACAAAAACAATATTTCTGGAGCCAAAATTTACGCTTTAAGAAAGAACCAAAGTCCTAAAATGTCGCAAAGAATGTTGGCAGAGAAACTGCAACTATTAGGCATTGACGTTGACAAAAATGCTATTCAGCGTATCGAAAGCGGACAACGATTTGTTACAGATATCGAATTGAAAGCACTAAAAACTTTGTTTAACGTTAGCTACGAAGATTTGCTCGACTAAAAAACAACCAAACACAAAACGAGACGGATGTTATTCCGTCTCATTTTTTATTCGATGAATTATACTTTTAAGTACAACAGGTAAATAATAAAAACAATTCACGTAAATCTGTGGTGCAATAGTGTTGCACGATAGCTTACACTTTTAAGTTCTATAGGCAATATAGTTTTACACTCAGTTTGACAATTTGCCAAATTTAGTTTGAAAAATTGTTGTATTTTTTGCAAAAATCGCAATACGTATTGAGCTTTTTTGAGTTCAACGACAAAAATGCAGGAGGTTAAATGCCGTTGAGATTCAAAAAGGAATTTCCGCAACAGCAGTTATTTCCGTTGCCGTTTCGCGAAGTGTTGTTCAACCCCAAATTATTACCAAAATAACAATTTAGCAACATTATCACAAAAGCAATGGTCAGACCGGTTGTTAGCGATAATTTGTTGTCTTTGTCTAACACGGCATACAACAGCAACAAGTACAAAAGGCTTCGAGTTATGTTCATAGTTTCCCCCCTTGATTTTCCAAAGATTGTTTTTATCTTACAATATGCGCAAGTTTTCGGCATTGTGACAAATGTATAATTTTTGTTGCAAAAAGGTACAACCTGTAACAATATACTTGGGGGAATGTGGTTTTATGCTACAAGCAACACCGCAAATTTTGGATGATTTAGATAGTTATATGCCAACGTCGCAAGACACCTGCAAAATTGCAAGATTTTTTGCACTACTTGCCGACCAAACACGCGTCAGGATGCTTTCCGCCTTAGCAATTTCTCCACT
Source organism: uncultured Oscillospiraceae bacterium (assembly GCA_964404625.1). GTDB lineage: Bacteria > Bacillota > Clostridia > Christensenellales > CAG-314 > Fimimonas. The sequence goes on along the minus strand of CAYOKR010000060.1, from coordinate 2,194 downwards.
GTGCGTAACCGACCTGGCACGCGTTTTGCAACTTAACCAAACAACGGTATCACATCAACTACGATTGTTGCGTGACGTTGGCATTGTGGAGCGCACTCGATTTGGCAAAATACTAAAATACAAAATCGCCAACCCGAAAATCAACGAAATTTTACTTGTTGGCGTGGAATATTTAGGTTATTAATGTGACAAAATTACACCTTTGTGCTAAAATGTGGACGAAAAAGCAAATAGTTACCGCACAAAATTGCATAGCACTGCTAATATAATCGAAAACTATACGGATTAAGACAAGCCATCGGCAAACGATTTGTATTTAACAACAAATTTATCCAACAATCCAAGATATTTGCAAAAATCTTTAATAGCAGTTATATCGATACTAAACAAATCTAACAAAAGGAGAAAAACAATGTACGACAATATTATTTTTGACATTTACGGCACAATGATTGATGTGTGGACAGACGAAGAAGACCTATCAACGTGGCAAGCGGTTGCTCCACTGTTGGATTTTTACGGCGTAAAACTGTTGCCCGAGCAAATAAAAGTGATGTTTTTTGACAGTTGCCAAAAACAAATTGCAAAAGGTAAATTACGTTGCAACCACCCGGAAATCGACGTTGCAAAGATATTTTACGACATTATGGCAAGCCAAGGTGTGCATAACAAAGCAACGGCAAAGTTTGTCACACAAGCATTTAGAGTAGCATCCACACGAAAGTTGCAGTTGTTCGAAAACGTGTTGCAAACGTTAGCAAAGCTAAAACAATCGGGCAAAAAATTGTACATTCTTTCCAACGCGCAAGCAAGTTTTACGTGTAACGAACTTAAAAAATTTGGATTGCCAAAGTATTTCAAAGGCATTGTGCTATCTTCCAACTACGGAATTGCAAAACCGAGCAAGCAATTTTTTGACGTTGTGTTGGAAAAATATCATCTTGACAAAACAAAGTGTATCTACGTGGGCAACGACCTAAACAGTGACGTTGTCGGCGCAAAAAACGCAGGTATGAATTGCATATGGTTGAACACGGGCAGATTGCCCCACAACGACGATATTGCTCCTACTTACACCATCGACGACGGCGATTTTGCAAAGATTTGCGATATCGTTTTGTAAAAAAAATGGTTCACACAGTAATTTCAACACGATAGAATCAAAAATGTTGATTTGAAAACGGCGATTGAAAGATACGTGTCAGTATCGGCAGCAGTAAGCCACCGCCCTACGACAGAATAAGTGTTTGATAGCCGAACATTAAATTGACAAAACTGACCATAAACCAAATCACCTTATACTCAAAAGACCTTGTCGCAGTTGGCAAGGTCTTTTGTTATGTAAAGATAACTATCAATTAAAATAAACTTTGTTTGGAAGTTTTACATACTCGAAGTACAGAATCATAATTTACTTAACGTTTAGTGAACGCCAAACCACTTTTGTACCTTTTACCAAAGTCTAACTATTTCAATAAAATGCAATTTTGCGAAATAACGGTTGATAAACGGCTGGCTATATTTCAGTCAACTGGTAGTCGTAATGTTGTATGCAATCACCAAAATTCGTTTTAACGCAATATTTACAATATTGGTTTGCTTAAATTGCAATGCAAAACAACAATCGCAAAGCATAAAACAACTACTTAAGTCGAGTTTGACGAACAGCATGATTCCAACCGTCGATAAGTTCTGCACGTTTTTGTTCAGTCATATTTGGCTTAAATACCCTGTCAATTTCGATATTAGCGCGAATATCTTCGATATCTTGCCAATAGCCGGAAACAAGCCCTGCAAGGTAGGCTGCACCAATGGCTGTTACTTCCACTACTTTGGGACGAACAACTTGAGCGTTTAAGATGTCTGCTTCGAACTGCATCAAAAAATCGTTTGCACTCGCACCGCCGTCCACACGAAGACTGGTAATTTGCGCACCGCTATCCTTTTTCATTGCGTTTACAAGGTCGTAAACTTGGTAGTCGATTGCTTCCAACGCAGCACGGATAAAATGTTCTTTACTTGTTCCGCGAGTGATACCCACAACCGTTCCGCGCGCTTCGGCATCCCAATATGGGGCACCAAGTCCGGTAAAGGCAGGCACAATGTACACGCCGTTTGTATCGGAAACGCGTTTGGCATAGGTTTCCGTTTCGGGAGCGGAGCGAATCATACGCATTTCGTCACGCAACCATTG
>CAYOKR010000059.1:5058-6318 GCA_964404625.1 uncultured Oscillospiraceae bacterium | reverse complement strand
ATATGGTCGGCTTCCATTTCGTCAATCTGGTAGTGTGTTTTTGCGCGTTTTTCAGCAACGCAATGCGGACAAATCCCTTGTTGACGTTCGTAGACTTGACGTTTTTGATTGTCGGAAAATGCTCGTATGTTAAGATGTTTTAGGTCGCCGGAAAGCAAATATTCGTAAATGCCTTTGCGATTGGTTATATCGTCGTCCTGCATTAGCGCAATAATCTTTTTTTCTAATTCTTGCGGGTTGTAGTCAACGGTTCCGTATGTGTTGTACAAAAATCCCCACTCTATGCCCTTCATTTCCTTGCGATAATTTGGAAAAATTGTTTTTACCCAATTTATTACCGACTGAAAATATTGCCACAGTGGTGTTGCGTGACTATCGTGTTGATGTATGGACATATAGTCTCTAATTCTAACGTCATCTTTTTTGTTTTGAGGATCGTCTCTATGCGATATCCACTTTATTGCAGTTTCCAGATAGTCTTGTCGATTGGCAACACCATTCAAATATTGACAGTTGTCGGTCGCTGCACACCCTTTCTTGGAAAAATATCGTTTTGCATCCGCTAACCATGGCCCGGTGTATATAGCATTGCGTAATTCTTGTGCAGATAATTCTACCCCGGCAATGTTGATAATTTTGAACCAATCTAATTTTTCTTTTTCATTCCCTTTGCAAATATAAATCATTAAACGATAATCTAAAATTTGATTTTTTTCTGTTAGTGTAAGATTTGAGAATTTGCGACTCTGTAATGAAAATTTGCCATACACATATTGACAAATAGAAATGGTGCGTTGTTGCCCGTCGAGCAACTCGTAGTTGCCTTTTTCGTCTTCCGACCAGTACATAACGTTTAGCGGAAAACCTTTCATAATTGTCTCAATCACGGCATCACTTTGTTTTCGATTGTACACAAATTCGCGTTGAAAGGCAGGGCGTATATTCAATCTTCCGCCATAACCAACAACGCCGTTTTCGTCGCTGTCCACATAGCCGTCTACAATATCTCTAACTGCAATTTCGTGTAATTCAATTTGCATTGTTTTTTCTCCTTATAAGTATTCGTAAATATTTTTCTACGCCATTTACCAATGGACGTCCATGTGGGGTGCCAGGATATCTTATTCCTACGTTCTCTTCACCAGTGTTCATTATTCCTATCATTTCAAATTGTTCGGGATTGTATTTGTCTAAAAACGTAATGGGTACACCCATAGCCCCATAATAGTCGCAAGGTATATCTGCAACTTTATCTACGTT
>CAYOKR010000059.1:0-4958 GCA_964404625.1 uncultured Oscillospiraceae bacterium | reverse complement strand
ATATCTGCTTCTTTCAGCAATTCAATGCACTCTGCACTGCGAAAATCTCCATCACCGCGCAATATACTCAAACTGTTCTTTTTATTTTTTAGCAGATACTCTACGTCTGTTAAATCCACTGCGCCGTCATTGTTGTAATCTTCAACTTCGGTAATTTCAATTTTGTAGGGATCCTTTCCCCCTTCTGTTTTTACTACAATGTTTTCATTTTCGAAAAGAGAGAGTTGCGTCCAAGCGACGGGTGATTGCCGGTAACAAGTACAAATCAATTTTTTAAGTTGTAGAAAGTTAAAATTCATCGCAAAATACTTAAAAAAGTTGCTTTCGAAGGGATCGTCGCAGTTGCAAAGCACTGTTTTGCCTTTGAAATAATTTTGATAGTGCCACAATTCGTCTTCAATATCTTCTAATCGAGTGTAGAATTCGTCATTCTTATCTCTACTTGCTCTGCGTAAACTTGAATTGTTTGCCATTTTTGGGGCGCTCCTTTTGTATAATAGTCGCACCTTCTACAAAATAAAAAAGTGCGCCGAGCAAAGCCGACGCACTAAAATCGCAGACTTCGCTGTATGGCGTACAATTTAATAGGAATGACGAATACTCCCATTAGAAATCTGCGATTTTTGCAAATTGATATAATGGGAGTATGCCGAAAAAAGGTATAATTATACCCTGTGTTCGTCATTGATTTACTATTAAATTGTACGCCGTTTATAGTATAACACACGCAAAAAATCTTTTCAATGTTTTTTTCGACAAATGCAAAAAAATATAAAAATAGTATAAAATAATATAAAAAAACTAAAAACAAAAAGCTCAACTTACTAAAAGTCGAGCTTAATTTATTGTTATGGGGATTTTGTAAAGTCAAATTAAAGTAGTTTCTACAGTTTTTGTCGTGTAGTTAACTGGCACTAAACTATTGGTAGCAACACGACTGTTTTTAAACGTTTTGCAAAAATTAATTTCGTATTATGTTTCGGTTTGTGTTGCAACCTTGTCGTTTCCTACTCTACGACTACTTCGATGGTGGTGGAAATTTCGGCAAATAGTTTAACTGTTACTGTAAAAATACCGGTAGTGCGGATGGGTTCTTTCAAAACGACTTGTTTTTTGTCTACGGTGTAACCAAGTTTTGCAAGTTCCTCGGCAATTTCCTTATTGGTGATGCTTCCGTACATTTTGCCTTGTGCACCCTTGGATGCAACAAGCGTAATGCGAGTGCCTTTAAGCGCCTTGGCCCTGTCCATTGCATCTTGTTTTTCTTGTGCTTTTTGTTTTTCAACAGCCTTGTCGTGGATGGCAACGGCGTTGATAGTGTCGGCAGTGGCAACTTTGCCCAACCCCTTTTTAAGCAAAAAGTTGTTTGCGTAGCCGTCGCTAACGTTTATGATTTCTCCTTTTTTACCTTGACCTTTTACGTCTTGTAAAAGTAAAACTTTCATAAATATTGCTCCTTTTGGGAAGTTTTCCTTCAATTTGCTACATTATACCGCATTTTCGCCAACAAGTCAATGTTTATCGACCACAAAGGATTTTTTACTGCTTTTGCCTGTGATTTGCCGTAAAATTGGTATCAATTTTTATCTTTTACGCCCCATGTGTACGTTTGTTTTTGTATCGACATAGTTCTCAATCGGGCAGTTCCAAAACTATTTGATTGTTTCCGCGGTAGATAACACAACGTGTTGTATATGTAACTGTATAATTTTGAGATAATTGAAACTTACCTAATACAAAGCACGTCGTCACTTGGATATTTTACTTTTCTCTAATTTTGTGTTATTGTGCTATTTGCATATCTTGTTTGTTGTAAAAGTGCACATTTTACGTTGCCACCAAACCATATTTTTGTGTTGGCGTGTATTGTTTGCGTAAAAATTGTACAAACTTAACTCAAAAGGAGGTATAATTATGGATAACCAACAAACAATCAAATGCGATGTTTGCTCTTGCATGCATCACGGCGAGCACAACAACTGCAAGCTCGCACAAATCACGGTAACAAATGGTTGCGAATGCGTAACGGCACATTATTGCCAAGACTACGAAGAGTGTTGTAGATAGTTTTTGCATCAATTTGTAACCAAACAACCCAAAGCAGGCGGTTTTCGTCTGCTTTTTCAATTTTTGACTGTAAGTGTGTACTTTTCTTGCAATCAATTCACAAATAATATCAACTGCAAGACGGACTTTTTCGCTAATGGATTTCTTTGCGATACCTGTCATTCAACAACGCATTTTTGTTTTTGCGCATCTTTACATCCGCCTAAAAATATAACTATCAAATATTATGCGGTAGATGTGTTTTGCGCTGGTTAATTGATTGACACTTTTTGCCAAAAACTATATAATTGTGGTGAAATCACTTTGGGGGTGTAGCAAAATGATAAATCAAACGCATGGCTCTATCAAGATTTTCGCAGGCAATGCAAGTAAAAAATTGGCGCAAGCAATCTGTGACAAGTTGGAGTTACCTCTCGGTCAAATCGAGTGTGGCAAGTTTTCCGACGGCGAAACGTCCGTGCAAATAAAGGAAACCGTTCGCGGTTGCGACGTTTTTGTTATTCAGTCCACTTGCAATCCCGTAAACGACAACCTTATGGAACTGCTTGTTATTATCGACGCAATGAAGCGCGCGTCGGCAGGTCGTATCACGGCGGTGGTGCCATACTTCGGTTATGCTCGTCAGGACCGCAAAGCGCATTCACGTGATCCTATTTCTGCAAAATTGGTTGCAGATATCCTTCAAACCGCAGGCGCAAACCGTGTGTTGACAATGGATTTGCACAGCAGTCAGTTGCAAGGATTTTTCAACATCCCCGTAGATAATCTTATGGGTATGCCCGTTTTGGCAAGATACGTCAAAACTCAAAAATTGGACGACCTTACAATCGTCAGCCCGGATATGGGCAGTGTGGTGCGTTCGCGTGCGCTTGCAACTCGTTTTAATGCACCGCTGGCAATTATCGACAAACGCCGTCCTCGTGCCAACGTTATGGAAGTAATGAACCTTATCGGTGATGTTAAAGGACGCACTTGCCTTATGATGGACGATATGATCGATACTGCCGGCACAATTTGCCAAGGCGCTCAAGCATTGGTAGATAACGGTGCAAAACGTGTTATTGCATGTTGCTCTCACGCAGTACTATCCGGTCCGGCAATCGAACGCTTGCAAAATTCCGCTTTGGACAAAATTGTCGTTCTTGATACAATCGAACTTCCTCAAGAGAAAAAGTTGGATAAAATCGAAGTTGTTTCCGTTGCAGGCATTTTTGCCGAAGCAATCGAACGCCTATACACCGATTTGCCCGTATCTAAGTTGTATGAATAACTACAGTAATTCGTCAATTATCACAACGCTTTAAAATTTTCTTAATTGGTAACAGCCGTTATTCGTTGTAAAAAAACTAATATCACAAAAAACAAGAACTCTCGCAATTTTGCGAGAGTTTTTTAACTTTTTTGCGTATTATTTTGAGGATTGCATCAATATCAAACGCGTGTTTGTTGATATCAGGCTATTGCATTAGTTATTTGTTGATTTGTACCAATTGATTTTGCGGAGTAATTATATTAAAATATTATTTTGTATAGGTCTATTTCTACGTTTATCCTTTTGCCAATGTCTGTACGGCGTTGAGTAGGGCAAAGCACTCCTGCTTGGTGGTAACACACGATACGCTTGCACGCACTATACCTTGATTTTCGGTACCAAGATATTTGTGCATCAGCGGTGCGCAGTGCAATCCGCCACGTACGACGATATCGTACCGTTCTGCAAGGTAGTCGGCAACGGCATTACTATCCATTTGCCCTATGTTGAAAGCGACAACTCCGCTTTTGTTTTCTTGCGAGTACAGTTTTACGTCAGGTATGGAACGTAGTCCTTGTAGCAACAAACTTTGGCAATAATTTATGTTTTGTGCCGATTGTTTGTAGTTTTTTAACCACCAATCGATGCCTGCGCCAAGCGACAAAATGTTTGCGCAAGGTTGAGTTCCGCTTTCCAATCCGTCGGGAAGCGTTGTAGGTTGCGTAAGAAGATGACTTTCCGTACCTGTTCCGCCAAATTTGATAGGTTTTGGGCAAACTCTTTGGTTAAAAATCAGCGCGCCTACGCCTTGCATTGCGTGAAGTCCTTTGTGTGGTGCGATGGTAAGCATATCTATCTTGTTTTTTGCCATATCAGTAGGAAAATACCCCATCGATTGCGCACAATCACACAAAAGAATCAGGTTGTGTTGATGAGCGAACATACCTATTTCCGTTAGACGTTGACTTGTGCCCGTAACGTTAGACGTTTGGTTGACAATAAGCATGTAGGTGTCGTTACGCAATTCTTTTTGCAAATTTTCCACCGTTATTTGTCCCGATTCGTCGGGAGTTACTACGGAAAAATCCACAATGCCTTTTGTTTTTAGTTGCATCACCGGACGTAAAACAGAGTTGTGCTCGGTTGCGGTAAGTATAACGTGTCCGCGTTTTGCACATCCCAATATTGCTAAGTTTAACGCTTCGGTACATCCGCTTGTAAAAACAACGTTACCGCCCTGATTGTTGCACAAAAGTAACAATTTTTTGCGTACGTCGTAAATTTTTTGTTGCAATTCGACGGAGACTTTTCCGCCACGGTGAGGATTGAACGGGTATTTTGTTAAACATTCCACAATGGCGTTGATAACTTGCGGTGGTTTGTAGTTGGTTGTGGATGCATTATCTAAATAAATCATGGTGCAAAATTCCTTTTTGATGTGGTGAATAGTCTATTTTGTAAGTCAAAATGTCGATAAACAGCCATTCGGTGTAGTTTTTAGATGCGTTTAATATTCGTGATTTTTCTTCGATATGGCAATTGTCTGTGTTGATTGGCTGTTGCGTTCAAAGATTTTGCAATCAAAAATTTCCTTTTTGTGGCATTGTTTTGTCCTTTTGCGTATTATATTTTACGAAGA
>CAYOKR010000058.1:0-6454 GCA_964404625.1 uncultured Oscillospiraceae bacterium | reverse complement strand
GAATTTAGCACCTTAATACATCAGGTTGCTGTAACTTCAACGAGTCCGTCTCTCCATTACTCTCGATAGGTTTTATAGTTGTATTATACTACATTTGCACCACGTTGTCAACAAATATATGTACACAAAATCGCATTGTTTTGAGTAGCAAAAAGAAGATGAATTTAGAAAACAAAATTAAAATTCGCTAATTACATTTTTGGCGTAAAAACACAAATATGTCAAAATGATTTGCTTGTCTATCTAAATAATAATTTAACATTGTTGGCCACTTTTCCAATTTCAAAAAAAATCCGCTTATGTCGTTAACAATAAAGTACCGAATAATTATAGTTAAAAACAATACAGAACATCAATAAAATATGTAACAATGTCTTAAAAAGGTGACAACGTATAATAAAATTTATAACCACGTACGCAATTTTGCATTTGAAAAATAACTTTTAACAAATGTAAAATCAATGGTAAAATATGCAGACGTAATCAAATGCGCAAATGTTCACATATACAAATAACGACGTCTAACTTGACGGCAAGAACAATAAATGATACAATGGTTACGTTGAGGTAAAAACCATGTTCAAACAAATGACAATAGAAAAATACAACGAAATTTTGGCAAGCAAAAGTCCCACTCCCGGTGGCGGAAGTGCTTTGGCAATGGTTGGTGCTACCGCTTGCGCATTATGTCAAATGGCGGTAGAAGTCACTTTGACCAAAGGAGAAAACGAATATCTTGCCAACTGTTTGCCAACACTAAAACGTTGCATTGCAAAATTGCAGGATTTAGCGCAAGAAGATGCCGACGCTTTTCAAAAGATAATTACAGTATCGCACCAAGTGAAAAACGGCGAATCGGAAAAATCCGCTCTGCAAAAAGAGTATCACAAATCAGCACTTGTACCCATACAAGTTATGCAAGTATGCAAACGCGCTTTGGACGTTGCCGAAAACATCAAGCCGTACCTATACAAATACGTTGCCACAGATTGTTATATCGGCATTGATTTGCTAAAAGTTGTAATCAAAAACAGCATTCACAACGTGCACGCTAACACTTGTTTAATAACCGATGAACAATTAAGACACAATTTAGAAAAACAAGCGCACGACATTGTGAACAGTTTATAGTTCAACATACAATCGGCAATTTACCGCACTACAACTAATTACGTTTTGATACGTTAAAGCATTCGGCATAAACGCAATAATACTCTATGCTTTTGCACTATCACAAAAAGGCTATACCAAGTTAAACTTTACACTACGGCGTTTTGCACAAAAACATAATCAAGGGATAACTTAGCCATAACACGCAAAACGATTACGGTATCACTAAAACAATCAACAACACTAAATAACGCCAAACGTTTATATTGGTAAATTATCAAACTTAGCATAACACAAACCTTTTTTATTATGGTAAAAGTGTCATTCACCATACAAAATAAGGGACGAGATTACACTCTCGCCCCTGTTTTTATTATACAAAATTCCCGAGAAGATAATTATTCTCGGGAATTTTGTATATTGTAAATATTTTTAACACAACTTACTTACGAAGTTCCGCTTTGATACGGCGTACACCACTACTGCTGGATTGTTCCTTAGTGATAACAAACGTGCCAAGGTCTCCTGTGTTTTCCGCATGGGGACCACCGCAAATTTCTTTACTAAAATCGCCCATAGTGTAAACTTTTACTACTTCGCCGTATCTATCGCCAAACAAACCGATTGCACCCGTTTTGCGTGCTTCTTCGATGGGAAGTTCTTGACAAGTGATAGGCATTTTTGCTTGAATTGCTTGGTTTACCAAACGTTCCGTTTCGGCAATTTCTTCCGCTGTCATAGGACGACCGAAACTAAAGTCAAAGCGTAAACGTTCGGGAGTGATATTACTACCCTTTTGTTTTACTTCGTCACCCAAAACACGGCGCAATGCTGCTTGTAAAAGGTGTGTTGCTGTGTGCAAATGTGTGGTTTCGACACCACCGCCTTCTGCCATGCCCCCCTTAAAGCGTTGTTCGGAGCCTGCATGTGATTTTGCTTGGTGCTCGGCAAACTTCTTTTTGAAACCTTCCACGTCAACAGTGTAACCTTGTTCTTGCGCAAGTTCCACAGTCATTTCCACAGGGAAACCGAAGGTATCATACAATTTGAAAGCCGTTCCACCGGGAACAACGTTGCCTTGGATGTGAGAAATAACCTTGAAAAATTCCTTTTCGCCTGCAACAAGTGTTTTTGAGAATTTTTCCTCTTCCTTGTTGAGTTCGTCAATAATTTTAGATGCGTTTTCGGCAAGTTCGGTGTAAACGTCCTTGTACACTTCGATGTAGACTTGTGCAATTTGTGCAATGCTACCCTTTGGCATATCTAACGAATTTGCCATACGAACGGCACGACGAATCAAACGGCGTAAAACGTAGCCTTGGTCGACGTTGCTTGGTACCACGCCCACGGGGTCACCCAAAAGGAATGTTGCCGTACGAACGTGGTCGGCAATAACGCGCATTGCCTTTTTGGTGTTTTCGTCGTAAGTTTTGCCGGAAAGTTCTTGGATTTTTGCAAGTGCACCGGCAAACAAATCGATATCGTACACGGATTTTAGACCGTTCAACACGCAAACGGTACGTTCCAAGCCCATGCCTGTGTCTACGTTCTTTTGTGCAAGTGGCAAATAAGTTCCGTCTGCTTGACGGTTAAATTGCATAAATACGTTGTTCCAAATCTCCAAATACTTGCCGCAATCGCAACTTGGATCGCAGTTATCTCCGCAAGCAGGTTTGCCCGTATCCCAAAAGATTTCCGTATCGGGACCGCACGGACCTGTTGTGCCGGCAATCCACCAGTTATTCTTTTTGGGAAGGTAGAAAATTCTGTCTTCCGGAATTCCACAACTCTTCCAAACATTGGCAGAGTCTTCGTCACGCGGAGCATCTTCGTCGCCGGCAAAAACGGTAACGGAAATGCGGTTAACGTCCAAGCCAAGGTACTCGGGGCTGGTCAAAAATTCGTAACTCCATTTAATGGATTCGTGGTTGAAGTAATCACCAAGCGACCAGTTCCCCAGCATTTCGAAAAACGTCAAGTGGGAGTCGTCGCCGACTTCTTCGATATCGCCGGTGCGCACGCATTTTTGTACGTCGCAAAGACGTGTTCCCTTGGGATGTTTTTGTCCAAGAAGATAAGGGATTAGCGGATGCATACCTGCCGTTGTGAATAAAACGGAAGGATCGTTTTCCGGAATGAGACTTGCCGATTGAATAACGGCATGTCCACGGTCTGCAAAAAATTTAAGAAATTTTTCTCTCAAAAAGTTAGATGTAATTTTCATAAGTCCTCTTTTGGTCAATGTGATTGACGGTATATTTTGCAACGGTTACAAAAAAGTAGATACGTTGCGGTGTTTTTTGACTGATAACACAGTTGTTTATTTGTTGAAGCTAAAGAATGTAACGATGTTCACCTTTTGTTTTTGCTGTACACAAAATACAAAAAGCTTAATATTTACAGATTGGTTGAACTTTACAATTAGGCAACTACCCGTCACGTGGTATTATTTTTGCATCAAACAAACAGTTTATTGACATATTTGTCGATTTTTGCATTTGCAAAACATCAAAACTCCTAACCCTTTACGATACAAAAGGGCGCCAAACAGCTACCCTTTTGCAAAGCTATTTAGATTGGCAATTACTGTCCAACTACTTCCTTTAGCGGTTTGGATTTTGCAATTGCCGAATACAAAAAGAAGAACCAATAGTAAGCAGGGATTGCACAAACAACCCAACCGAGTTTTTTGCCTGACAATACAAAAGCCTTTAAAATGCCGCCCAAGAAATCTTCGCCAAGAAAGTTTGGAATAAATATCAATGCCGTTGCGATTGTTGTTAGAATTGCAAGAACAAGATACAACTTGTTAGATTTTTTGGAGCGTTTGCTACTAAATATTCTTACAATGCAAACAAGCAAATGGATAACAACGCACAAAAAGAATACAATCATCATCACGTTGACGATAATTTCGCAAGCTGTGCCACCAAACGCACCGATAATTGCTTTAAACATATTTCCGTCGGGGTTTTGAATGGCGGCAATAACGCCAGTGATAACACCTTCCAACTGATCAAGTCCGTATAGTTTGGTATCGTCGATACTTGTATTAAAAATTCCGCCGTCAAAGTTTAGGAAGGATGGACGTAATGAACTCGGCGCTGCAAAGAAGTAGGCAAAAGCAAGCAAGAATACGAGAGCAACGATAGCAAATACTCTGCCTCCTTTTTTGGATGCAACGGGTTTGTTTCCTTTAAGTACCTTTTCTTTTTTTGTTTTTTTGCTACTACCTTGTTCGTTGCGAACAGATACTGCACTGCCTACGGTAGGCGTTACCGTCGAAATAGTTGCAAACATATATCCACAAGAGCAAGCGTTATCGTCAATGGGAACTTCCTTACGGCATCTCGGACAGATTTTTGTTTGTTCGCCCACCTTAAGTTGGCTACCACAGTTACGACAGAAATTTGCCATTGGGGAGTTACGTGTGCCACACGTACGGCAAACTACCACTTCTTCGGGAACTTTTAGTTGTGTTCCGCAACGAGAGCAGAAACGAGCGTTTAGCGTGTTGGAGTTGCCACAGTGCGGGCAAATATTAAAACTGTTAGAACTATGCATATATTACCTCCGTTACTTGCGCGGTTTACCGCAGTTGCTACAATAAGTAGCGTCTTGTTCGTTTTGCGCTTTACAATGTGGACACTCCCAAGTGGGACCTTTGGGTACAACGCCTTCGAACGACCAGTTACACTTAATACAGAACAACGCGTCTCCTTGATTTTCCGTACTGCAGTTGGGACAATATTTTTTTTGCGGATCTACTTCCAACTTCAAACCGCAACTAACACAAAACACTTCCGTTGCAGGGTTTAGTGTGCCACAGTTGGGGCAAACTTTTTTTTTGCCGGAGCCATCGTCCAACATAGTCTCCTTTACGATAACATCTCCAAGGTTTTTAACTTCGTGCACCACTTGCATTTGGGTAACTTGAGCATCGGCTAACGTGCAAAAGCAATAGGAACAGTACACCGAATCGATGGAGTTTAACTGTCCGCAATGAGGACATATTTTGCGTTTTACCACTTTGTGTTGTGATAATTGTGCAATACTTGCACCGCATTTATGACAGAAAATGGAAGTGAGTGGCAACGTTTCGCCACATTGCGGACAAACAGTTGTTTCCGTAGGATCAGCAGAACCGCCATAGAGTTCCGTCATTTCGTGACGAAGATCTACCGCGATAGGTTGTGCCGTTGTCGATTGTGCTGTTTGTTGCGAAAGCGGTTTACCACACGACGTACAATGAACAAATCCCTTGTCGTTTGTCGCTCCGCAAAACGGACATATCTTTTCCTCTTGGAAAACAAAATCCGCTTTACCGCAATTGCAACAAAACAGGGAATCGTTCTCGTTGATTTCTCCACAGTTTTTACAGAGTTTCATAAAACACCTTTATACGTTGTTTGATACAAAAGTTTGTTTGTTAATACGATACCGTTACGCAACACAATTTGCTTAAGTTATACTTTGTTTTTACGTAACGCATCAAAACACTACTGTGTATAAATATATTATACTTTAGGCAATTTGTCAACGTCAATAAAAATATTTGACAAATATATCTGCTACTTGCCGACTTTGAAACCATCTTTTAAGCCGACGATTTCGTTGAACACAAGATTGGTGCCGTTGCTGTCCTTATCTAAAACGTAGTAGCCCACGCGCATAAATTGGAATTTATCTTCCACCTTGGCGGAAAGCAAACTTTGTTCCACAAAGGCATCCACAACTTGCATAGAATTATCGTTAAAACGCAAGGTAAAATCGGTAATGCCGTCTACAACGTCATTCAATAAGCTTTGCAATTTGCGTACTTGAACTTTAACGCAAGTGTTTGCATCCACCCATTGAATAACACCCTTAACCTTTACGCCGCTAGTATCACTACCCGACTTGGAATTGGGCACTACCGAGCAACGGATTTCCTTTACTTCGCCGTTGTCGTCCAACACTACATCGTCGCAATGAATGATATATGCGCCCTTCAAACGAACGTATCCGTCCGGTTTGAGACGGTGATACTTTGGCGGTGGAACAAGCGCAAAATCGGCGCGGTCGATGTATATTTCGCTACTAAACGGCACGTCACGATAGGTTACGACTTCCGCATTGGGATTATCTTCCACCGACAAAATTTCGCTACCGGTATAGTTTGTCAAAACAACTTTTACAGGATCGAAAACAGCCATAACACGGTTAGCATTGGCGTTTAGGTTATCTCTTACGCACGCTTGCAAATAACTTTCTTCCACTTCGGAATTTGCCTTAGAAACACCTATACGTTCGCAAAAATCACGCAAAGCGGCAGCAGGATAACCGCGACGACGCAATCCGGAAA
>CAYOKR010000057.1:0-6524 GCA_964404625.1 uncultured Oscillospiraceae bacterium | reverse complement strand
CTTTCCGCAGGACACGCACGCACGTTGGTTGTTGTGCCCACCGCCGACCAATACAAATTGGCACTTAAAGGTTGCGACAATCAAATGACCGTTCGTGAAATGGAAAAGATGGTTCGCGAATACCTTAACCCAAAAACAAAACCGCAAAAGGTTGTGGAAGAAAGCAGAGAATTGCGCGACCTTGTTGGCAATATGCAACGCACTTTCGCAACAAAAGTTTCCGCAATGGGCAACGGCACAAAGGGACGTATTTACATCGATTACTATACCGCAGACGATTTGGATCGTATATGCAAATTAGTCGAAGACTGGATGAGCGACAAATTCCGCAAGAACGAAGAATAACCCCTGCGTTTGTATGCGTTAGCATCCGCTTTGAGGTGTTTTATGGATATTGAAGGATATATTTTTATCGGCATTGCACTTATTGCTTTTATAATTGGATTGACACGCGGACTGGCAAAATCTTTGTTCTCGTTGATTTGCACTTTCGGATCGGCTGCTGTCGCACTGATACTTACTCCCACTGTTTGCCAAATGGACTTTGTAAAAAACATCCTGGAAGATACGCCCATTGTTATCAACGGCAACGAGATGTTCTTTTTGCGTACGGTAGTGGTTTATTTTGTTCTTTTTGTTGTTTCGCTATTTGTGTTAACTCTGCTAAAAGGACTGATAACCGGGATTATCAAGCGTTTGAAACTGTTAAAAATTTTTGACAAGCTGCTTGGCGGAGTGTTTGGCGTTGCAATAATTTGGGCGATTGGCGGTATTTTATTTGCCATTGCCGGCGGTGGTGCCGAATGGCTTGCAACTTTGGACGAACAACTTGCAGCAAGCGGAGTAAACGTAAGTTTAACACAAATTGTTGGCGGTTTTCTTGACGGAACGCGCAGTAGCGGTATTTTGAACACAGTGTTTGGAGCATTTAACCCCATAGGCGATTTGGTTGCAAGCGCACTGCTTTAATATAAAACCCCATATAAACATAAAATTTACATAATACATAGGGCGAAGGCTTTCTTCTAAGTGATTTATTTTCCAAACTAATTACATTAGCGAAAGCGTTTTTGCTCTATTTGTTCTCACGCCACAACATTTATTATAGAACCGAATTAAAATATCACCCGAAAGCACAAAAACTTTGGGTGATATTTTTACGTTAGAAATATGTTTTACAATTAAACATTAACTTTTTTACGACTAAATATTAACTCTTTTGCCATTCAAATATTAACTGTTTTTTACAACTCAATATTAACTTTTTTTATAATTAAACATTTACTGTTTTGCCAAGTCGAATGCCGTTAGCATCGCACAAATACACGTCAACTGGAACAACATTATTTACAAACGATGCGATAATGGTAATATCTTTATCAACCAACGATTTGTCTATCGGCAAAAAATAAGTATAGTTACCGTCCACCGCCTTAACACGCCATTCGTACACGTTTGCAGGATACGCCGGTGCACGTGACGGAAAAGCGATAAGTTTTCCGTCTACTTTCGCAACTACGTTTACACCTTCTTCGCCCGTTTTACCTTCGACGGCAACCGCCAAATAGGGGTGTAACGGTAAATCTTGCGGCAAACGAATGGTTGCACTGCTAACGTTTGAAATTTTCTTGAGGCTGTAGTGAGCGAAAAGATTAGTTAAATGCGGATTAGTCAACCCTATTTGCTTGCCATTGTTAAACACTTTGATTGTAAAAATACGGTCAACGGGATTGAAAATACGCAAATAGCGTATTTTTCCGTTTGGCGTGATAACAATCTTTTTGCGAAGTCCGTTATTGTAAGATGACTTGTCCACATAATAGTCGAAGTAATGCAAAGTGTAGTTGCATACCGTTTCCACGCTTGAAAGCGGAGCGTGTTGCCAATTTATTAGGTCTACGGATGTTTCCGCATTGTCCGTTACAACTTGCTCGAAGAAAACGTGCGGTGGATTTTGCAAACCGTCGAAAAACTCGATTTCTATTCGGTCAGCATTAACAACTTCACCAAAATCGACGCGTAAACAACCTCCGACGACACGATGTCCGCCACTGTATGCGCGAGATTTTGTATCGAATACAGTATCGTCGTTACCGTCGAACGGAATACTACATTCCAAACCTCTTGCTTTATAGGACGATTGATTGAAAAAGAAATCTCGACACGCTTGCACTTGAGGAATCTCCGTTTTGCCACTGCGAACAAGCGAGCGATATTCCAGGCTGTCGTTATCTACGCTAAAGCACGTTGTTTCGTACAATTTTTCCGCATCGTTTGGAACATCCGTTGGTTTTAGCGTAGCCAATTTAACGGGAGAACGCAAAGTTAAATCCTTTGGCACGGATACGTTACCGACTGTACCGCATAGCAAATTTATACTATCTACTACGCCGTTTGTTTCGTGTAAAACCTCGTATTTGCAATCACGAGGCATTGCTTCTGCAACGGAAATGTCGCAAATTTCCACTAACGTTGCTCTAAAAGATTGCAAAACTACGTCCACAGTTTGACCGTAGTTAAATTCGCCGATAAACTGTTCATACGGGAAATGCATGATAACTGCAACCTTTTGGCACGGAGCAAGACCTATGCTTTCGTCAAGGTGTATCGTTACGTATTTGTCCGTCCAACTTGCGTTGCCCGTTGCGATAAATCTACGGCTATCGTTACCGCGAACCATTGCATTATTTCCGTAAGAGTCGTCAAGGGCAAAACCTTGCACGAGAATATCACGATACTTGCGGTGCAAATTGAATATGCGTGCCAATTTGGGCAACTCGTCATCACGCATTAGCCACGGATTTCCGTAAATTTCCGGTGCAAGAATAAGACAACGGTTAAACGCTTGATAAATCAAGTCGTCTTCAAAAAAGTCAACCGATGAAGATATGCAAACACCGTGATCTTCGGTAAGGCGTTTGTTATCCGGGGTGTGTCCGCGGAAAAACATATAGGCACGATTGTGCGGTGCGGTTACGCTGTTTACGCCGTGTACGTCAACGTAGGTTTCCATACCTTCCCATAAAAAAGTGGTTGCGTATTGTTCCGCTTCACCAAGGTCGTTGCGATGGTTTAACAAAATAAGGTCTGGACTGTACTTGCGACACTGTTGCATTGTTTTTGCAAATTCGGCACGCTTATCGGCACGCAATGCACCGCAAACGGCATCGAATTTAAACAACGCCCAGTTGTAGTCTTTGCAAAGGTCCACCAACATTTTGCGACGAGCGTCGATTTGTTGTTGAGTATCGCCATAGCCGTCGGCACCACCCCACAATCCCATTCGAGTACCCGTTTTACCTGCAGTAGCAACAACTTTTGCATAGCCTTGCGGATATTGTGTCTTTATTTTGGGACTGTCCATCGTTTCGTACGTACCTTCGGCGCCGTCCAAATTGCCTGCATCCCATGCGTAGATATCCAGTTGCATACCAAAATTATCTTTTAGATAACGGAAAAATTCCAAATTGGCAAGCGTTTGCTCTTCCGTAGAGCCTTCATTTGTGTTATTTATCCAAGAAAAATACTCCGAGCGAGACGGGGTTTGCTCGTCTGCACCGGAGATTTTGACTGTTTTTTCCATAATTTTACATTCCTTATAAAACTTTTTGAGAGCAATTTGCCCTGTGAAACTATACCAAGTAAATCTTTTGCCATTCGCAAAATCTTTACAAAACATTCTTTTTGCTACAAAAACTCTCGTTTTTGTACTTCAAATATGCAAAACGTCTTGTATGATAAAATATAAAAACGTTTTTGTTGGATTCATAAAAGTTACGCATGCCTTTCAAAATCCAACTTTTGCGTTTTAATAACAATACATTGTAGTGTTAATTTATCTTTTTAACGCTACTTCTAAAAGACGGTGTTGCGGTAAACACAAATTTTTCGTTAGTACAGTTGCCATCGATTGCATCGCACACCAACGAACAAATTTTTTCGCACATTCCGTTAACGTCCTGACGAACGGAAGTAAGGGGAACAGACAACGTAGACGAGAACATCAAATCGTCGAAGCCGACAACGGAAATATCGTCGGGAATAGATAATCCGCACTCTTCCACTGCTTTGTACACGCCGTAAGCCATCATGTCGTTGCAGGCGAAAATCGCCGTGGGGTGTTGTTTTAGTAGTTGTTTAGCACATTCGTAACCGCTATCGTAACGATAGTCGCCTTCCATAACAAGACTTTCGTCGTAGTCGATTCCATTAGCAGAAAGCACCTGTTTGTAACCATCCAAACGTGAAGAATAATTCTTTTTAGACGGTCCGGAAATGCACGCAATACGACGATGACCTTTATCGATGATGTGTTGAACGATATTTTTTGCACTTTCGACGTTATCCGTTGCAACAAGCGGACAACTCATTCCGTCGCTGTAACGGTCGAATGCAACAATAGGTATACCGCTGTTTTTGAACTGTTCCAATCCGACAAGAGATTTATCTGTATCGTTTGCAATACAAAGTACCAGCGCATCGACACGATGTCCCCAAAGCAGATTCAGGTACATTACCTGCTCCTCGTCGCTATCGTTTGTATCGCACAAAAACAAGGCATAACCACGCTTTGCAAGAAGATTTTCCAAACATTTTGCCATTTGGGAAAAGAAAACGTTGGAAATATCCGGCAAGATAAGTCCTATTGTGTTTGTACGTTTGGTGATAAGTCCCCTTGCAAGAGAATTGGGTACATAGTTAAGTTCGCGTGCCGTTTGCAAAACCTTTGCTTTGGTAATTGCGGAAGTGCGCACCTTCTTGTTGTTAAGAATAAGCGAAACTGTAGTAACGGACACTCCGCTGCGTTCTGCGATATCTTTGATTGTAACCTTCATATTCTCCTCCTACGATAAATCAACAAAGTTAATCATTTTACAATATTTTATCACAAACGACAAAAAAATCAAGAGCATACCGCATTAAACACTCAACATGCTTTAATAAATCAATAAAAATATCACAAAACCATTATATAGTAGATAACAATAAGTCCAACTAAGCTTGCCACTAACGATTCGAACAGCGTGACAATAACGTTTTTACGCCGTTTTGAGATAACGGACATTTACTGCGGATTATTTAGTCCTTTGTTCACAAGTTGGGGATAGGACTGTGCATTGATATACTTGTCGAACAATGCATGACTGTGTAACGTCCACACAAGGGAAACCGTCCCCCAATAGTAAACGGCATACACCACAAATACCACGCTTAACGATGCCACTTCTGGGAAGAACAACGTTGAAACGAAGGGTAAAAACGCCACTACCGAAAAGAGTAAATTGCGCGGAAAACGCAACAATGCGATGATTACAGCATTTTTCAAACGATTCATTACGCCGCAACGATATATTTGATTTTGCGCAATATCGAACATACCCACAGAAAACACAAACGTAATAATTGCCGTGACAATCACGTATGCGATTACCTGCAAAGTTACGTCCGTTACGTACACGTCGACAAACCATCTTATCGACACAAAAAACAAATACGCCAATGCGAACAAAATCGACGGCAAAATGCTTTGTTTCAAACCATCTTTTACGCCAAGCCAAAAATCGTCTTTGATGTTTGCACCTTGACTCCAAACGGTCTTTTTATAGTATCTAAAAGCACCGTTAAGTCCCACGCACAGCGGATAAAATCCCAATACGGACAACGCTCCGCAAACAGACTGTGTACGCAATAGGCGTAAAACGTAGATTGCATACTGTTCTGGTGTAGTTGCCTGTGACATTTGTAACATGATGTTTGCTTTTACCACAGACGTTGCCAATACGATTGCTACAAGCGGTAACGAAAACAACGCCACGAGCAAACTTATCGACATCACGGCGTCCCAACGCAAAAACAAATACTTGAACAGTTGCCTTCTGTTGCGTGGAAGTTCGGTCATTTTAGTTTAGTTCCTCCAAATAGGGAATGGACAGTTGTGCTCCGTAACGCGTTACCGTAAGCGCGCTTGCTCTTTGGCAAAAATCAATAGCATCTTTAACGTTTACACCCTCTGCAAGTTTTGTGCACAACGCACCTACAAACGTATCTCCTGCAGCGGTTGTATCTACAGTAGTTACTTTGTTTGGAATGGGGAAAATTTCTCCACAAGCATAGCACCCGCTTCCGCCCAACGTAACTATCACGTTTTTGGCACCACGACTTTGCAACATTTTATCAACTTTATGTAAATCTTGCAAGTTTTGGGGAAGTATTCCGCAGATAATTTGCGCTTCCGTTTCGTTAGGAATTACGTAGTCTGCATTGGCAAGCATTTTGTCGGTAACGTTTACCGCAGGAGCAGGATTTAACACGGTTATTGCTCCACATTGTTTAGCAACAACAAGTCCTTCTTCCACTAAGTCGGGGGCAATTTCCAACTGGGTGACAAAAACGTCGCCCAGTTGCACGTTATCGCGGATAATTTGCAAGGTTTTTTGCTTGTCGATAGCAAAATTAGCTCCGTGGTCGATAATAATACGATTATCTCCGTTTTCCACCACTATAACCGCCGTACCGGTGCTACC
>CAYOKR010000056.1:0-7078 GCA_964404625.1 uncultured Oscillospiraceae bacterium | reverse complement strand
TTATCGCAGAAAAAATCACTACAAATATCCGTGAAATGGAAGGTATGCTTAACCGCATTATCAGTTACTCTACCCTTGTGGGCGGAGATCCAAACGATATGTCCATTGTTAACGATGCGATAAAAGACTATGCCGATGCAAGCAACGACATTATCACAATCGACCACATTGTTGACGCTACTTGCGAATACTTTAACGTAACCAAGGACGCGCTTGTGGGCAAAAAGAAAAACAAGGAAATTGTTGTTCCGCGACAAATTTGCATCTATCTTATTTGCGACATTTTGGGACAAAGTTTACCGCTTGCAAGCATTGGCGAATACTTTGGTGGTCGTGACCACACCACCGTTATGCACGCTCGCGACAAGATTAGCGAAGAATGCAAAAACAACGCCGTGATTGCCAGCCAAGTGAAAGATATTCGCGACAAAATTTACAATAGATAATACTAAGCCACCGAAAACAACAGTTGCATTTTGCGATTGAAAAATCGGTGGCTTTTTACAAGTGAACAACAGGTTCGTGTTTCCGTCACGTGACGTTAAAATTACGTCAATAACAAGCACAATTCCAAAAAAACATGCAAATATATAGTACTATGTCTGCAATAGTACCGCAAAAACAAGCAAAAAGTTGCGCAAAAATTGTATTTACAACCAATGGTTGAGTTAAATCCAACCAATAGTCGCTGTACGTTGCACTGCGTTGGGTGTACAATATAGGCACTTTCGAAAACAAAATAAACATCGAAAAAGGAAGAAAAATATGAATAAAACATTTGGAGAAAGAATAGCGGAAAAAAGAAAGAGCAAAGGGTACACCCAAGAACAACTTGCGGAAATTATGGGAGTTACCGCACAAGCGGTAAGCAAGTGGGAAAACGATATTTCCTACCCGGACATCACGTCAATGCCGATGTTGGCACAAAAACTCGGTTGCACCGTTGACGAACTATTGACAGGTAAAGAATCCGCACCACAACCGACAATCGTACCGCTCGAACAACGCAAACCGATAGAACAAATGATGTTAAAAATATTTGTTAATTCTGCCGACGGCGATAACGTAAAAATTAATCTTCCGTTGCCCCTACTACAAGTTTTGCTACAATCGGGAGTGTCGATTGCTTCGTTTGGCGGCGGAAAGGCAAGCAATCTTGACAATACAAACATCGACTGGAACGCTATCATGTTGATGGTTGAACAAGGTACCATTGGTAAACTTATGGAAATAAGTTCCGCCGACGGTGACGTTGTAGAAATCGTGGTGGAATAATGAAGATTACGATTTGGGAAAGCAACGATAAAAAACGTGTAATACGGTTGCCTAATTGGATAGCAATCAATGGCAAAACGTTGCAGTTTATCTCTAAAAAGAACGACGCCACTGCTATGCACTGCAACGTCGTTGATGACAACGATAGCCAATACAAAATAGACGTACAGGAAACGGACGAAATAATAGATATCACACTGCAACCGACTTACGATAAAGCAACAGTTGAAACCGCAAGTGACAACCTGCAAGTTGCAAAAACGCCATTACCAAAAGTGCCAAGAGAAACAGTACGAAACATCCGCAAGACGATAAAACAAATGCACAAGATACACAAAGATTGGGTGCTTGTTGACGTTCAAGATGCCAACGGTGACAAGGTTGTTATTGAGTTGTAAAAAAGAATTTAGATGCAATAATTTTGTGGTCAAAAAAAACAAATAAAGTAGCTGATAACAATTTATATATTTGGGTTCTATAATAAATGTTGGGATGCGAAAAAAAATAGAGCGAAAACGCTTTCTCTGATGCATAAACTGATTTGTAAATTGTTTTCTTATACACATCTGTTTCGCTCAAGAATATAATTCACATAAAAACGCAAAAGGCTAACGTATGTTAGCCTTTTGCATTTTTGTTTAACAGAGAATATTTATCAATATTTTTGTTGACATTGATGATTTCAACTAAATCTTTATTATTGGTTGTTAGCACATAAACTCTATTATTAAGTCGAGTAAGAAACATTTCGATTTGCACATTTGTGGTGTTTTGCACTTCGCTCAAGATTATAATTATTTTGCTAAATTATGTCGCACTATTGTTATCAGCTGAACGTGAGCATTGTATAAACACTGCGCAATCATTTTTATTTGATTGCTGCTATCAATCATTATACAATAACTACTAATCGTTATTGTTCGTCCGTAGTAGTAACGGGATGGGTTTTGGCAAGATGTTTATGGTGATTAATAAGTTCGATATTAGCATCGTACTTGAAAAACTTTTTGGTTATGCGCAAATTTCGACGTTGCTTTAATGCACGATGATTGTGTGCGAGACCGAGTTGTTGGTACAGTTTGAATCTGCCTTGCAATGCATTGGAAAAGTTAGAACGAATACCGCTCCAAGCACAGTTTGCAAGCGCATCCAAACGGGGCAGCATGTTGAAGAACAACTTATCGGTATCTTGAATATATTCCGTCCAAACGGCACCTTCCACCCCCAAAATATTTTGTCGAGCGTGCTTTTTTACGCCCTTCAACGGGTTGAAACGCAACGTCTTTTTTAGTGGCGTCATTGCGTAGGGATAATCGAAATACAACTTGAAGAACGGGGACATGATTGTTCGACGACCTTGGTTTGCCTGCTTTATGCCTTGTTTTGTTGTGAAAGGTTTCCACACCTGCGAGATAACGTCGGGTGAAGTTTGCGGTTGAATGCCGTCATTCCAGCAAATCACCTTTTTGCCCGCTTGTGTAAGGTAGCTAACAAAAAACTCCAACATGTAGTTTTGTAGTTGGTCGAAACTATCAAATTTTAGTTCCGCCATTTTTTCTACGCATTTTGGACAGTTACACCACCGTTGTTTGGGGGCTTCGTCACCACCCAAGTGGATATACTCACTTGGGAACATTTCGCAAATTTCGTCCAAAATATCACAAACAAATTGGTATGTACCTTCGTTACCGGCACACAAAATATCGTTGGAAATACCCCAATTTTTGCGCACTTCGGTAACTTTGCCTGTGCAACTATATTCCGGATAGGCGGCAAGCGCGGCAACCATATGTCCGGGAACGTCCAATTCGGGGATAACGTCAACAAAACGTGCCGTTGCGTAGTCAACAATTTCCTTTACGTCCGCCTTGGTAAGATAACCGCTGTGCTCTACTTCATCAACAAAACGTTCGCCATCGCGCACTACTTCACTACCGACACGAACACTGCCAATTTCCGTAAGTTTGGGGTACTTGTCGATTTGCACGCGAAAACCTTGGTCGTCGGTAAGGTGCAAATGCAATTTGTTTAGTTTTACTTGGCTCATCAAGTCGATGATTTGCTTGATTGTTTCTACGCCGAAAAAGTGACGGCAAATATCAAAATGCAACCCACGATAGGCAAAGCGTGGATAGTCCTCCACGTAGTAGTTGATTGTGGAAATTGTTTGGTGCGGAATGAATAAATCGAACGCTTGGCAAAGTGATTGAACGGCATAGAAACAACCTTGTTGTGTAGTTGCAGTAACCGTCAAACAACTTTGAGAAATATTGATTTGGTAACCTTCGTTTTGGAAACCTTGTTCCCAAACAAAGTGTATTTGACTATCTTGAAGATCGTTGGAAAATTGTAATTCCAAACCATTGCAAGTCTTTACTTGAGATATAAAAAATTGTGCAATAGATTGAAAATCGGGATGACAAAAAACTTTTGTTGCGTCGTCAATAACAAATTGACCGGCAAGACGTTCCACCTTTTGTGGGCGGGGTAAGATATACATGTTACCTCCATATATGAAATTGAGAAAAACTCTCAACGCAATTTAGATTTTAGATTTAGGGCGATAATATCACTCTACTATATTAGTATATCATAAAAAAATATAAAATTCAATAGTTTAGGCAAATTATTGGCGTATTTATTGGCAAAAAGAGCAAACACGGGGCTAAAATAACAAAAAAATCTACCGCGCGGGTAGACTTGAGTTTGTTAATATTTAAGTTTTCGCAATCGTTATTGCTCAAAATACAATTATATTGCAAAACCTGATTGATAAAATGCAATTATCAATATACAAATACGATCATCAATATGCAAATGAAATTATCCATATACAGATTTTTGAAATTGCAAATTAGGTTGTTATGTTAATTTAAGAACAATAGTTACGATACGAATTTTGCCGTTGAGCAAATCAGTCGGTAAAGTTAGCAAAACGGCTTTGCATATTGCCAAAGTAGAAAGTGATAAGTTCACGGATATATCTTTCCAACGTGGAAAACTCGGCGGAAAACTCGAAAGTTTTGAACAGACTTACCAAAAATCCTTCCGCAACCGCTTCGCACAGCGTTGGATTGGTTACCTTGCGATCGGCGGAATTATCTACAGTTTGCAAATATTCGTTAATTTTGTTGGAAATGATTTCCACCAAAAAATTGATAAAGGTTGCGTAGTGACTGGTATTGCCTTGGCGGATGATGATAAATTCGTCGGCATACTTTGTTAGCAATTCTGCAATGGTTGATGCAAGTTCGCCGGGGGTTTTGTCGTGAAAGTTAAGCTTGTTTTGGATTGCATCGCGAAAACTTTCCATAAAAGGATTGATAACGGCAAAATACAGTGCTTCCTTGTTAGTGAAATAACGATAGATGTTACCCAACGAGATTTCCGCATTGTTGGCAATGTTGCGAATGGACGCGTTGGAATAGCCGTTGGATTTGAATTCCTCCACGGCGGCGGCAATGATTCTATCTTTGATGTCCTTTTTGAGATATTGCATGATACTCTCCTTACGTTGCAAATATTTTAACACAAATAAATGCATAACGCAAACGTTTTGCAAAACAATTTGCGATTTTTTCGCTTTTGATTTTATTATTTGACGAAGAATGTGAAAAACAGCAAAAACAAACAATCTTTTTTGACAAAATCTACCTATATAATACAAAATTGGAGTGTTTTTTACAGAATACACAGCCTATAATGAGGGGGAAATCGGGAGGAACGATCATGATAAAAATAGGTCTTATAGGTCAAAGTGAATTGAAACATCTTTTGCAAAACAACGAACAATTTGAAATTGTTTTTGACGTGGACGGAAATGATGCCAGAAAATTTTTGGACAGCACCGCCGTCGACGTGGTTATCACAGAACTTGTTATGGCAGGCGAAGACGGTTTTGCGCTGTTGGAAAGATATCGCGACGTGCAGTTTATTGTTGCGTCAGAACTAAAAAGCGAAGTTTTTGTTATAAAAGCACTGGAATTGGGTGCGAAATACTACCTTGTGAAACCGGTAGAATACAGCGTATTGGAACAGCGCATACAAAACGTTTACGACGGGGACAAATTGGGTAGCAAGGTTATGCGCAAAAAGACCGTTTCGGAAAAGACGTTGGACGAACGAATTAGCAACATTTTTGTTAGCGTGGGTATTCCTGCGCATATCAAGGGATATCAATTTTTGCGTGAAGGTATCAAGTTGGCGGTGGACAATCCTGCGATTATCAACGCTATCACAAAAAGTTTGTACCCCACCATTGCACGCAGATTTGGCACAACGTCGTCCAAGGTGGAACGGGCCATTCGTCACGCCATTGAAGTCGCTTGGAATCGTGGAAAGATTGAAAACATCAACAGTGTCTTTGGCGTAAAGGTATACACATCGTCGGAAAAGCCCACAAACGGCGAATTTATTGCGTTGCTTGCCGACAAAATGTTGTTGGAATGCGCGTATTGACAGAATGGAAAAATTAAACAACAACTTTACACGCAAAATGCGGACATCCAAATGGTTATCCGCATTTTTTTATTTGATTTTAAATTTGTTTATGCAAATTTGGTAACATCCGCTGTTGTGATGTCAGGCTCAACTGTGTCTGTTGCGGATATATCTACTACAACGTCCGTTGTCTGTGTGGTTGGTGCGTGGTCGATATCTGTTGTATCGGCGACGATTTCGTCCGTTTGCGATTGCGAAAGATAGGTAAAATCGGCGTAGTCGGGGGCATCTTGGTTGGGCGCGCACGCCTGTTTTAGGTCGGTAAGCACGCAAATATAGTAAGGTTTGTCAACAATCCACATAAGTGCTTTGCAAATTAACATTGCAAGGATGTTGATACCCGGAATCCAACAAAGTAACATGTTGACGAGCGTTAGTGCCATTTCCGTACAGAAACATACCAAATAAATGGGCAACCCCACCACTATGCACAGCGTTTTTACAATGCAATAGCCAAAATTTTTGCTTGTGTAACGAAATATCCATTTAAAACGATTGCGATAATGTTGTACCATTTATTAAAGTCTCCTTTGTTTGAAATTGTTGCCGTTTGGGTAAAGGCGTTAAATACGTTTGCGCGTTGACGGAAATTTTTATCATTGTAGCGCAAATAGAAAACTATGTCAATATAAGATTACAAACATCAATTTGTCGTAACGCTATACGTATTGTAAGAATATATTAAAGTATAGACGCAAATGATAAATAGATAATCAACAAATTAAAAACTTTTTTGCAATATTTTTAGAAAACGTTGTCAACGTACAACTATATCAACACGCTTTTTAGCAAAGTTACAAAATGTAAAGTGTATAAATAGGCAATTTGGTAGAAATTATCAATACTCGATAATATAAATAATCGTTTAGCAAAAAATAGAATACGTTAATAATCGTATTAAAAAAGTCGTGTTATCGATATCGTTGAAAAGGGAATATAAATTAGCGCAAGTAAACGTCAATTATTGGATTACAAATAAACATACTCGTTTGCGGACGTTGACAGTAGAAACGAACTTTGAAAAATACGCATTATATTGCAGATTTTTTTTGCGAAAATATCGTATTAACAATATCAAAAAATATCTGTGGAAGTTGCAATAAAGTGTTGACACTTTAGACAATAGGGAGTACAATTTTGATATGAAAATAATACCCCGGTAGGAGAGGCTACCACAGGGATACGGATTGCTACCGCCGTGCAGTGGAGACAAGGCACGATTGGTGAGCAGGGTACGTCAAATCAAGGCGTAACCTAATGCAATTTCACTGCCCGGTGATGCTAAAACTTGTAACGGTAAAGG
>CAYOKR010000055.1:0-7088 GCA_964404625.1 uncultured Oscillospiraceae bacterium | reverse complement strand
ACGAATCGGCGGAAGATTTCGACCAACTTAACGAGAAAATTATTCAATATTTGCATTCTTTTGGCAACAAAAAGGTGGTTTTTTGCGTGGTCGGTGATGGTACGGACGACTCTGCGGTACAACTGATGGACGATGTAAAAATCGTTCATGGTGTAAGTTTGCACAGCGGTGTTGTGGGGAACAATCTTGCCGGCGGTACAGTTGTTTATACCGCACAAGATTTGCTAAATGCAACACGAATTTTTGCTCAACCAACTGTTGTAAAGTGTATCGACGACAAGTTTATTGCAAGCGACGTGCAACTGAAATTGCTTACCGTGTTCGACAACGACACCAAAGTGATGTTCGGTCAAGGCAAAAATTGTAAGGAAATTGTTCTGTGCGACCTATGCAAACAACGTTACACCTATCAAACCTGTATTTATCTTTTGCCTAAGAAACTACAACAACGTAACGCTTTCTACTACTACGATTGTGTGGACGTTATGGATATTTTGCGTGGCGAAAACGGTTGTCCGTGGGATAAAGAACAAACGCACAAATCTATTATAAAAAACGTAATCGAAGAGGCGTACGAACTTGCCGATGCTTTGGAAAAGGAAGATGTTCCCCATATTATCGAAGAATTGGGCGATTTGCTTATGCAAGTGATTTTTCACTTGTCTATCGCGCAGGATGATATGGAGTTTGAACCAAACGACGTGTATACGGCACTCTGTCGCAAGCTTATAGACCGTCATCCTCACGTTTTTGGCGACGTTATTGCTAACGACTCTACACAGTCGTTGGATGTTTGGGAAAAACAAAAGAAAAAGGAACATCAAATACACACTCTCGCGCAAAACGTATTGGACGTGCCACGTGGTATGAGCGCACTTATGCGTACGCAAAAAGTGCAATCGCGCGCTTCAAAAGGTGGTTATGATTTTGAAAATATCGACCAAGTATTGCAAAAAATACAGGAAGAAATTGCCGAATTTTTGAACGCAACTGCCGAAAACAAAGCTATGGAAGGCGGCGATTTACTCTTTGCCGTGGTAAATTTGTTGCGCCTTAGCGGTGTAGACAGCGAAACGGCAATAATGCTTTCCACGGAAAAATTCGTTCGTCGTGTGGTAGAGTGCGAAAACATTTTGCAATCACGCGGACAAGCTCTAAAACAACTTTCCATGCAACAATTTGACGAAGTTTGGAGCGAGGCGAAGCACAATGTCGGTTGAAAAACTTTTTGAAAACGCCCCCGCCAAAACAATTCTTGCGCCAATGGCAGGGTATACCGATTTTGCTTTTCGGTCGATATGCAAGGCATTTGGTGCAGGTTTAACAGTTACGG
The DNA here is from genome assembly GCA_964404625.1 of uncultured Oscillospiraceae bacterium. Lineage (GTDB taxonomy): Bacteria > Bacillota > Clostridia > Christensenellales > CAG-314 > Fimimonas. The sequence goes on along the minus strand of CAYOKR010000055.1, from coordinate 5,755 downwards.
AAATGGTATCGGCAAAGGCGCTTGTTATGGGTAATCAACAAACCAAAGAATTGTTGCATAGGTTACCTAACGACGATAACTGTTTTTGCCAAATTTTCGGTCACGAACCGCAGGTTATGGCGGAGTGCGTTACATATCCCGAACTTGCCAAGTTTGAAGGCGTCGATATCAACATGGGTTGTCCCGTTAAAAAAATCGTCAGGGGTGGCGATGGCTCTGCGCTGTTGGAAGACGTTAAACTTGCAAGTAAATGTATATCCGCCGTTAAAAACGCGATAGGCACCAAACCATTGTCCGTCAAATTTCGTTTGGGAGTAGACGACGACAAAAATGCCGTTGATTTTGCCAAAATGTGTGCCGATAGCGGTGCTGATTTTGTTACGGTGCATTTTAGAACACGCAAGCAGATGTATAGCGGTCATGCTGATTTCACTTTGTTGCCGCAAATTGTCAAATGTGGTGTGCCGGTGTTTGCAAACGGCGACGTGCTAACACGACAAGATTATTTGCAGTTGTTGGATATGGGGGCTTTTGGCGTATCTATCGGCCGTGGTGCGTTAGGCAATCCGCAAATTTTCAGTCAAGTGGCAAATTTGCCATACGCGATAAATATTCCGCAAACCATACATACACATGCGCAAAATTTATTGTTGCATTTTCCCGATAAAATTGTAGCAAACGAACTTAAAAAGCACGTTTGTTTTTATCTAAAAGGCAAACGTAACGCAAAAAACACCGTTGTGGCGGTAAATCTTGCCAAATCGACGGAACAAATTTTACAGTTGGTAGACGGTTATTTTGCCGAACATCCACAATACGCAGAGGTTACAAATGATTAATATAGTTTTGGTTGAACCGGAAATTCCACAAAACACCGGAAATATTGTGCGCACAGGTGCAGCAACAGGCAGTAGCGTACACCTTGTTCGTCCGCTGGGATTCGACACAAGCGATAAAATGCTGAAGCGTGCCGGTTTGGACTACTGGAAGGACTGCGATATTCACTATTGGGACAGTTTTACACAGCTACAAGAAGTGTACCCCAACGGAGAGTTTTACTTTTTCTCAACAAAGGCACAACACAACCATACCCAACCTACTTACGGCAAGGATGTTTTTCTTGTTTTTGGCAAGGAGACGAAAGGTTTGCCCGAGCAACTTATTCACGATAACTACTCTCATGCAGTGCGTATTCCCATGCGCCCAAATCAACGTTCATTGAACCTTTCCAACTCCGTTGCCATTGCCGTGTACGAAGTTTTGCGTCAACAAAATTTTGACGGTTTGGAAGAAATCGGTCATCTCCGTGAGTTTGATTGATAGCATATTGAACGTTGCAAATTTGCATTCGTTGTCGCAATTTTGTGTGTACGTATTGCGATTTTTGCGACTTTTATCTACAAAATTAGGATAGTTTGTAAACGATATGTGGCAGTTGTAGATAACAAAAATATTATCTGTAAAACATCCTGTCCCCATCTTTTTCTGTATTTTGTAATCTAAATACAAGTTGTTTAACTAACTTTACAAAAGGAGCATTGCTTATGTCTAAAGTAGAAAGCTTCCAAATGGAAATATCTCAACTTGGTCGTGAACGTACCATATGGGTGTATCTTCCCGACAACTACAACAAAAAGGGTAATCCCTATCCCGTAATTTATATGCACGATGGTCAAAATATTTTCTACGACCGCCTTACTGCCTACGGAACCGCTTGGCACGTAGACAAAACTATGGACAAAATCTACCAACTTACAGGTATGAGTGCTATCGTGGTGGGAGTGGAGTGCAATCCTGCTCGTCGTCTGTCGGAGTATTCTCCGTGGAAAACTTCTTTGCCCATGCGTGGTGAACCGCTGTATAATCGTGGTGGTGAAGGTACCAAGTACGCCGAGTTTTTCGCAAAAAATCTCAAAACGGAAATCGATACACGATACCACACTGATCCACAACGATTGGCGACTGCAGTTATAGGTAGCAGTATGGGTGGACTTATCAGCATGTACATAGGTCTAAAGTACCAGCGTTTGTACGAAACAATGGGGCTGTTTTCGCCTTTTACCGTGTTTAACTCAAAGGCTTGTCGAAAATTTTTGAAAAGAACTCCGCAAATTTTGCCTCAACACGCACTTGTGTATTGCGGTGGCAGAGAAAATATCTCCGTCAACGGCAAAACTATGGAAAAAGCTTCTATCGAGATGTATAACAAATTGTCCGAGCGTCAGGTGGTAACGGAGTTGTTGTTTAATTCCGACCTTACCCACTGCGAACGTGCGTGGGATATCTATTTTCAAAAATTTGCTTTAGATTTTCTCACGCGCTACAACGCACAACTGTAATGGACGATGCTGAACAATAGGTATTTGAACGCAAAATCTATCATTGTTTTAACGTCTTTACAAAAGAGAAAAATTGATATATAATATATAGAATAATCGATCAATCCTTATATTTTTCCCCACAAACCGGACTGCAATCAATGGTATAATCTATAAGATAATCAACAAACGCTTATTCCGCAAACGGTCGTCGGTAATATAGGATGTTGTCGACGAATTTTTATATCAAATGTTGTCGGCAATTTGGAATATATAAGATAATCAAAAAAATCCTTTATTTAACTATAAAATATTCACAAAACTTTCTCTTGACACAAAATTTTCGTTTTGCACTTCAAGTATGCAAAGCTTCAAAGTTTTGTACTTTACAAGTGAAACGGTGCCATAACTATGCAACTTATCTTAGCAAGCAATTCGCCTCGAAGACGAGAATTGCTATCAAAAATCAATCCCAATTTTCAAATCATTCCGTCTGTTGGCGCTGAAGTTTCCACGGCGCATTTGCCTGTGGACGTTGCCAAGGAACTTGCCAATCGCAAAGCGTTGGAAGTGTTCAAAACTCACCCCGATGCCGTTGTTATTGGTTGCGACACGGTGGTGGAACTAAACGGTCAACTACTTGGCAAACCCAAGGACGAATTGGACGCAAAACGTATGTTAACTGCACTTAGCGGAAAAATTCACCAAGTGCACACCGGCGTTTGTATTGTGCACAAAATGGGAGTATGGCTGTTTGCAGATACAACTCAAGTAGCCTTTAGTACGCTTACGCCTAAACAAATCGACGACTATGTTGCAACCGGTTCCCCGTTGGACAAAGCCGGTGCATACGGCATACAAGATAGCGGTTTTGTGTGCGATATCGTCGGTAGTTATGATAACGTTGTCGGTTTTCCAACTGAACGTGTAGCAGAAATTCTCAAAAATATCGATTTGAAATAAAAGGATATTGCTAATCACAAACAAAATAAAAACAAATTTTTTTTAACGGAAATTTTTATCAAAACATTGTCAATACTATTATTGCGACTTTGCAATCGTTACAAAACAAAGGAAAAATCATCATGAAGAATTATCAATTAGTTTTTGACCTTGGTTCACAATACATCTCTGCAGGACTAAAACAAGACGGATTTTTCGACAAAATCCCCACGGTTGTTGCTCTTGGCGGTGCAGACGGCAAGGAAATTGTTGCCGTTGGTATGGAAGCGTTGCGCATCTATAACACAAACAGCGGAATAATCAAACTTTCACGTCCTATTTTGGAAGGTGCCGTTATCGATACTGATGGCGTAAAAGCGCTTATCAAAAAATTGCTTTCTCACGTTGCTAACACACGTGTTGCTAACCTTTCCAAATATTCCGTTTTGTGTGCCGTGCCTTGCGGAATGATTAGTTCGGACAAAAAGAATATCGAAGGTATATTTTTGGAATTGGGCGCGAAACAAGTAACATTTTTGGAAACGCCACTTGCCGATAGTTTGCAAGTTTTTAGTGAGTTTAGATGTCGTCAAGGCGTAATTGTTGATATCGGTAGCGACTGTGTAGATATCGCCGTAGTTGTGGCTGATTCAATTTTGTCTGGATGTACTCTTTATTATGGCGGTAAAGCCATCACGGAAGAAATTTCCAAGCGTGTTCGTGCAAAATATATGGTTCAACTTTCCTTTGACGAAGCGGAACGTCTTAAGTTGGAATGTGGCAGTTTGTTCACTAACGATACAACCGTCGTTTCCGTAGTGGGACAAAACATTGAGCAGGGCATGGTGGAAACAATCTCTGTCAGCTCGCGAGAAATCTACGATATTTTGGTGGAATTTGTCAAAAAATACGTGCAAATTATCCAAAGTTTGGTAAACGAACTAAAAGAAGACGTTCGTCAGCTTGTAAAGAATAGCGGAGTTATGCTGTGCGGCGGCGGTGCAAATACTCATGGTATGGACGTGCAAATGCAAACGCAACTCGGTATGCCCGTTTACGTTGCAAACATCCCGGAAAACGCAACCATCAACGGTTTGTTGCAAAAGTAATAGTTTCGTGCTTTGCATTAACAGGTGTTGGCGATTGCAAAATACTATTGCGTAGTGTTTGATAACGACTAAACGGTCTTGCCTATAATCAAAATGGTTTTGTCGACAAATAAGTTCGATTTACGCGGTTTATGCACTTCTTTGTAAAAGATAACGGGCAGTTCAACCTGTTTTAATAATCACGAAAGAAAAAGTAGCGAACAATCAAGTTTGCTACTTTACAATTTTGTAGAAAATATGTTGATAACGCTATGCATGTTGGTCACATAAGCAGAAAACATATAGATTTGCGTATGCATATAGACTATTGCGACTAAATCAAAATGTGTGCGCTTGCAAAAATGCGCAAATTGACGTAATTACTGTGGTAATTTTTGTGAAAATCGTGCAAATTATCTCGCTTGCGTAAAACACTGTATTGACGTACTATAATAATGATCATATTAAAACATATAGTAATACATTATATATGAGTTCAAGCATTGCTTGAAATATCATCAAAACATTTGTCATAATTGGAGGTAAAAAATGGAATTTAAGGGTAGCAAAACAGAACAAAATCTAATGGCGGCTTTTGCCGGAGAGTGTCAAGCGCGTTGCAAATACGACTACTACGCATCAAAGGCAAAAAAGGAGGGTTACGAACAAATTGCGGCAATCTTTCAAGAAACCGCTCTCAACGAAAAGGAACACGCAAAACTGTGGTTCAAACTTTTTCACGGTATCAATTCAACTTTGGATAACCTGATGGATGCTGCCCGTGGCGAAAACTACGAGTGGACGGAAATGTATTGTGAGTTTGCGGAAATTGCCGACGAAGAAGGTTTCCACGATATTGCAGAACAACTTCGCGGCGTTGCTGCTATCGAAAAAACTCACGAAGAACGTTACCAAAAACTTGCTTTAGCAGTTAGCGAAGGCTCTGTGTTTAGCAAAACGGAAGAGTGCGTTTGGGTTTGTCGCAACTGCGGACATATTCATGTAGGCAAAGATGCGCCAAACGTATGTCCTGTGTGTGCTCACCCAAAGGCATATTTCGAACTTCGCAAAGAAAATTACTAAGATTTGCAAAAAACATTTGTTGTTTGCAAAAAAAATGAAAAATTGTAACATTTTAGGTAAAGCAATGCAAATGTAATTACTGTAAAAGTTTTGTGCAAATTTGCAAAACACTTGGATTTTACAAAAAAAACAGTGCATTTTGATGTATTTTTCGCACAAAATCCGTCGTAATTTGTTTGTGTTGCTATTTTATACCCGTTATTATGTTGCTATTTCTTGCTGTAAAAATTATTTTAAAAAAATATCAAAAAAGTTAAAAAAAACTTTGTAAAATCAGTTGACACAAAAGAGATAGTATAGTAAAATAAGTAAGCTGTTCACGAG
>CAYOKR010000054.1:0-7175 GCA_964404625.1 uncultured Oscillospiraceae bacterium | reverse complement strand
TGCGACGACAAAAAAATCAACAACTTTGCCGAAGAATAATCTATCTACGCAACACGCATGTTTTTCATCAAAATTATTACAAATATTCTGTTCAAAGCCAAAGTTTTGCTTGCGAAAGATTTTTAACATTAGTCCCAATGAGCAAACAGTTTCAACTCAAAATCAGCACAAATATATAAGTTGGAAAAATCTACTAATTATCGATAAACGCCTTCGTTTGACGACAAAAAATTTTTTATAAACTATTGACAATCGCATATGCCAAGTATATAATAAGGCTACTGGTGTTGCACAACGGGTGTTGTTTTATAGTTTTCCGCTATAAAATGCAACATCAACCGCAAACAAAAAGGTTATTAGCACCACTATTGCTAAAAACTCTATAGTGCAAAACAGCACCGCTACTAAAATGCCATTATCAATCCGTAGTAACGTAATACACCATACCTTATGTACACAAGCCAAACGGAAGCGTTAGTCGATGTACAATCAATAAAAATCGCAACATGTCACAGTAAAAAAGGAGTTACAACACATGCCACGCAAGTGTATGTTTAGCAAACAGCAAATAGTCGATGCCGCAGTGGATCTTACACGTCAAAAAGGTTTTGCATCGGTTAGCGCGCGTGCCCTTGGAGAAAAACTCGGCACTTCGTCGCGCCCCATTTTTAGTTATTTTGAAAGCATGGCGGACGTGCAACAAGCCATAATTCAATCAGCAAACCAACTTTACCAAAGTTATATACAACAAGATATGGCAAGTGGAAAATATCCGCCATACAAAGCCAGCGGTATGGCATACATCCGTTTTGCGCGCGAAGAAAAGGAACTGTTTAAACTCTTGTTTATGCGCGATCGCACCAACGAAGACACCACAAAATTGGCGGACGAGGCAGATATGCTTACCGATTTGATTTGTAAACAGGTTGCAATTTCCAAACAACAAGCGGTAACTTTTTACCTTGAAATGTGGGCATACGTCCATGGCATAGCAACGATGATTGCCACAAACTTTAACGATTGGAACGAGGAAGATTGCAGTACCATGCTTACTGATATGTACTGGGGATTGAAATCTAAATATGAAAACGCTAACAACTAAACTTAAACACACCAAATTTAATGTCAATACGAACTTTACACAAAGCTGAACCTTAAAACGTACAAAAACGACCGTTAAATATCTAAAAGGAGCTATATTATGAAAATACTTGTACTTAACGGAAGCCCCAAACGTGACAAGAGCGACGTTATGCACGTTACACGCGCCTTTTTGGAGGGTATGAACAATGCCCAACAAAACGATGTTGAAATCGTGCATGTTATCGACAAACATATCGAATATTGTACCGGTTGTTTTGCCTGCATGAAAAACGGCGGACGTTGTATTCACAACGACGATATGCGCAATCTGTTAGAAAAAATGTTGCAAGCAGATTTGCTGATATTTAGTTTTCCACTGTATTGCTACGGCATGCCTGCACCACTAAAAGCATTGATCGATCGCATTTTGCCATTATCTTCCATGGCTATGCAAAAGGTTGGAGATAAATACCTTCACGTTGGACAAACAAATTTTCATCACCTAAAATATTTGATGATTTGCGGATGTGGTTTTCCCAATAGCAAACATAATTTTGAAGGTGCTGTTATGCAATTTCAACTGTGTTTCCCTAACAATCGCACAATAATCACCATCCCGGAAACACCTATGTTTAACGTACCGGAAGCATATCAAATAACGCAACCACGTTTAGAATTGGTCAAGTCTGCCGGCAAACAATACGCAAAAGCAGGCGCTATCGACGACGATTTGCTCACGGTAGTTTGCTCACCAATGATACCTGAAGAAATATACGCAAACATCGTAAACGAACAAATGGCATAAACTTTGTTCGCAAAAAAATCATACGTATAAAAAATAATCAAAAAAATGAAAAACTCTCGATATAAACTTTCCAAAAAGGTATTGATATTTTGGACGCTGTTTGTAGGAGTCGGCGCAGTTGCCGGTGCGCTTTGGATGATTATTGATCCGAGCGGAAAATCCATGGGTATGGACGGATTGTTGCCATATTTTCAGGTACTGCCCTTTGCGGAAACGCTTTTTCAAGATTTAACCTTTTCCGGCTGGGCGTTACTTATTGTAAACGGAATCACAAACCTTACCGCGGCAACATTGCTATTTAGAGACAAGAAACTCGGCATCGTGCTGGGCGGTGTGTTCGGCATCACGCTGATGGCATGGATTACCATTCAATTTTGCATACTTCCGTCCAATTTTATGTCTACGATATACTTCGATTTTGGCATTTTTCAAGCAATCGCAGGCTATGCAACGTGGGTTTTTAGAAAACAACAGGAATTCCACTTTGACTCAGCCGATTACCAAAACGTTGGCACCGACAAAACAAAACTTGTGGTGTATTTTTCGCGCATGGGCTACGTCAAAAAAATTGCGCATCAAATTGCAGATAAAACGGGCGCGGAACTTTGCGAAATCGTAACGACGGAAAAAATTGATGGCACGGCTGGATTTTTGTGGTGCGGTCGATACGGTATGCACCGCTGGGGTATGCCAATCGAAATGAAAGAAATTGACCTTTCTGCCTACGGCGAAGTTACAATTTGCTCGCCTATTTGGGTGTTTTCAATTTGCGCACCAATACGACAGTTTTTGAAACAATCAGCAGGTAAAATACGAAACGTTAACTACGTGCTTGTGCATTTTACCAATGGCAACTACAAAAAAGTGGCGCACCAAACAGACAAAATACTTGGCACCACTCACAAAAAACTTATCAACGTGCGTTGCAGAATGGGCAACTTTAAGCGGATAACATACAACGACGAAAAGTAAATCTAATCAATCTAAAAAAATAAAAGGAGATAGGCATGGAAAACATCATACAAATTAGCAACTTAAACAAAAATTTTGGCGAAGTACATGCAGTAAACGACCTTAGTTTTTGTGTTAAGCGCGGAGAGTTATTTGCCTTTTTGGGTGTTAACGGCGCAGGCAAATCTACCAGCATAAATATTATGTGCGGACAACTTTCCAAAGACAGCGGTACCGTTATAATCGACGGTTACGACCTTGACAAAGACAAGCAAAGCATCAAAAGCGAATTGGGTGTAGTCTTTCAAAACTCCGTGTTGGATTCGGCATTGTCCGTTCGCGACAATTTGCAAAGTCGCGCCGCCCTTTACGGCATCACGGGACAAGATTTTGAAACACGTCTTACCGAACTTGCCGAACTTTTGGATTTTGGCAATTTGCTAAAGCGCACGGTCGGTAAACTTTCCGGCGGACAACGACGTCGTATCGACGTGGCACGTGCATTGTTGCACCGACCAAAAATTCTTGTGTTAGACGAACCCACAACGGGACTCGATCCGCAAACCCGCCAAACGTTATGGAGCGTTATTTCCGACCTACGCAAAAAGGAAAATATGACGGTATTCCTTACTACGCACTACATGGAAGAGGCTGCCGAAGCCGACTACGTTGTAATTTTGGACGCCGGCAAAATCGTTGCGGAAGGCACTCCGTTAACGCTAAAAAACACTTACACCGGCGACTACATCACGCTTTACGGTGCAACGGACGAGCAAATTGAAACACTTGGCTTAAAACACGAACGTATTCGCGATGCCTACCGATTGTTTGTTACCGATACAAAACAAGCAACGGAACTTATCGTAAAATATCCGCAAATTTTCGTCGATTACGAAATTACAAAGGGCAAAATGGACGACGTTTTTCTTGCAGTAACCGGAAAGAAACTTGGGGGTAGCGACAAATGAAAACTCTTGCAATTTTGATAAAACGTAACGTAAAATTGTTTTTTAAGGACAAAGGAATGTTCTTTACGTCACTTATAACACCGGCAATATTGCTTGTGTTGTACTCCACGTTTTTAGGCAACGTGTACAAAGATAGTTTTGTTTCGGCACTGCCGGAAGGATTCACGCTGAAAGAATCTTTAATCAACGGACTTGTGGGCGGAGAACTGATTTCGTCATTACTTGCCGTATCTTGCGTAACGGTAACGTTTTGCGCTAATATGCTTATGGTTCAAGACAAGGTAAACGGCGCAATCAAGGATTTGACCATTTCCCCTGTAAGTCCCTACACGCTGGCACTTGGCTACTATTTTGCAAACCTTATCACTACGTTGATGATTTGCTACGCAACAAGCATTTTGTGTTTTGTTTACGTGGGATGCATCGGTTGGTACATGACTTTTGGCGACGTTTTGCTAACTTTATTGGACGTAACGCTACTGGTACTGTTTGGTAATGCCATTTCCTCCGTTATCAACTTCTTCCTTAATTCACAAGGACAAATTTCCGCCGTTGGTACAGTTGTAAGTTCCGCTTACGGATTTATCTGCGGTGCGTACATGCCTATATCTTCATTTGGCGAAGGTTTACAAAAGGCAATATCCTTCTTGCCGGGAACGTATGGAACTGCACTAATTCGCAACCACTCGATGCAAGGCGCTCTTGCAGAAATGCAAAACTGCGGTGTGCCTGCGCAAGTTATCGAAGCGGTAAAGGACAGTATCGACTGCAATTTGTACTTTTTTGACAACAAAGTATCAATCGGCGCGATGTACCTTATAGTGATTGCAACAATAATTGTGTTTTTGTCTGCATACGTATTGCTAAACGTGCGTGCAGGAAAGAAAAGATGAACAAATACAACTTTATCTAACCGATACAATCAACCACTTTTGCTTTGTTGTGCATTACATATCTATACAAATACTGTCGATATCGTTTACACCAAAATGTTTACTTGTATTCTCTTACATTACATATCTACACAAAACCCCAAAAGCCTACCGCTTTTGGGGTTTATTTTTTGTTTTCTGTTGCAATTTATGTAAAATCGTGATAAAATAATTTTGCTACACAAAACCGAATAATGATTAATTGGGAGAATGTTCTTTTTATTAAGGATATTATGCTCCTTTTTTGTCAACACTATTTTTCACCGCAAAATGTGGTAAAACCGCAAATTCCACAGGTGATAATGGTTTGACAAGTTCATTTTCCTAATTATCTGGTTTTGTGTAGCAACAATCGGGGTTTGCGTTTTCGGTGCGTTAACTTCGGTTGGCGCACTTTTTAATTACCATTTTTAGGAGGAAAAACTATGTTCGACGACATCGGGGGAAAATTAAAAGGCTATGCTTGTTTTATGACAATAATTGAAATTATACTTTGTATAATTCTATCTATTGTTTGCTTTTCTAACGAACTCTATCTTTTGGGAGTTTTAGCAATAATAATAGGTCCAATACTATCTTGGACGTCCTATTGTCTACTATATGCTTTTGGTGAATTGGTGGAAAACTCAAGCATAATAGCGAGCCATTTTTACACACCAGAAAAGCGAATGAGTTATAAAGTTAGAAAAAGCGACCTCAACAAACACGCAGGCGAATTAAACAATCCATTCAGCAAAAACTAAACTTATACTAATCCATTTTAATAAATCAAATAAAACTTTAATATCTTTGATGTTGTCGATTGCGGTATCCGTGAACTTCGATTTTACAAATGATATATACCATTTGTACAAAGATGTTGCATGGATAACAATATCAAAAACAATCTATAAACAATAAATATACCCAAAAAGTTGATTGCTTTTGGGGTATATTTATACATGAAATTTATATTATACTTACACGAAACAAGAATTTAGAAATATTACATATTACAACACACAAAAATCAGTATTTGCGACAAATGGTGGGTTTATAAATATTTTATCAAAGTCAAAAGATTTGTTTCGTCGGCAGATACTTATCAAATTTTTAATCGTTACAATATTCTTCAAATAAATCGTTTGGAGTACATTCCAATATATTGCAAAGTGCCTCAAGATTTTCGAATTTTATACCATTGGTTTGATTGTTTACCATTTTATTAAAATTTTGGTAACTTAAGCCTAATTGAATGTACAACCAATACTTTGATTTTCCTTTTTCTTTCAATATATCCAATATACGCAATTTCATTATATCACCTTTGCATTATATTATGTGCAAATTATATATTAAAAAAGTATTGACAAATAGACAAATACATTATATAATGTAGACATTAGATATGTTTTATGAATATATGGAGGTCTATTATGTTTAACAGCATTGGTATAAAAATAAAAGTTTGGGCTATGCTTTTAACAGTGATTGAAATTATCGCGTGCATCGTTTTAGGTATTGTTTGGCTTGCTGACGAGCAATATCTTTGGGGATGTTTAGCTTTGTTTGCAGGGCCACTGTTATCATGGCTTTCAAATTGCACACTGTATGCATTTGGCGAATTGGTAGATAATTCAACAGAGATTTTAGAACACTTACGCCGCAGAAGATAAAAGATCTATTATAGATGTATCAAAAATTCAACTCGGCATTCAATAAAGATTAGCAAAATGAACTACCAAAGGCAACAATTACTTAGGTAATAGTATACAAAGACACTTATCGCAAAGACATCTCATCTAAATTTTAGATGAGATGTCTTTTAACTTACTCAACAAGGAGAAAATTTGATGTAAATTGTATTTATGTTAATTAAAAAAATAACACCAATAATTAGTAATGCGTCTGTATGTTAACAACCAAATGTATCAAATAATACGAATTAGTTATTTAATAACATCAAAACGTTACGATGTGCCTATATATTTTGTAACTACTGTTTAGTTTGCTTTTTTACAAAAAAATAACACCACTAATTAGTGATGTCTACGAGATATATGTATACAACTACCAAATAAAAAACAGAGGAGAAACTAAAAACAAAATGTGTTCGGTAGTTGGTATTGTTATATATTAAAAACTAAGTACAACAAATATGCAACAAGGCGACACAAAAGACCAGTGAGGTCATTGAGGGTATAATCAATAGATATAATTCAGTTTATATATCGCAAAAAAATAACACCACTTGTTAGTGATGCTTCCTGTATGTTATCGCCGTTGGGCGTTTTTGTTTTAATGATGCTTTAACAGAACAGTAAGTGAATTTTACACAGATTCGGGTTTGTTACTTTTTTGAGTGGGTAACTCCACTTTCGTATTTCCGTAAGTATTGCTACTTACTCGACTTGGATGGTAGACATTCCTGTCTACTCCCTTAAAGGAGGTGATCCA
>CAYOKR010000053.1:0-7597 GCA_964404625.1 uncultured Oscillospiraceae bacterium | reverse complement strand
GCCATCTCTAAAACTAATCGAGCAGTTTGCTCGCAAAAACTATATACCGGTAATGCTGGACGACACCAAGGAATTGCTCTACAAAACCGTTGCAAACTGTCAACCTAAACGTATTTTGGAAATAGGTACGGCAATAGGTTATTCCGGTATCGTTATGCTTTCCGCATGCGAAACTGCCACGTTAAACACAATCGAAATGTTGGAGTCGTCAGCAAATATGGCACGTCAAAACTTTCGTGAAGCCGGCGTGCTTGATAGAGTAACTATTTTCGTCGGCGATGCACGCCAAATCGTAATGCAACTAACAGGCAGTTACGATTTTATCTTTATGGACGGTCCCAAAGGTCAGTACGAAGTGTTTTTGCCATACCTAACAGACCTTTTAGAGGTAGGCGGAACGCTCGTTTGCGACAACGTTTTGTACAAAGGCTTGGTAGAACACGTTCCCGAAAACAAACGCCACAAACATATCACCGTTGCCCGCAACATGAATGCTTTTTTGCACGATATAACCACAAATCCGCATTATCAAACGGAACTTTTCCGTATTGGCGACGGCGTTACTATATCCAAAAAGTTATCTTAACAATAACAAAATTTACCTATTTATTTGTGTAAAACCGCAAACGAGCAACAAGAGATTGTTGATAAAATTGTCGCACGACAGCAAAATTATTCAAAACAAAAAATTATTGTACTAAATAGACTTTCACAACGATACAAAAAACATAACGATACGAAAATTGTATTAAAAATATGTTGTATAGTTGTTGTCTTTATATTCCGACACAAATTCACACAAAATCTAAATTACCACAAATTAAAATAATAACAATGCAAAACATCAAAAACGTCGAGTTGCTTGCCCCTGCAGGCAACATGGAAAAACTAATAACTGCCTTTCACTTTGGTGCCGATGCCGTCTATCTTGCGGGCAAACGTTACGGTCTGCGTGCCTTTGCCGATAATTTCGACGACGACCAAATCGTCCAAGCAGTGCAATATGCTCACAATATTGGCAAAAAAGTGTACGTAACGCTAAATATCTTTGCTAACAATACCGATTTTGACGATCTTAAGGACTATCTTTCCATTTTGGAAAACGCCCAAGTGGATGCCGTGCTTGTTTCCGACGTGGGAATGTTCAGTTTTGTAAAACAAAATTGCAATATTCCAATACATATTTCCACACAGGCAAACACAACCAATAAGCATGCCGTCAAATTTTGGACGGAGCAAGGTGCGTCTCGCGTCGTTTTGGCGCGCGAAGTACCTCTTTGCCAAATTGCACAAATCCACGATTTTTGTCCCCAAACGGAACTGGAAGTTTTTGTTCACGGCGCAATGTGTATCAGTTATTCCGGCAGATGTTTAATGAGTAACTATCTTACCAATCGTGATAGTAACCACGGCGAGTGCGTGCAAGCCTGCCGTTGGTCGTGGGAAGTGCGCGAAGTCGGTCGCGACGACTATATGCCCGTTATGGAAGACTCTCGCGGAACGTACATTTTTAACTCAAAAGATATGAACATGCTTGCCCATTTGCCACAAATTATTGATGCAGGTGTGGTAAGCCTTAAAATCGAAGGCAGAATGAAATCGCCTTTCTACGTTGCTACGGTGGTAACTGCTTATCGTCGTGCCTTGGATAGTATCGCAAACGATACCTTTACCGACGATTTAGTTGCCGAACTTAATGCAGAGTTGGACAAAGCGTCACATCGCGAATATACCACTGGATTTTACTTTGATGAACAGGAAACACGCCAATATTACCCGTCAAGCCGTGCCACGGAGGAATATAAGTTTATTGCCGTTGTACGCCAAGTGGGTGACGGTTACGCGATAGTGGAGCAACGCAACAAGTTTTGCGTAGGCGAAACGTTAGAAACACTTTCCTCAACTGCGGACACCAACAAACAGTTTACCGTCGAGTATGCTTTGGACGACAAAGGCAACGACGTTCAAGTATGCAACAAGGTACAACAACTGCTCAAAATCAACTGTCCTCTCAACCTTGCCGTAGGCGATATTTTGCGCAAAAAGAACTAAAAATTTCAACAAGTATTGATTTTTTTGACCAAGTTTTAATAGAAACGAAAACGTAATATACAAAGTTGATACTTAATAATTCTCTATTTTTTCGTAGGGCGGTGGGCTCGCTTCCGCCGAAATCTTGTGCTAACAACACACGCCGGCACTTGTACTTCCTGAAATAAACAGTTCAACGTTTTTAATAAACGTAGGGCGCCGATTTGTTGTCGGCACGTTGAGAAAAAATAAACTACCATTGCGCAATATCTCCCACGCTGTCAATCCAAGTAAACGTAGTAAGTAGTGGTACAAGCTGAAGTCTAATCTCGGTTGGAAACCAAACGTCATCGCATCAACAAATTTACACTCAAGGAGAAAATAATAATGGAGAACAAACGAATTAACGACTGGGATCGTATGGTTGCAGGTAAATTATATAATTCGTCCAGTAAGGACATCGAAAAACAACACCGCCAAGGTTTGGTCGGTTGCGACCGTTTTAATCGCATTCCCGTAGTATGTTCCAAGGCAAAACAACGCGCATTAGAAAAACTCGTTCCGTCGGCAAAAGGCAACTATTTTACCGTTTTTGCTCCGTTTTATTGTGAGTACGGTGTAAATATCCACGTTGGCAAAGGTTGTTTCGTCAACTATAATTGCACCTTTTTGGATATTTCACCAATCACCTTGGGCGACGGTGTTTGGATTGGCGCAAACGTAACGTTGGCAACTCCCAATCATCCGTTTGTTGCGGAAGAACGTCTGTGTGCCGATTATCCCGACGGTTTTCACGATTTGGAGTATTCTTCGCCTATCACCATCGAAGACGGTTGTTGGATTTGTTCCTCGTCTACGATTTGCGGTGGCGTAACTATTGGCAAAAACAGTATTGTTGCCGCCGGTGCAGTGGTTTTGCGTGACGTTCCGCCTAACAGTATAGTTGCAGGCGTACCGGCGAAGGTAATTCGCCAAATTGACGACCAAGACAGAATGGACGTTTGGGAAACCTATCTCAAAAATGAAACTCCGTTGTCAATCCGCAAACGTAACCAAAAGTAACAAGAAAACTATTGAATATAAAAATAGGTATTGCAAAACTAAACTTTGCAGTACCTTTTTTGATAGTGATAGTCGATAACTTAAATTTTCAATAACACGTCTTTGCTATTCTAAACAATATAAAAATTGCTCTCGGCATAGTGCAGAGAGCAATTTTGCATTTCAAATTGATTTTGTTAAATTTCGCTAGCGCAAAACAACAAAATGCCAACAACAAGGTTAACAAACAACAGCGTACAAACCTTAAATCCCGTTGTCAAAGTAGTGCCGTTATTTATTGCGTTTACAATCTTTTTGCGCATTGGCAAAATCCATGCCAACGGAATAAGACAAAAAACGCTACCGATTATGCAACACATTCTAACAACTTGTATAATCCTGTTTATCGTTTCTACATCGGCGCCGGTTACATCGATACTTTCACCGATAATTTCTTCCAAACTTGCAATATCGGTGATACTAAGTCCGGTAAACAACGTTTTAAATGCAGTAAATACCACGCCAACAATAGCAAGGATCAAAAAGATTTTGATAACCTTTGCCATGGTTTTATTGATACGGCGTGCAGGAACTTCGTCAAAAGGCGAACCAAAGTTGTTTGCACTTTGATTGAACGTTGAGTCAACCTTAGTTCCACAATTTCTGCAGTAATTTTCGTCGTCGCCCATTTGCCAGCCACATTTTGGACAAAATTTCATAGGTGATCCCCCTAAATAATGATGTTAGAAGTTTCATTTTGCATAGAAATAGCAAAAACTTCCAAATATCACACACTTTAAGTGCAAAAACAAAAGTATCGCACAGATTTTTCGTTAGATAAACGATCTATCCTATCAGTATGTAATATATATTTATATTTTACCATCTTGCCAAAATATGTCAATGTTTTTTGATAATTTAGTTGATTGATTTTCAGTCTATTACTCTTGATATTATTTTTAGACGATTTTGATTTTATATTGTATCTACGATTTGTATAGTTGATTTATATATCTTTTCCTTTTAATTTATATATTGTACCAATGATTTGCACGGTTAGTGTGTATCATTTTGATAATTTAGTTGATTGATTTTTCGCAGACAACCTTTTGGGCGTTGTTACTTTTTCGTTTGATTTTTCCGTTCATTGATTATTTGCAATTTTCAGCGCAATATCTAATGCGCCTTTGGCAAAAATATTTACGTTTTCCGCCTGATGTGTTATCGTTAAACTTTCCCCCTGCGTGGCAAACGTTACTTGATGTTTTCCAAAATTGCTACCCAAACGCAAACTGTGTATTGCAACGTGGCAAAACTCTCCGCGTGCCCTTACAATTTTGCCTGCCAACATCTTTGCCGTACCACTTGGACTGTCCTTTTTGAGAACGTGGTGAGTCTCAACAATTTCGCAATCCCAGTTGCAATTTTGCGATACGTATTGGCAAATTTCCGTAAGTAGGGTAACGCCTTTACTAAAATTGTCCCTTTCTACAACGGTAAGGTGGTTTCCTAATTCGTCAATCAATCGTTGCTCGTCGGCATTCCTCCCGGTAACACCCGTCACAAGCGGACAGTGGTGCGTTTTACAAAACTCAACCACCTGATTTGTTGCACTTGGAAGGGAAAAATCTATTGCTACGTCCACGTTTTTCAACGGATTTTCGCAAAAATCCTTGTCTATTTGCCAAACGTTATGTCTACTTGCTAACCTAATAACTGCACTTCCAACTCTTCCTCTTGCTCCAAACACGGCAATATTCATTCAAAAACCTCGTCAATCATCGTTTTGGTGCGTGATGATGCCTCTGTCAACGGCAATCGCAATTCGGCGGATGCAAAAATCCGCATTTTATACAGCATATATTTGATTGCTACTGGATTTATTTCCAACGCCGAAAGTCGTGCAAGTCGTTTGTAGTACGTCGTTTGTTTTTTGGACAACTTACCGTCAAAAAAGTCCTTTGTCAACTGCGGACAAACGTTAGATACCACCGATACCGCCTTATCTACCCCAATCCCGACAAAATCCGTCGCACGCTGTTCGTTTCCGCAATACACGATAACAAATTTTTGCAGATTTTTCGTGTAGATAGTGTCCTTGCCGGCATCCTTTACAGTAACGCCCAAGTGAGATAGCATTTGCACAACGTCCAACGGCAAACTGTAGTCCACCCGACTTGGGGCATTGTACAACATAATGGGCAACGTCGTTTCCCTAACAAGATTTTTAACGTGTTCCAAGTAGCCTGACGGCGTGCATTTGCAAAAGGACGGCGGACTAATCAGCAATCCGCTAACGCCCAACTTGTTTGCCCACTGCACATCACTAATTGCCTCTCTTGTACCAACTCCGTCAACGTTTAGCCACACGGGAACGTCCTTTGCAATTTCCTTTGCTATAGTTACAAGCAACTTCTTTTCGCAAGCGGAAAGTAGCATTCCTTCCCCCGTAGCTCCTGCAACAAGTATACCGTCCACGTTGCATTTTGCTTGATTTTCCACAAGCCTGCCAAAACTGTCTACGTCGATTTTTCCACACGCAAAGGGTGTAGCCAATGCCGTGATAATCTCACTCATATTTTTCTCCATCCAATTTGATTGTTAATTTTTGTATTAGATTTCTTTCTTTTATACCAAAATCCTCTTGCGTTTGTTAGATAATTTCTACTAAATTTTTTCAATAGATTTTTTTAGATCTTCAAAATTACTTAACAACAACGTATTATCTTTTTGTGATGTACGCCCCTGATGTCGCAAATTTTTGATAACGTATGTGATTTTTGCGACAAAACAGACGATTTCGCGTTATTAAACTCTACTCATTTTGCAAAAATGTTTCAATTAGATTATCGTTTTTTTTGATATCTCGTCGCATAGCAGTTGATAGAAAACATAACCATCATACCTATTCCCAACCCTTTTCACGCACTACAAGTTGCAATATTTCAAAGGCGTTGTAACTTGCGCCACGCAAAAGATTGTCTGCAACAACAAACATATTTATGCCGTTTGTCGTTTGGTCTCTAAACACTCTGCCCACTCCCACGTACTTGCTGTTACGTATTCCCATTGGCATCGGTAATAAATTGTCGTACGGTTCAAAAAAGGTCAAAACGTCTTTGCCGGCTTGCAAAAGTTTTTTAACTTGCGGTAACGTAAATGGCTTTTCAAACTGCACGTTAACAAACGCACAATGCCCAACGCTGACAGGTACTCGTGCACAAAAGCAGTTTATGGCAATAGGTAGGTTCAAAATCTTGCAACACTCTGTTTGCATTTTGATTTCTTCGGTAGAGTAGCCGTTAGGCGTAATTTCTCCTACAAGCGGTAACACGTTGTCTACAATGGGATGAGCAAACGCTTTCAGCTTGCCGTATTGCCTATTTTGATGATAATCATCCAACCCTTCTCGGCCTGCGCCACTCACCGCCTGATAGGTCGTAACTGTCATTTTGTACGGTCCGAGTGACGTCAAACAATTCAATGCAATGGCAACTTGAATGGTAGTGCAGTTGGGATTAGCAATAATTTTGCATCCGCGCGATTTTTGTCCGTTTATACTTGGAACAATCAACGGCACGTCGTCGTGCAATCGAAAGTAACTGCTGTTGTCGATACACGTAACGCCCATTTTTGCCAACTGCGGAACGTACTCGCTTGCAACCTGTTCGTTTGCCATAAACATCGCAACGTCGGGCAAATCGTCAAAAATATTTTTTGTTGGCATAACCGTGTACCGTTTGTTTGCATAGGTTACCTTTTCTCCAACCGACATATTTCCGTACAGCTGCAACGTCGCATTAGGCATTTTCGACGATACAATTTTGCATAAACTTTCACCCACCAGCCCCGTTGCGCCAACGATAGCGATTTTCATACAAACCCCTTTGCAGTAGTGTATTTTGAAGCTCTACGCAAAATACCAAAATACCGCAAAATCCCCCTTTTTCCAATATGATTTCACGGATGAAACGTCTGTCGCACACAATGACGTTTTGTGCGGAAAACGTATATTTTTTTTGCAGTCAACATAGCGCGTGGTTTTTGTGGTGGGGCATAGCACTGCGTTTTGTAATGTCAATAAATCATTCTTCATCAAATTATTTGCGTAACTAACTATTTCAGCCATCGCTTTCAAAGAATTGTAAAAGTGTCAATAACAAATGTAAAAAAGCTATAGAAATTTTTAGATAAGATATAATTTAGCGTGAAAGAGTAATGCAGTTTCAAAAAATTTGCATAGCGAACTGACTTCACTATACGAGCTTGAAATAATACAAATGAGTTAAAATATCGTTACAAGTCGTTTAGTTACTTTCAGTTTCTTTATACGACTTAATTATATAAAACTTGCACAGTTTCAAATAATTTCCAAAAAGGTACCAAAGTAGTTGAAAAAAAATCGTATATTTGATATAATACATAAATGTAAACTCAAAGGTATGCGCTTTTGCATACTCACAAAGGAGTCTTTCGTATGAATTACAGAAAAATCGCATTGGAAAACGAACGTTGCGGTCACGTT
>CAYOKR010000052.1:0-7906 GCA_964404625.1 uncultured Oscillospiraceae bacterium | reverse complement strand
TTTGAAAACATGCGATTTTGATTTGACAATAAGCGGAGAATAATATATAATGTGAGCAATTGAAAAGTCTCTATTTTAAGGGGAGTAGCGGAAAGCATTATGCTTTGTTACGGTCGTCATCACAACGAAAGTTCGGTCGTAACGGTCATTAGATTTGATTTTGCAAGACCTTATGCGGTATCGCATAGGGTCTTTTTGATTGCAAAATATTGGCGATATAGCGAAAAATTGTTAAAAATCGAATAATAAGGATAAACTTTAACTTATTTAGATAGTAGCAAGTTTTTTGTGAAAAAAGCCAAACTAAAAACGGAGGTACAAAATGTACAAAAAAAGTAGCGAAGAAGTTGTTGAGTTGCTACAATCTAACGTTAAAGACGGTTTAACGAGCAAGCAAGTTATTGCAATGCGCGACAAACACGGACTTAACGAACTACAAGAAGGCAAAAAAGAACCGTGGATTGTTAAATTTTTGAAACAATTTGCAGACGTATTAATCATCATTTTGTTGATTGCCGCAGTTGTTTCGTTAATTATCGATCCGCACGAATGGGTAGAAAGTCTTGTTATCTTTGTTGTGGTAATGATAAACGCTATATTAGGCGTCGTGCAAGAAGACAAGGCGGAAAAATCGTTGGAAGCACTAAAAAAGATGTCGTCACCCAGTTGCAAAGTTATCCGCAACGGAAAGGTAGACCAAATACCCAGCAACGAACTTGTTGTAGGTGACATCATTTTGGTAGAAGCCGGCGACTTTGTTCCGGCGGACGCGCGTTTGATTGACGCTGTAAATCTGCAAGTGGACGAATCGGCTTTGACGGGTGAAAGTTTACCGGTACACAAACACAGCGACGTTATCGCCGACGACGTTACCGCACTTGGTGACCGAAAGAACATGTTGTTTAGTTCAACTTTTGTTACGGCGGGACGTGCAAAAGCAGTAGTTACCGCAATAGGAATGGAAACGGAGATAGGCAAAATTGCCACAATGCTTAACTCCCAAAAGAAAACCACCACACCATTGCAAGATAAACTTGCACAAGTGGGTAAGGCAATAGGTATTATTTCTATTGTAATTTGCGTGGGCGTGTTCCTTTTGGACTGGTTATTGGTAGAAGGCGGTAGCACCGAAACCATCGTTGATTGCTTTAAGTTGGCTGTATCGCTTGCAGTAGCAGCCGTACCGGAAGGCTTGGCAACGGTTGTAACAATCGTACTGTCGCTCGGCGTACAAAAAATGGTAAAGGAAAATGCCATTGTTAAAAAGTTGCCCGCAGTTGAAACTCTCGGTTCGACAAGCATTGTTTGTTCGGACAAAACAGGCACGTTAACGCAAAACAAAATGACCGTTTTGGAGGTTTACGACAACGGCAAACTAAATCTTTTAAGCGACCTTGACGAAAGCAATCATCAACTAATATCTCACTTTGCACTTTGTTGCGATGCGAAAATTGAGGTTATTGACGGCGTAGAAAAGCGCATTGGTGATCCTACCGAAACGGCACTAATCGAGTTGAACGACAAATACGGCGTGGATATTTCCAACGTGGAACGCGTAGGCGAAATCCCGTTCGACAGCGACCGCAAACTTATGACGGTTGTCGTCAAATTAGACGGTAAATACGTTTCCGTTACAAAGGGCGCGCCCGACATTATGCTAAACCGCATTACTAATACGGAAGTTTTGCCCGATGTCGAAGAAAGCATTATTTCGATGTCCTCTCGCGCGTTGCGTTGTTTAGCATTGGGCATAAAAGTGTTCGACAAAATGCCGAAAATCGACGAAAGTCTGGAACAAGGCATGGAGTTAATCGGTCTTGTGGGTATGATTGACCCACCACGCCCCGAAGTTATCGAGGCAATCCGCGTTGCACGTACTGCAGGTGTTCGCACCATTATGATTACCGGTGACAACATCATCACGGCAAGTGCCATTGCAAAACAATTAGGCATTTTAGACGAAGGTCAACGTGCTATTTCCAGTGAAGAATTGGACGCAATGAGCGACGAAGAACTACTCGAACATATTGCAGAGTTTTCCGTATATGCGCGCGTTGCGCCCAAAGATAAAGTACGTATCGTTACTGCTTGGCAAGCACACGGCAAGGTTGTTGCAATGACGGGTGACGGCGTAAACGACTCTCCTGCGCTCAAAAAAGCGGATATTGGTTGTGCAATGGGTATTACCGGTACGGACGTATCCAAAGAAGCCGCCGATATGATTTTGACCGACGACAATTTCTCCACCATTATCAAGGCGGTAAAACAAGGTCGCGGTATCTACGACAACATCCGTAAATGTGTTAAATACTTACTTTCCAGTAACATCGGCGAAGTACTTACCATTTTGTTGGCAACGGTTATTACCGGTCTAAAAATCCCCGGATGGGAACTTGGTATACCTTTGGCAAGCATCCACCTATTGTGGATTAACCTTGTTACCGACAGTTTGCCTGCGTTCGGTCTTGGTATGGAAGCGCCCGACGACGAAATTATGTTACAAAAGCCACGTGCTAAAACGGAAAGTTTCTTCTCGAACCACCTTGCATTGCACATCGTTTTGGAAGGGATTTGCGTTGGACTGCTCGCATTGACAAGTTACGTTATCGGCGAAACATTTATCGGTAGTCACGAAGTTGGCTCGACAATGGCATTTGTAACATTATCGCTCACACAATTGTTCCACTCCTACAACATCAAAAGCGAACATTCGTTGCTACACAAATCTACATTTAACAACAAGTTTTTGAATATGTCCTTTGTGATTGGATTTGTTTTGCAAATGGCTGTTGTGTACATCCCGGGACTGAATACCAACGTATTCCAAACGGTGGCATTAAAGTGGAATGAACTACTAATTGCCATTGGACTTGCTTTTGCAATGGTAGTGATTATGGAATTGTACAAACTTGGAACAAAACTTGTTAAAAGAACGAAAGTAAGCAAATAGTTGGCTTAACGCAAAATCAAACGTCGATTACGCTTTAACGTTTAACAAAATATAATTGCGCAATACAACTACGTTTAGTTGTTTATAGATAAGTTGCAAAATATGCACACACCGCTTTGAGTTTTCAAGGCGGTTTTTATTTATATATCAACTGAAATCGCGTTATCGCAGTTTTGACGGAACAATATTGCGAAAAACACATAGCATTATAGAAAAAATTTATGGGCGCATTAGTTTTATGTATACATGAAAGTGCAAATAGGTTTGTATTTGTAACCTAAAATATGATATAATAGTCAAGATATAGTGAAATTTTGACAAAAAGCAGTTTTGTTGAACAAATTAAACAGTTTGGGTATATCAAATTATACCTATCACTACTGCAAATTGACAAAATTACACCGTTGATACCATTATTGCACGCAAACGTGCATAGCTATCGACATTAAACTTGGTTATCAAAAAAACATCAACAATAACGTACTAACATGGAGGTTATATATGAAAGGTACTACTTTGCCATTTGAAGGCACACCGGAACAAGAAGCAACTTTGCGTGCGAAACTTGGCGAACTTAAAAAGCAAGGCGGAGCATTGATGCCTGCGTTGCAATTTGCACAAGAAGTGTATGGATATCTTCCCTACGAAGTGCAAACAATCGTTGCTGAAGAATTGGGACTAACTTTGTCGGAAGTTTACGGCGTTGTTACCTTCTACTCGCAATTTTCGTTGTTCCCCAAGGGAAAATATCGCATTGGTATTTGTCTTGGCACTGCTTGCTACGTTCAAGGCTCGGGCGACATCTACGAAAAACTCAAGTCCTTATTGGGAATTGAAAGCGGAGAATGCACTCGCGACCGTAAATTCTCGTTGGACGCAACTCGTTGCGTAGGTTGTTGCGGTCTTGCGCCCGTTATGACAATAAACGACGACGTTTACGGAAAAATCAAACCGGACGACGTTGCCGGCATTTTGGCAAAATACGAATAATAAATCTCAACAAACAATTTGATTGATACACAGCGCACTATCACGTGGACACATACAGATATGTACACATCTGCAAGCGTTGTTAATAAAATCAAATTGATTGCAAAGCAAACAGATAAGTTTGTAGTTTAGGGAGGTACTCTCTATGACAATTGAACAAGTAGCGCAAATTTTGGATGCAGAGTTTATTTGCTGTGAAGAAAACAAGCAAAACGAGGTACATTCTGCTTGCGGTTCGGACATGATGAGCGACGTTTTGGCATACGTAAAGGACCAATCGGTGCTTATCACGGGATTGTGCAATCCGCAGGTTGTTCGCACGGCAGAAATGATGGATATGGTATGCGTTGTTTTTGTACGCGGAAAGCGTCCCAGTGAAGAAGCAATACAACTAGCAAAACAAAAAGGGCTTGTTATGATGACGACACAACGCCGAATGTTTTCCGCATGCGGATTATTATATTCCGCAGGACTGATTGCCGGAGAATAGTATGCAACATCTACATCTTGAGTACGACGTTGACGGTAACAATTTTGTTTCCGCCGGACAAGCAACGGAAAACGTCAAATTTTGTTTGAAAGGATTGGGAATAAATCCGCAAGATATACGACGCATTGCCATTGCCATGTACGAAGGGGAAATAAACATGGTTATTCACGCCAACGGTGGAAAAGCCATTGCCGATATTTACCTAGACAAGATTGTTGTTCAACTTGTTGATACGGGAGCCGGAATTGCCGATATCGACCAAGCCATGCAACCGGGATTTTCCACCGCTACCGAAGACGTGAGAAACCTTGGATTCGGAGCAGGAATGGGACTGCCCAATATGAAAAAATACACCGACGAATTTGACATTGAGAGCACCGTTGGTGTGGGCACCAAAATCACATTGGTGG
Organism: uncultured Oscillospiraceae bacterium; assembly: GCA_964404625.1. Taxonomy (GTDB): domain Bacteria; phylum Bacillota; class Clostridia; order Christensenellales; family CAG-314; genus Fimimonas. Next base: position 3,066 of record CAYOKR010000052.1, on the reverse strand, counting down.
TAAAATTTAGCAACTAACATGTCACGAAGCAACATTTAAGTACTATTTTTGTTACTGTTAATGCCATTTTACTATCAAACTTGTATTTGCACTGCTATTTGGTTCGATTTAGTAAAATCAAACTACAATTTGATTCGATTGTTGCAACAAAACAAAATATCATTTTTATTGTTACAAACAATCAAAACTATTTAGACACGAATTAACGTTGTTTATTTTAGCGATACACCACAAACTGACGCGAGGAAAAAGTTTTGCAAAAAAATCATTTGAAAAAACTTCATACCGTAACGCTGGATGCCGACAAGTGCATCGGTTGTGGCTCGTGTATCAAACGTTGTCCTACGGAAGCAATCCGTGTGCGCAACGGCAAAGCGAGTATCATCTACGACAAGTGTGTTGCTTGCGGAGAGTGTGTGCGCATTTGCAAAGCGTTAGCAAAAATACCAAGTTACGACAAGTTTGAAATCACGAACAACTACAAATACAAAATTGCGTTGGTTGCGCCATCTTTTTACGGACAGTTTGCCAACGTTTCAAACATCAACTACATTTTGACGGCGTTAAAATCCATCGGGTTTGATTTTGTGTTCGAAGTTGGTATCGGTGCAGAACTGGTGAGCCAAGTTACTCAAAAACTTGTCGCATCGGGAAAACTGAGACGTCCCGTTATCAGTACCGCTTGCCCCGCCGTGTTAGAACTGATAAACGAACGTTTTGAAAACTTGAAACCGAATTTGTTGCCTTTACTTCCGCCAGTGGACGTATCAGCAAAATTGGCACGCGAGCGTGCAATACATCACGGTGTACCGGCAGAAGACATCGGCGTATTTTTTATATCGCCCTGCCCTGCCAAAGTATATTCGCTAAAAGCCAACAAAATGGTAAATCGCAACTACGTTGACGGAGTACTTTCCGTTGCGGAAGTGTACATGATGATTGCGCCGATAATCACCAAGTTGGAAGAAAGCAAAAACCTTTCGGAAATGGGTGTTTTGGGATTACAATGGGCAAGTAGCGGTGGCGAAGCCGCGGGAGTTATGTGCGAAAAATACCTTGCTGCCGACGGCATCGAAAACGTTATCGACATTTTAGAGCGATTGGAAAACGGAAGTTTATCCGACGTGGATTTTATGGAACTTAACGCTTGCATAGGCGGTTGCGTGGGTGGTGTTTTGAACGTAGAAAACCCATTCGTTGCCAAAGCAAGAATACGTCAACTGCGCAAAAAATTCCCATCAATCGGCAATACCTTACAAGAAATCGACAAACCGTTGGAGTTTTATCTTGTGGAACGTCAATTAGAAACGGACGGACAAAGTTTTGATAACGACCGCCAAACGGCGTTTGAAAAATTACTTGAAATACAACGACTGTACCAAACGTTACCACATCTCGATTGCGGAATGTGCGGTGCGCCCGGTTGCAGAGCCTTTTGCGAAGATATCGTGATGGGCAGAATACCTGCCGACACAGTTTGCCCAATGGAAAAAGGACAAAAACAATGACAGTACGACAACTAACAGACCTTTTGCAAGCAACTATTGTTGCGGAAAGTGATTTAGATAGACAAATCGAAGGCGGTTATGCCGGGGATTTGCTAAGTTTTGTTATGGGACGAGCAACACCGAATTGTGCTTGGTTTACCATTATGACAAACATCAATGTATGCGCCGTTGCAACGTTGACAGATTGTGCGGTGGTTGTTATTTGTGAAGGTTGTGTTCCCGACGAAATGCTTGTAAATCGTGCAAAAACGCAAGACGTCAACATTATTGCAACACATTTTGACGTATTTACGGCGATATCACTTGTAGCAAAGCAAAATTAATTGTTTTGCACTACTTATCATGAAAATAACTTACGATTTGCATATTCATAGTGCTTTGTCCCCTTGTGCGGATGACCAAATGACGCCCGCTAACATTGTGGGATGGGCAAAACTTGGAGAAATCGACGCAGTTGCCATTGCCGATCATAACGCTATTGCCAACGTAAAGGTGGCAATGAACATCGGCGATGCCTACGGCGTGGTAGTTGTGCCTGCTATGGAATTGCAAACGGCAGAAGACATACACGTTTTGTGTTTGTTTGATAGTTTTGAAAATTTGCAAAGTTTTTATAATTGTATCGACTTTGCCGACATACAAAATCGCGCGGAAATTTTTGGCGAGCAATGGATAATGGACGAGGATGACAACGTTGTTGCAACCGAGCCACGAATGTTGCTTATGGCAAGCGGAATTTCCGTAGAAGACGTAACGTCGCTTGCCAATAAATTTGACGGCATTGCCATTCCTGCACATATCGACCGTGAGGAAAACGGCATGGTTGCAATACTTGGTACCGTAACGGACGATTTTTCCGTTGTGGAACTTTCTCCAACTGCTACCGACGACATACACCATCACTGTGCAAACAGAAATATAATTACCGATAGCGATGCGCACGTTTTGGAAGATATTGGCAAGGCGCACGGCAGTTTGGACGTGGACGAACTATCTGCAAAAGGCATTTTGAAAGCTTTAAGGAGTAAACTGTGAGAGAATTATCTTTGAACATACTCGATATCACGGAAAACTCGATAAAAGCAAAAGCAACGGTTGTAAAAATAGACGTTACCGTTAAGGAAAATATACTGACCATTGCCATTGCCGATAACGGTTGCGGTATGTCGCCTGAGTTTTTAGCTAAGGTAACAGATCCGTACACCACCACTCGCACCACTCGTAAAGTGGGATTGGGTATTCCGTTAATCAAAATGGAAGCGGAAATGTCCGGAGGAAGTTTTGACATACAAAGTACCGTTGACGTTGGCACTACCGTTACCACCACTTTTGCCGTCAATCACATCGACCGACCTCCTTTAGGAGACATTGGCGAAACGATGATGACTTTACTTAGCGAATTAGGTGATACGCGCATTGTGTTTACCTACAGCGCAAACGGTCAAAGTTTCGACTTTGACACACTCGAACTACAACAACAGTTAGAAGGCATCCCGTTGGATACGCCGGAAATACTGCAATTTGTAAAACAAATGATAAATGAAAACATTAGTACAAT
>CAYOKR010000051.1:0-8121 GCA_964404625.1 uncultured Oscillospiraceae bacterium | reverse complement strand
AAAACATCAACAATGATTCTGTCATGTCAGTTTCTGCACACATGGTTGGAAGTGGCGCTCGTAATATGGAAACCCAAAATGCTCAGGAACCCATTGATCTTGATTATAATCTCAACATTGGTCAAGTATACGAATTAGATATTAATCGGGACACAAATAAGATTAAAAATTATATCATGAAAATGTTTAATTCTGTATTGAATAAACATGGTTGGAATAATTGTCAAGATTCCACCTCGGCACTCACTACCGAAAGACACCACTTTAAAAAAGGCAATCAAACAAAGTTTAGTATCGACCTTGCCATCGTTACAAAAGGTCGTGATGGTGCTTGGTTTAGGCTCATCCATGAAAAAACAGGATTCGTTCAATACGATAGATGGTATTGGAATGAAGGTCCCCAATCAAAAGGACTGAACGACAAAGTAAATTGGCTCAAATCCAACCACTTGTGGCTTGAGGTTAGAGAAACCTATTTAACCCAAAAAAACAGATATCTTTCCCGTGGCGATAAAAATCATCCATCATTTAACTGCTACATTGAGGCGGTAAATGAAGTATTCAACAAGTATAGATAAAAAGTTAAATTATAATATAAGATCACAAATCATCTAGACATGCTTCCTCTCACTCGAAATTGAATTATTATGAAAACCAATGTTATCCCAACAATAACGAATATGGTCATAGCCGCGACAATAAGAGTTCTATTTCTCCAACACTTAAGTAACTCGATTTTCAAAAACGTTTGATTTTATTGACTTTTTAAAGCCTACATCTATTGCATTAAGATAACGCAACCATTACGTAGAAGACATCCTTGTTGGAGGCTTTTTACAACCGGTGAATTATACTTTTTGAATGCAACAAGCAGTAATCAAAGTAATTTGTGTTGTACTTAGTTTGACAATTTACCCGATCAATCCTGCGTTTATACGTTAAAGGTTAAGCAAGCATTATCGGTCATTTTTGTTTGCAACCTGCCAAAAAAAACTTGTTACACATTGTTCAATAAAAACAAAGTCAACGCTAAAACCAACGTATCATTGTTTGATGCTTGCACAACTCAACAAAGTTGTCTGCTTGCTTTTGCCTCGAAAGTGTGATATTATGTTGGCAAAGGAGAAGCATTATGAAAATTGGTTTATCCATCGATCCTTACGGGAGCGGTTACGCTCGTTTTGGTAACGATAAGTTTATAAAAATGGCACAACACGGATTTTCCGCCGTAGACTACAAAATTGCCAACACTCAATCGCCGTTGTATAGCATGAGCGACACACGACTGCGACAAAAAATGCAACAAGAAAAGAGTTTTGTCCAATCGGCAGGTATTTTTATTTCACAGGTGCATGGTCCGTGGCGCTATCCACCACAGGACAATACTGTGCAAGATCGTGAAGAACGCATGCAAAAAATGAAACAGTCCATTTTGGCAACCGAACAACTTGGATGCAAATACTGGGTGATACATCCATTGATGCCATACGGCATGAACGACCTCGATACGGAAAATGCGTCAAAAACGTGGGACATCAACCTGCAATTTATGACGGATTTGCTCGCTTTTGCAAAAATACACAACGTTACCATTTGTTTAGAAAACATGCCTATGCCTCATTTTTCACTCGGTGCACCATCTCAAATTTTGCAATTTGTACAAACCATCAATGACAACAACTTCAAAATTTGTTTAGATACCGGTCACACCGCCGTTTTCCCAAATTTGAACGTCGGTGACGAGGTTCGCAAACTGGGCAAACAGATAAAAGTTTTTCATATCCACGACAACATGGGGCAATTTGACGAACACCTGTTCCCAACCAAAGGAAAAATTGACTGGAACGACTTTTTACATGCACTAAAACAAATCGAATTTGACGGAACGTTTTCGTTAGAAATCCACTTTGCAGAAAATCTCGACGACAATCAATTTGAAAGCCAATGTGTAGAAGTATGCAACATCGCCAAAAATCTTGTAGAAAAACTACATAGTTTGTAGCCACATCAATAAAATACTATATAATCAAAAAGTACCGAGAGAAATGTCCCTTGGTACTTTTTTAGTTTCAATTTAATTATTGTCTTTGCCGTTTCAAACTGTTTCATTTTTGAACGAAACTTTATTCGCAAACAACATTTATCGCAACATCTTCCCTTGCCAACTCAATCTTGCGACATGTATCTGCGAAGGGTTTTTGCGGTAAGCGCAAATGCTCCACGCAATAACACGTCGTAGGGGATAGGCAACAACTGTAGCACGGCAATCAGCACAAAAAACAAATTGTGTTGGTAAATTGCTTGGAAGGTTGTTGGAATCAAAAGATACATTGCAAAAAGAGTTGCGACAATGCCTATTTCCAACACAACGTAGTACAAAATCCATTTTACTACGTTACTCATACGTTGCCGAGCATCGAATGCAACGGCAATCACTTTTTTGTCGTCACCGTTTCCAAACGGATCGTCGATGGTTTTGTGCTCCGTTTTGGCGGATATTTTTAGAGTTTCGGCAGTTATTTTGATAATTGCCATCGGCATGCAAAATACCACCACCGGTGCAAGATACATTGCACGACCAAGGTTTACCCACACACCGATAATCCCGCTAACAAAGTACGTCAGCAATGAATAACCGACTTTTCCGCTTGCCATTGTTGGAATTGCCACCGCAACCGAAGCCAACACAGCCAGCACCAAACCTATCCAGTTTGCGCCGGGAATGCCCAAGCATAGCAAACATATTGTAGCAATCGCACCGCAAATGCCACATATTGCCATCATCCTTGCACTATTTTGCATAGTTATCTGCAACCACCCATACATTGCATACAATCACAACACATGTTACACATCATGCAGTCCAAGCAGTGACTACCCGTGCAACTTCCGTTGCCCGATCCAACGTACGGACCGCTACTTGTACTGCTGGATGACGTGCGCATTTGGTCGGGACTAATTGTGTTAGATGCCAAAATTTTGGTTAATTTTTCCAAACTTTGTTTATAACGTGCATTGTTTGGATCCATTTGACAAGCAAGTTCTAATTGTTTTTTGGATTCCAAGAACCAGTTGCGTTTGTAAAACAAAATAGATTGAACGTAGTGCCACTCGGCGTCACGAACGACACGCTCGTCCAATTTTGTTTGTGCTTGGTCGAGTTTGTTATCTGTAATAAGTTTTTGTATTTCCGTGTAATCTTCGTCTTGAGTGAAGGTTTCCGTTTGTTTTTGTTCCTCGTAGGATTGCAAAATATCACGATAGGCAACTTCGATTTGTTGCAACTTTTCACTGGCTTCTTCACCGGCATCACCGGGCAAAAATCTGTCCGCTTGATACTTGGAACGCAACTCGTTGTACTTTGCTTCCACTTCGTTGCGAGTGGCGGATGAGGTTAGACCGAAAATTTCGTATGGGTTGTAAATCATTGTAACTCCTTTTTGCGGGATTGCATTTATATATATTAAATAACGATTTATTTATCTATTATATTTCAAACGACAACATTTAACTATTGCATTTAATCACAAACTTTATGAATAACACTTTCTATTAAAAGCAAAATTCAATCAAAGTAAATATTTAACTATCGCAAAATGCACGTTTAAGCATTATTTTGCAAAGTTTTCCAACACTTCCTTAGTTTTGTTGCGAATGCTTTCGAACAAGATGTTCTTAAGCAAACAGGTGTACTTGGTAAGATTTAGGTCGTTAAAACTTTGCGCAATGCGATTGAGTGCCGTGTACATCACGAAGGTGATTTCTTCCTTGTGCGTGGCTAGTTCATCAATACTTTGTACATTGTAGCACTTTACAAACGGGTTATAGTTGTTGCGTTTTAAGTCCTTTTGGGCATCATCCAATGCATCGATAAGGTAAATCCATTTGCCAAGGTTGTAACACAACGTTTCCGCATAGGCGTTAGATTTTTCGCCCAATATGATACTGCAAAAATCTTGCGAAAGCATTGCAAAACTATCGGCAACAATGTCGATACTGTCGCAGTTGCTTTGTTCCAAGTTGCGCAACTGTTGGTACCTTTGGGCAATCATATCGTCCAAATCTTTTACCAGAGATTGCGCCTTTTTGTGATATTTTTTATAAACGTCGGCAATAAATTTTTTGCTTTTGTCGCCGTCAACAACGTCGTCGTGCAAATTCCAATAGGTCAACAACACGTTTGCCAATGCAAGTTTGTCGGTAAGGTCATTTAGTTCGATTACCGTGCGCTTCTTGAACGGAGAGGAAAGACATTTTTTGTGTTCGATGGTAACGTCCACGTCCAAAATGCTATGAAACAACAAATTGAAACAGTTAATGTCGTTGGTGATTGTCATGCGGGGGATATTTCCCAACAATTTTTTTGTGGAAAAACACAATCCGCACATAAAGGTTTGCCACAAACCGCGTTGTCCGTCGTTAAGAGTGTCCTTTTGGATGTTAAGATAACCGAACATAGCCTAAAACTTGGGAACAAATCCCACTTTACGATACACTTTTGCAAGTGTTTTGCTTGCAATACGCTCGGCATTTTCCGCGCCTTGTTTCAAAACGCTCTGCAAATATGCCTTGTCGGCAAGCAAATGTTTTTGCTCCGCTTGGATAGGTTCGAGTACGGCAATAACCGCATCGGCAACGGCTTCCTTAAATACTCCGTAACCAACGCCCTCAAAGCGTTTTTCCGCATCGGCAATACTTTCGCCACTGGTCAGCGAATAAATAGTAAGCAAGTTGCTGATTGCGGGTTTTTGTTCCACGTCGAAACGCACACAAGTTTCACTGTCGGTAACGGCACGCTTAAATTTGCGACGAATGGAATCTACGTCGTCCAAAAGGGTGATGACCGCGTTTTCGTTAGGATCGGATTTTGACATCTTTACAGACGGATCTTGCAAACTTTTGATACTGCTACCGTTTTTGTAAACCAAGCCTTGCGGAACTACAAACGTAGGAGAGTAACGAGAGTTAAAACGTTCGGCAAGGTTGCGAGCAAGTTCCAAGTGTTGCATTTGGTCCTTTCCAACGGGAACAAAATCCGTTTGATATAGCAAAATATCGCTTGCCATAAGCACGGGATAGTTCATAAGTCCCATATTCAAGTTGTCGGCATGCGCACGTGATTTTTCCTTAAATTGCGTCATACGATTTAGTTCGCCAATATAGGAAATTGTGTCCAAAGTCCAAGCAAGTTCGGCATGTTGCGGAACGTGCGACTGGATGAACAGCGTGCTTTTTTGCGGATCGACGCCACAGGCAATGTACAAAGCGACCAAATCCATTGTGTTTTTGCGAAGGTCGGCAGGTACTTGCGATACGGTGATAGAATGCAAATCTACAACACAGTACAAACAGTTGTATTCGTCCTGCAAAGGCGCCCAATTTTTGATTGCGCCAAGATAGTTACCCAAGGTAATTTTGCCCGTGGGTTGTACGCCGGAAAATACTACTTTTTTGTTTTGTGTGTCCATTTTTTGATACCCCTTGCCACAAAAGTGGCGAAAAACTTATTGTGAAAGCTTTGGCAAAACGATAGGTTGCGCAAACTTTCGTATTATGTATTGTATCACCAAGCCAAAATAATGTCAATAAGATATAAAAGCGTTATACCGCCACTTTGCACATATTGTACGTCGAATTGTTGAATATGCGCTGAATAAACGGCACTTTTTACGCAAAATAACCGCACATTTTACATCTATCTCAAAATATTGGCATTATAATATCGCTTGACTTCCCTTTTCGTTTTAATTTCTATTATGTTTTTAGAAGTTATTTTTTATTTCATTTCGATTTTTTAGCTAACGTTATTCGTTTTGAACCGACGTCGCAAAACACAATAAGGTTTTGATTTGCTCACAAGAAACAAAAATTTCGTCGTTTGGCATGTTTGAACAAAATCAAGAGTTTTTTATAGATAAATCAAGTAGACGTTTTAGTTGTTGATTTCGTCCAATAACTTTTTGGCGCGTTGCAAAACGGGGATTTCGCGATTTGCCAACAAACGCCCCAACTTTGTGCAAGCGCACAACTTGTACTCGGCAAGCGCCTGTTCGTAGGTAATCTTTAAGATGGAAATATGGAAGCGGTTTATCTCGTCGTCAGTCAAATGAGTGTCGCCAAAAGATACCGCTTTGCACAAAAAATAGTTATGGACGTTGTGCCTATGAATAAGGTTGTAGTAGTCGCTTACAACACCTATTTTGCACACAATTTGCACCGTTACGCCCAGTTCTTCTTTCAATTCGCGCTTGATTGCATCTTGCAAACATTCGCCCTGTTCCACTCCGCCACCGGCAGTTTCGATAGTTATCGCCTTGCCAAAATCGTCGTCGCGGTCGGCACGCACAAAATAGAAAAATCCGTCATCATCAAACACAATGGCGCGAGCGGTTTGTCGGTCGTGGTCGACGTAATCGAATTGCCATTGGTCGTCTGTTAGTTCCAAAGTCAGTTGGTCGTTTGTGATATTCATTGCTATCTCCTAAATCATTCGTCCGCAAGATAAAACTTGCTTTTCATAAAGTCTATACGGCGTTGCACTGCTTGTTTTGTAATGGGCGATTTTTCGACAACGTCGAATCCGTGCATTGTGCCTTGCGTTTGAAAAAGTTCCACAGCAACACCGTCACGTTGCAATGCCTGTGCATAGTTGATATCTTCGTCGTGAAGACAATCGAACTGTGCAGTTTCTACGTAGGCATCGGGCAATCCCTGTAACGTAGTTGCATCCATAGGCGACGCATAAGCAACGTCCGTTGCGTTTTCCGGAACGTATGCCTTCCACATTTTTGCATTGAGTTTTGCATTCCACATAGGAGTATCTACAAATTGTTTTTGCGAAGACGTATCCATATTTTTGTCAATAACAGGATACACCAACAATTGAAAAAGCGGTAAATGATAGTTGCGGTCACGCGCCATTTGGCATACCGCAGCGGTAAGCGCACCGCCGGCACTATCTCCGCCCACGGCAATTTTGTTTTTGTCAATTTGCAGTTGTTGAGCATTTTCCACCGCCCACTTGTAAACGGAAAAACAATCTTCCACAGGGGTTGGATGCGGATGCTTGGGCATAAGTCGATATTGCGCAAAAACCACTTTGCAACCGACTTCCAACGCATACTTTTTCGCAATTTTGTAGTGATAATGCGCAGCACCGAACCAAAAACCGCCTCCGTGATAGTAGACCAAGCAGGATGCGTTATCTTGCAAATCGTATGGTTCAAAAAGGTGCGCCACAATAGTTTTACCGTCGTAACTAGTAACGCGACGTTTAGTAACTTTAACTTGGCGGTCGTGTTTTAGCCACAGCGGTGGTTTCATAAAATAGGTACCAATCCAACATGCCAGTTTTGCACTGGGAATAGGCACTATTAGACGTGAAAAAGGAAAGAAATCCTTGCTGATTTTGTATTTCATAAATTTTCTCCAAGGTTGAATTGACGTGGCGATACCTAAAGCAGTTTCACAAAATAATCGACCTAAATTATGACAACAAAACAACCACTTTGAACGTCACAGTACGTTGAAATGCTTACAACTTGCATAACGCAAATAATAACGATACCTACAATATACGCCGATTCCGTCAACAAAAAATCAAATTGACTGTGTTGCCCAACAACTTGACTCGTTTGTTTGCCAAGCCTTTACTATTTTGCACTAACTTTTTGCATATTATATCAAAAAAATTAACGATAAACAACTTTTTGCCCGACGTTTATTCCAAAGCATACAGACAATACAATTTACATTCACCATCGACAGCATACCTGTCCAACGTATAGATTAAGTACGGCATCGCTTTGCGTTTGACTTGTATCACAACCATAAAAATCAAAAGGACGGTCGCAAACGCAATCGTCCTTTGGTGTTTTTGTAATGTACGCAACAAAGATATGCAACCGAATAGTCGCATTGCTTTGTTATGGTGCAATAATGATTAACCGATATACTTGGTTACAAACTCTGGCAATGTTTCCAAAGCACCGCTTGCTGTGATTGTAACGTCGATATGGAATTCGTTGCAAATATCTTCCAAACCTTGGTAAACTTCGCCAAGTTCGGCAATGTTGCAATCGAACAATCTTGCAAGACCGTCGATATAAATCTTTTCGATAT
>CAYOKR010000050.1:0-8366 GCA_964404625.1 uncultured Oscillospiraceae bacterium | reverse complement strand
TGCGGTTGATGTTCATGATTTCGTTACCCAAAGGTGTGTAGTCGATTTTGAAGTCTCCGGTATGCAAAATGGCACCGACGGGTGTGCGCAAACAAATAGCGCAACTGCCTGCAATCGAGTGGGAAACGTGAATAAACTCCGCAGTGAAGTCGCCTGCGGCAACCACAGATTTATCGCCAACGGGAACAAGATTCACCTTGTCTAAAACGTTGTGCTCGGCAAGTTTATACTCCACAAGTGCAAGGGTAAGTTTTGTACCGTAGATATCAAGTTTTTTAGAAAGATTTAGTTTTTCTACAACATAGGGTAACGCGCCGATGTGGTCTTCGTGACCGTGGGTTAGCAAAATGCCCTTTAGTTTGTTGCGGTTTTCCACAAGATAAGTAACATCGGGAATGATTACGTCTACGCCGGGACTTTCCGCACCGGGGAATGCCATGCCTACGTCCAATGCGACGATTGTGTTGCCGTACTCGAACAAAGTCATGTTTTTGCCGATTTCACCCACACCGCCAAGAAACATAATTTTTAGTTTGCCGTGGGTAAACGTCGGTTGAAAAGACGTTTTGTGAGTTGGCTCTACAGGGTTTAACGTGTTTAGAGCAACGGGGGCTTTGCCATACTTTTGTTGCGGCTTTTGTCTACCCGTTGAACGTTTTTGTTGTGGCGCAGTTCTGCCCATAGGAACAGATTGCGTAGTTAACGATAGATTTGCCGAAGGTCCTTGATTTAAGGTGTTACCTTTGACTGATTGTTTTTTGTTAGTTTTCATAATACCTCGTAAATTTATTGCAAAAAAGACAATCTAAAAAGATTGTTTTGGAAAGGTAATGAGCAAAAGTTGTTGTAACAAACTATTTTTTTGCGGACAGTGACCGTTTATCGCCGATTTGTCTACAAAAAATGCAAATTTTGGTTGACAAACAAAGTATCTTAACCAATTTTGTAGAGCAGAAAATAGGACTTTTGTGTTAAACATAATCGATTACTCGTTACAAAAATTAGCAAATTTTATGTTGCAAACAAGATTGTTATCTTTTTTTACAAAACCCGTTGAATTATACAAGAAAATTGCTGTTTATATTGGCAAATTGCTTTGGTTTTGGAAAAAATCTTTTGCGACAATTACCTTTTGGAATATATTTTGTTGATTTATAAAAATCGTTTGTATCTTGCAAATAGCACAGCCTACAATGATATTTGTTGACGTTGACGGAAATTGGCAACAATTTCTACAAGTAAAGTATACACCAAATCTACAAAAAAAACAACTGTTTTACTATTCGGTAAAAGTACAATATGCCCGTGCAAAGTAACGTCATATATTAGAATTACTACACTAACGTTTTATTCGATACGTAACAATAGAAAAATTAGCAAATAGTTAAATAAAAAGGACTTGGGATTTTTTGCCAAGTCCTTTGTGCGTTAGTTTTTCTTTTTGGTTTTGCGGTTGTGTTGTTCTGTACCTTCCAACAAAATCGGTCTAAAAAAGTATGAATAATTGTTGGATTCGTAGTACAAAACGAAGTTTAAGCATTTTATAACGTAGAACAACACAAAGTTTATAAGAGCCGATATCGACAGTACTATAAAACGGTTTTCGTTGAACATGTACGACATTGCAGTAGTTAGCACCATCAACAAAATTATTATCAACGTGCGACCAAAAATTTTGCCAAAGTGTTTGATGGATTCGGTAAGTCCACTGCGGAAAGCCCCCGACACCTTTTGCGTATCGTTGTACACCACCGACGGCAAGCAAAATGCCATAAAGGAATGTCGAGTCGTATACAAAACAACGCTAAACAAAAATACGGGTATAATTGCCCACCAACCGAAAATTGTCATACAAATTACCGCCATGGCAATTCCGCTTGACGCTACGATAGCATCCAACACTATAGCAAAGAGCATTTGCAAACCGACAAATTGAACAGATCTACCCGCTTTTTTAAACAAAAACCAAGTAAACGGACGAGCGGAATTAGAACTCATAAATTCGTCGATTTGGTACCCTACTGTAATATCAGTACAAGATATCAAAAAGCGGTAAAGCAAAAAAGCAAGTACGCAAATGATAACCGACACCTCAATACGGTTCCAAACGTTAGATACCGACTCCAACGATTGTTTGATGTTGAGAATTAGCGTTCGCATATCTTCGTTGATAAAATGGTCAACGTCGAACGTTCCGTTAAACAACGCCTGAATAGTGTGCGATATCGTTTCGTCTACGCCGTTAGAACGCAATGCGTTTAGCACGTCCTGTGCCAACGGACCGAATGCAAAAAAGGCAAGTGCCATAAACAATGCAAACGACAGCACTTGAAACAGCAACGATTTTAGAAAGGTTTTCCAATTTACAAGGGCAATGCCTAAAGTTTTGCGAAATAACATAGTTTTGCCCTCCTTAACCTATCAATACGCGAGAAATATCTTTACGTTCGCTACCGAGTGTTTTGTGATGAATGGTAAATGCCAAGCATGGAATATAGTAGATAACAAAAATAAAGAATATTGCGTGAACAAAGTATCTTGACGGTGGCAACAGGTGGTCGAGCACCAACACCACAACTTGAGCGAGAGCGTAGCCTACGGCATAACCTATGCAAGCAACGGAATGTTTGGACATTTCGCGGATAGAATAGGACAACGCAACGTTAAAAGGATAGTTTTCCGAATAGGAAAGCGGAAAGCACAGCAACATCAACATCCAAAGATAAGCAATGCCCACTACCGACAGCCACAAAAATACAAGTCCCACAACAATAACGACATCCATCGGCAAAAACAGATTCAGCAAAAACAATACGCCAAACACGATAAACTGCATAAGTTGGAATGCAACGGCAAAACATCCGCAATAGATCGCCATAGACGGAATAACTTTGATTACGCTTTTAACAGGGAAAGCAACAAAATCGCCGACGCGCATATGACGAGCAACTTTTACTGTAAGCAAACTGAAAGTTACCACCAATAGCAAAAATGCGACAATTTCGAATACCCAATGGTTTGCTTGATTGATAATGGACATACCGTTCATCATTTGGGTGATGTAGGTTTCGGCAGAAAGATTCCCGCTAAACCAGTCTTTCAAAAATGCCGTTTGATTGCCGAAGTTAGCAAAAAACGTCATAAACAGCACCACGGGAAGCACGAGCAGTACGTAATGCCAAAAATTGCGGAAAAAATAGGAAATAGCCGACGAGTTTTGATATCTCATAGATGCTCCTCCTTAAGTTTGCAGGGTTACAATCGTTTGACAATTTGTCATAATTGCATAATTTAGATTATTATACAATATCTACAAAGATTTTTCAAGTGTTTTGGGCAAGGTGGTTTTTGGGACGAGAATAACGCAAAAGACGGCTGATTTTGTGTGTAGCGTGCATGAATTTTAGTCCGCCCGAGATTCTGCGATGGTAAGCCATCGCACTGCTGCGCAGTTCGACTCGCTTACGTTTGCTCAGAATGACGAGCTGGATATTGCGCAATAGTCGTTTATGTTTCTTATATGGTTGCGGTCGGAGAGGACATCTCTCGACGATAAGGATTCTTTGATTGTGCGTTGTTACAAAATTTGCAAGTGGTTTGCGTAAAACTACTACAAATAATATATTTTTGTGTGTTATCAGCTTGCAAAAATTTATTTAACAACGAGAAATCGTGTGCTGCAAAATATCTTTACTACGCAAATGTTTGCAATATCGACAAATCAAAGACGAAACGTATCTAATAATTGAATACTTGAAAACAAATTTGTTGTCTTTGCTTCCGCCTGTGGTCGTATAGGCAAAATTAGCAACGGAAGCGTGCAATACATAGCAGAATATTGGCAGAACATCGGCGTGTTTTTATTTCACGCTGCCCTGCATAGGTATTATGCAAAATGGGGTTACACGGGAAGATAAGTGTTTGCCCAATCCACAAGAGAGGTGTAGTAGGCACCGAGATGTCCGGACAAAAAGCTGTCGCTTTCGATAACAAGTATCGCTTCTTCCCTACGCCAGTTGGCAAAATACTGTTTGCAATAGTGATACTTTTCGGAAATTTTTTGGGATTCGACACCGCTTTCGCCCAATTCGGCGTACAGTTGCGATGCCTTTAGTGCACGTTCGTACTCTGCCTGTCGGGCGTATTCCAACGCCTTTTGACAACTTGCCTGATACTTAGTTTCCTTTTCGTCCAAAGATTGGTTATACTTGACGATGCGCTCTTCTTCTTTTTGTTCGTTGGCACACAATTCGTTGTAGCGTTTTGTAATGTTTGCTTGCAACTCCGTTTGCAGTGCCTGTACACCATTTGTATGGCGCACTTCCAAATCGTCAAGTTGTTCATCCACCTGTGTTTGCAAATTTTCGTAGTGAGTGTTTGTTTCAGCAACTTGAGTATTATAGTCGTCCAATGCTTGTTGATTTTTTGTTGTTACGACGGAAGAAAAGATAAGTCCATTGTTGATAAGTTTGCGGCGAAGATTTGCAACATTTGTATTGTAGTTGCCAAGCAGATCTACCAATTTTTTGCGAAGGTTTTCCGCAAGGGTAAGTTTTTTGTTATCCAAAGTTTGCTTTGATCGCAGATAACTCTGTTCGAAAGTTCGCAATTTGGTTTGATGGGTAGGATTTGCGTACGCTTGGGCAAGTTCCATAAGTTGTCGCTCTGTTTTGGCAACGTATTCCAACGGTTGCAAGCCAAGTGTAGGAGGAAGCTCCAATTTCGGTTCTTGATAGTTAAGGGAATATTTGCGGTCTATTTCCAAAATGGTAACCTTTAGTTCTGCATACAAATCGAGAAGTTCTTGCGCACGTTCTGTTGTGATACTCATAGACACACCTCACTCGGGCGCGCGGTAATGCACAAACTTTTAACATCCATTTTGACATCACGAGAATGCAGTTCTACCGTGATATTTTTACCGTGGCCGACTATAAGCATACTTTGCAACTCGTCTTTGCCCTTTAGGTGGTAAATACGTCGAGTGTTTGACACAATGTGCACGTCCACGTCCGTGGCGGTTTGTATCAACAGTCGATGCAAGTGTTTGACGGTGTGTTTTCCGTCAAAATCGATGGGTTGACTTTGCCAAAAACAGTTTGTATTTTCATCCAAAAGTTGATAGCCGTTTGTACCGTCGGACAAGTACAAATTGTAACCGTCGCTATAAACGTTTCGAGCGTTGACATGATGTACGCACACTACTTTTCCGCTGTATATATCGTAGGCAATAGCAACGGAAGTTTGCTCTTTTGTGCCAAAAACGTAGTACAATCCACGATGAATGGTTGCACAAGTAGGCAAAACGTCCGTTTGTGCTACCACCTTGATTGTTGCGTTTTGCAAAGAAATGATTTTGCCATCGGCAACAAACATAATTCTGTTACCATAGGTACACATCGTTTGAGAAATAACGTTACCCACGTTGGAATGTATTTTGGTTACAACAAAACAACTTTCGTCGCCATCGGGATGAATCTTGCACACGTCGTTGCCAATGGCAAAAAGTTCGCCGTTGCAAATCAACGTATGGCAAGGCGCAGGTAAATCTATCCACCGAGTGTTTGTCAATTCAACTTCGGCGGGATTTGAAAAATAAACACGGCTATCCTTTAGTGCGAACAATCGGTTTTGACTAAAAGCAAAACTTTCGTACTGCTCGTTTATAATTTTGCGGACGCTGCCGCTGTTGATTTCGTAAGTAAGTTTGTTTGCGCATAGAACGATTGTATCACGTTGCTTATCTACTGTATAAACGACGTTACGAAATCCGTTAAATTGATAAAAAGTGCTTGAGCCCATTACGACACCATCTTGTTTTAGCATAACCTTTTCGTTGTCGTGCAAGGGAAGATATTGCAAAACATCCTTGTCCGTTTGTACAAATTCTCCTGCGTTGCAAATGCCGTTGTGCATTTGCACGTTAGATGCGTCCTTCATCACAATTTTGCCAACGGTTTGCTCGGTAGCGAAAAAATCTGCTACGACACGGACGCTTTTGCCCTTTTTTATCTTTTGGGGAGTGGGAAAAATCACTTCCACCACCTCCTTGCAGGAATTTTCATAGGGGACAACTTGCGAGTGGCAATGCACAGTGCATCGTGATACTTAATTTGATAGCGTTGTGTTTGCACGTCGTCAGCGATACTGTGGAAATACTCTGCAAGCACTCCGTAAGCAAAAATGCGTGGAGTTATTCTTGGTGAAGGCAGAACAAATTGGTCGTTCCAACCCACTTGGGGTGGTAGTTTGGAATACAGCAAATTAAAGGTACCGTCCATATCTAAAAACAATCCGCGCTCAGTGTAGCGATAGGTTACGGCGTCGCCTTGACTGTCCGTTAGACGAACAACGGAATGCAGCAACAGACTTTGCGTATCGACAAAGCCGTTTTGAGAAGAAATAACCGTTTTGGAAAGTGACGGCGTCCAGTTGCAGTACAAGTCTTCCAACACAATGTTGCTTGCAACAAGCAACAGTTTGGCACAATCGCTTGCAGAGTAGTCGTCTCCTTCCGTTTGGTAGCAATTTGGTGGCAAATCCAAGTTTGCCAACTCTTTGCATATTTTTGCTATTTGACTAACTTTCATTATTGCTCCTTTTTGCTTGTAGACAAATTGCAAGTTTAGTGTGATTGAATGCCATTTGACAAATAATTTATTTCAAAAAGTCATTTGACAATCGCATAAACAATGATATTGTTAAAACGTTTATGATAAAATTAACATCTCACACTAAAATTGCAAAAGCCTTGCGTAGCTGTTGCAAAACCTGTTGCCTTAAAAAATTTTCTGCTACTCGCAGCGAGAGTTAGGTCGGTTTTGCAAGGTTACGTGGGATAGATTTAGTTGACTACGCTTCGGTGATGCCGGAAATCATTGCTTGACCGATAGGACGGTCGCAGATAAGATCCACGTACTTGACCAAAGTTGCCGAATACACCGGTTTGTTATTTACTTGTTTTAGCACACGTCCGTCGTCGCCTTCCAACCAACGCCAATCGCAAAGTTGATGTAGGTGGAAATCTTTGCTATTCAAAATATACATCGTGCCTTCGGGACAGAAACGGTCGGAAACGATAGGAATTCCGTTGTAGGAAATGGCTTTGTAACCACCTTCCAAGTTCATTACGTCTACGTTGCACTTGTTTTTGGCAAGGTAGTTTTGGTAAGCACGTTTTACCCCTGCCGAGCACACAATAAAGTCGGCGGTAGAACCTGCAACTTCTTCCATAGCGTCGATTGCCTTTTGGATTACAGTATCGGTGATACTATCTGCCGTTGCCTTGTAAGGTTTTAGCCATTTGTGTTCGTCACGGGAAAGTCCGTACAAAGTGTCGCTTTCGCCGAAGATTGCGCCAAGACCTGTCAACTCGCGTTGGTAACTACCTTGAACGGTAACGTAGTCGCCGGCGGCAAGGGTAGATGTGGCAACTGTACCACCGGAAAGTTTGATTGTTTTGTTTGTGCGGTCAACTTCGGTAATTCGGCGTGCGGTAAGTACGTTACCACTAGACGGATTGACAAAATCCACCACCATGCCTTCCATCACGTTACGAACGGTGTCGATTTTTACAACGTTGCCCGTTTGAGATACCACCTTGGCAATAATACCGCTACCGTCACCAAAAAGCATACGGCCGAAGTTGAATTTGGACGCCTTTACAAGTCCTTCCATTTCCGCCTCCAAAAGGTTTACAAATGCACCTGCGTTGTTTTCGCTGGCACGAATCGCCTTGTCGGATATTTCGATTGTGCCGTACAAGTTTTTGAGAGTAAGCACAAATTGCGCGTAGTTGTTAGAAGCGGAATCGGGCAAAGTGCCGTCTTCGTCACCTGCACCGATACCACCGTTGATACCAAAGGGTGCAAGTTTGCGGATTTCCTTACCCCACACGTTACTGGACGTTTTGTCGAAACGAGCAAGAAGTGGGTTTACCGCTGTGTTGAGTTGGTCGGCTACCACGCCGAGATACAAAGTTTTTAGTGCGTTTTCGGCATTGTTGATTGTTATCATTTAGTTCTCCTTATAAAAGATTTTTTTAGGTTGTTTAAAATAGGTTTAGCAAAAAATCATTCTGTTCCGTTTACAGTTTACAAAAAAACAACGTGCAAACAAAAAAACAACGACGTTTACTTGTTGACGTTTCGACGGTATCGGGTCCGTCCTACGATTTTGCGTTCGACAGTTATTTAGCAACAAAAACAAAATTTTGCCCGTGAGCCTACTCAAACAATTTTTGTGCCATCAACGTTGCCTCTTTGATTGTCCTTGGTTTAGATGGCAATGCCAAAGACATACTACCGCCGTTGGTTATTACCGTTGGGGCGGTGGGTACGGGTGCGTGCGAACTTAACAGCTTTAGC
>CAYOKR010000049.1:0-8522 GCA_964404625.1 uncultured Oscillospiraceae bacterium | reverse complement strand
TTGACTGTACGAAAAATTAAGCAACTGTACGCATTTTTTACAAGGTGTACGCAAATTGTATCAAAAATAGGTAATGGCACACATAAAACAAAGGTTTAATACGAGATGTATTAAACCTTTTTCTTTGTAAAAATTTAAGGCAAACATATTGAAAAATGCGAAATTTTGTGATGTTATATTCACAACAATAAATAATTTAATGAAATTGAAAATGCAATAATGAAAAACAAGATTTTGAACGTCGTGAAAACTGCGCTATCTGCCACTACATTCCCCTTGTGATTTATCAAAATATTTGTAGACATTGGATATTTGCCAGATCAAGAAACAGGCAAAATAGTTGAGGTCGTATTTCACCGCAGTATATATAAAAACATTTGTAATAATGGACTTTTCTTCCTTGCATACCTAACTATTACAATTATAATTACCGCTATTGTTTTGAACGTTGTCAATTTGGGTAATAAAAAATTACAAAATATTAGCAATATTGTCTTTCGGGTAGCAGTCGGGCTGTTCGTTATTCTGTTGTTGCATATCTCAATAATATCTCGCGGGTATTAAATTAGATTTCAATTTATATATGCGAACTTTCTATCTACTGTAAGCAAGTTATATCAAAATAGATAGTAATACACATAAAGCAACTGTTTGATATAAGAGGTGTCAAACATTTTTCTTTGTACAAATGAATTATTTCCCTATATAATACTCATTCATATGGATTGAGGATTTCTTATTTTGGTAGATAATGAATTTTATCGCATAAGGCACGTTTATAAAAACTCAAATAGTAATACAGTGTTATCAAATAACACAAAAATCCCTTTCCAATGCGAAAGGGATTTTTGTGTTTAGTTTTAGTGACTGTGGTTGTGGCCTTCGTGACTGTCGCTGCCGTCGTCTTCGGCACAAATCATATCTTCGAAGGAGTAGTCAAGTCCGTTTGTTTTGATAAACTTTGCAAATTCGGGCAACTCAACAACTCTACCGTTGGTTTCGTAAGCTTTCTTGAGAGTTTCCAAATCCTTGCTTACAATCGAATTAGATTCCGTTTCGAAGTAAGATTTGAAAAGTTTGTACGTAGCACCGGAAGTATCTGCATCAGCATTGCCAACGACTTTGTCGAAATCAAAAGTTTGTTCAGTAACGTCTGCAGAGTAGTAAACGATGTGAACACCGTAGGTAGATACGCACAAAGCATAGCTGTTAAGACCATTACCCTTTGCTTTTTTAGCGGCATCAACAAATTCCGTTACCCAAGGTTGAGAGTAGTTATCGTCGTCTTCTACGCGTACAACATAGTCGAACGTTGCGGAGTGTTGTGCAGTATCGGTGTTGTACATTTTCATCAATTCGATGATAGTTTCCGTCTTGGACTTACCGTCCATCGCAGTAACACTACCATCAGCTTTGAGATAGGTTGCAAGTTCACTATCAGATTTGATAACAAGGTTTCCATCGGCATCAACGTCGAACAATTCTTTAACTTGTTCAGTGTAGTAGTTGCCGTCTTCGTCCTTATCACTTTTGTATTTGTCTGCAATAATTTCTTTTACAAGGTCTCGACGCGCTTCGAGATACTCATCTGTGTTCGTTCCGCCCAAAGTTTGAGCAAGGTTTGTGAGATATTGTTTTTGCGCATCACTAAACGGAATAAGAATGTTCTTTACGAAAATGTACTTGGATGCTTCAGTTTCATCTACTGCATATAGATAGGAAGAATCGGTAAGACCTGTTATTGTGGAGTCGAAACTGCCGTTAAGAAGGTAATCTGCTTTTTGGTTTGCAGCAAGTCCTTTTACGTTAGCCGTCAATGCATTTTTGGTTTCGGTTGCATTTGCACCATCGATTGTGCTGTAAAGTTCGTAGTTGTACTTTGCAACGATGATGGACTTAATCATCGATTCGATTTGTCCCTTTACAAAACTTTCTAAATCGTAGCCATAGGAACGTTTGATAGAATCTTGGTAACGACGTACAACCTTATTTTGTGTTGCAACAAGTTGCTCGTAGGTAACTTTTTTTGTATCTTCTTCATCAAGACGATCGTTGTAGGAATCCAAAGTAGCTTGTGCATCTTTTTCTTTTGTGAAAACGTATGCATCAAGTTTGATGTCTTTTGCAAAATCTTTCAAATCGATAAAGCCATAGTAGTCTTCCATGTACTCGTCCATATCTTCGTTTACGAAATTTTGGGCATACACGTATTTAGAATATGCAACACCGCCCAAATCGTCGTATTCGGGGAAATCGCGAGAAGTATCTTCGTCGTCGCTATCTGCTTCGGCAAAGTCGAAATCATCGGCAAGAAAACTCTCTACTTGCGTATCGAAGTTTGAGAACATCAAATATTTTACGTAACGAACAACAAATGCAAGTTCATCAGTTGTAAGATATTGACCGTTTTTATAGTCGCTGGTTGCCGTTGTTGGGTGTGCTTGCACGTAAGCATCCACTTTGATTGTTTGAGAATATAACGAATCGGCAGCAAGTTCAAAAACTTGTTCTGCAGTGAAGTAGCCTTGTGCAATATAGTAATAGTAGTTGTTATATTGCGTGTTGAAAGCATCCAACATTTCGCCAACGGTGATGGTTTGGTCGCCAATTTGAGCAATAGCTGTGGAACGATACTTTTCGGTGTTTCTTCCAAACATTGCACAACCGGACAAAACACTAAACATCATAACAACGACTAAAATGAATGTGATTAGTTTGATTGCCTTTTTCATAAATTACTCCTAAAAGTTTTACCTTTTTGTAAATGCGAGCATACGCCCACATATACTGATACTTATCTATTATACATTTATATTCGCTAATTGGCAAGCGTTTGACAAAGTTTGATTGCGCACAAATTGCAAAAAACCAACAAAGTTATTTAATTTTGCTACTTTTGTTGAAGGTTTTGCAAAAACGTTAGCATTGCACCCAACAGTCTATCCTTTTGAATGTAGTCGGTAGAACTAAACACCAAACTATAACTGCTGGAAGATGCACTAACACGATTGCCAAACTCCGTTAACGCATCGAACACCGACTTGCAAAACATCTTTTCTTTGCCTGCAAAAATAAGTTCGCCTTTGCCCACTTTTACGGATACTTTCGATACGCCAACCGCATTTGCAAGCACCTTTAACGTGGCAACCGTAAACAAGTTTTCTACCGAGCGTGGCATTGTTCCATACACGTTTTGCAGTTGCTGTTTTGTTTTGTCAATTTCCTCCACCGTTTTGCATCCGGCAAGTTGTTGATAAAAATCCATACGCTCCGTTTGTGACGGAATATAATTATCCGGTGCATACGCTTCGATATCTATTTCTATTTCCGTTGTAATTTCCTGTTCGATAGGCTTACCCTTGAGTTCCGCGATTGCTTCCTGCAACAGTTTTGCGTACATATCGTAACCGACTTTTACCATATGTCCGTGTTGTTCACGTCCTAAAATATTGCCCGCACCACGGATTTCCAAATCCTTCATAGCGATTTTGAAACCACTACCCAGTTCACTGTACTCGGTGATAGAGGAAAGACGCTTGTAGGCAACTTCGCTAAGAATTTTGTCTTCCTTGTACAAAAAGTACGCATAGGCAAGTTTATTGCTACGTCCCACTCTGCCACGCAGTTGATACAGTTGCGAAAGCCCGAGTTTGTCGGCGTTGGTAACTATGATTGTGTTAGCGTTAGGAATATCGATACCATTTTCGATAATGGTGGTACAAACAAGCACGTCACCTTTGCCCTGCGCAAATGCCAAAACGGCATCCTCCAAGGCGATTTCGCCCATTTGACCGTGCGCCACGATAATTTTTGCATCGGGCAACATTTCCTTTAGTTTGTAGGCAAAACTGTCGATTGTTTGTACGCTGTTGTACACGCAGTAAACCTGTCCGCCACGGGCAAGTTCGCGCGTGATAACGTCGCACAATAGAGTGTCGCTTTGTTCGACGACAAACGTTTCCACCGCCATACGCTCCACCGGAGGAGTAGTGATTGTGGAAATATCTCGTATACCAGAAAGCGCCATGTGTAAAGTGCGCGGAATAGGCGTCGCACTCATAGTGAGCACGTCCACCGACGTTTTTAGCGCCTTGATTTTTTCCTTATGTTCCACGCCGAAACGTTGTTCTTCGTCCAAAACAAGCAATCCCAGTTTGAAAAATTGTACGTCTTTGGAAAGCAACCTATGTGTGCCGACAAGCACGTCTACTTTACCTTCCGCAACCTGTTTTACAATATCTTTTTGCTCTTCTGCCGACCTAAAACGGTTTAGGCACGCCACTTTGATATCGAAATGCGCCATACGTTCGCTAAAAGTTTTGTAGTGTTGTTCCGCCAAAATAGTAGTTGGCGCAAGCACCGCCACTTGATAGCCGTTAGATACCACGTCGAACGTTGCGCGCATTGCAACTTCCGTTTTGCCAAATCCCACGTCACCCACCAAAACACGGTCCATAATGCGGTCGCTTGTAAGGTCGTGAGCAATTTCCGCTTGGCACTTTAGTTGGTCTTCCGTAGGGGTAAACGGAAAATACTGTTCGAACTCGTCGTTGAGATATTGGTCGATATGGTATCTAAATCCACGAGACTTTTCTCTCTCTGCGTACAGTTTTAACAAGTCGATAGACATCTGTTTGATGCCCGCTTTAACCTTGTTTTTTACTCGAGCGAAATCTTCTCCGCCTAATTTAGACAAAGTAGGATTTTCGCCACCTGAATAGCGCGAAAGCATATTGGTGGAATCCACCGGAACGTACAATCTATCACCGTTTTTGTACAAAACGACAATGTAGTCCTTTTGTTCACCACCGGGAGAGGTTATTTTTTGTATACCTTCACACAGACCGATACCGTGCACTTCGTGAACAACGTAGTCGCCACGCTCTACCGACAAAAACGCTTGTTTTTTGTTTTTAGATACGTGTTTTTTGTCGATACCGCGGCCTAAATCACGTGCACCGATAACCACAAGTTTGTTTGTGTGCGACACAAACCCCTTGGAGTAGCCAATAGGCAAAATTAGACCTTCGGCAGGATTGTTTAGCGCCCTTTCCCCTTGGTGAAGATACACGCCGTTGGTTGCAAGTTTGCTGCAAGTAGGTTCAACGCCCTCCTTACCTGCCAAAACCACCACTTCGTAACCGATACGCTTCCAGTTGGCAATATCGGTAGCAAGTTGCGTGTCGTTCATTGCGTAGTTTGGCACTGCCGTCGTTTTGAAGTTATACACAGCATCAGGCTGACCTATTTGCGGAGCATAAGGTAACGTTTGCAAACTAACCTGATGTTTATTGACGGCAAAAACGTTGTGCACTTCTACCAAACATTTTTGGTGCGCCGGCAACACTTCGCCCGCCTTGGTAAGATTTTCGACACGTTGATTGTGCTCGTTTGTGATAAAATTAACACGATTTAACAACAATTTGGGCTCATCCCAAAAAACCACCGTGTTACGTGGCAGATAATCCGCCAAAGTTGAACTTTTTACAAAAGGAACCAGCCAGGAGTTATCCACAACGCCGTTGCCCGACGTTGATTGCATTTGCGAGATGATTTCACGCAAACGCGATTTTGCATTCTCCGACACTTTTTGACGATTGACGTAACCTTGCAATTCGTCCAACTTGTTTGACGGCAAAATGGTTGCTTCGTATAACGGGTAAATTTCCAGACTATCAACGCTTTCGCGTGCAACGTTGTCTTCGCCGACAATTTTGATACTTTCCACTTCGTCGTCAAAAAAGTCCACGCGGTAACGCTTACCAAAGGGCAAAAAGACGTCTAAAATATCGCCACGAACAACAAATTCGCCTTCGGCGGAAATGCCGTCCACTCGCACAAAACCGCACGCAACAAGTTGTTTAACAAGCAACTTCACGTCGTAGCAAACACCCGATTGAATGGAGAAACAATCGGCTTGAAAACGGCTTTTTAGGGGGTAAAACTGCATTAACGAATCAATACAAGTAACCACAAAGTTTGCGCCGTTAATAAGACTGTAAAGGGCAAAATTGCGCGCAAAAAGTTGATTTTTAGATGCCGTACGCTTGTACAAAAGCACGTCTTCCTTGTGGGGAAGATACACGACATTGACGTCCGTTAGGGCACATAATTCACGAAAAACTCGCTGACTTTCCACGTAGTCGCTACAAACGTACAAAGCACAGCCTTTCGCACCGCTTACAAGCAACGGCTTTTCGTTTGGTTGTACGCCAAAAGCCGAGATAAAATTTTTATCTCGGGTATCAAGATGCAGTTTTGCATATTCAGTTACGTTGTTGAGCCTGTCTAAAAAGTTGTGCATAACTCTTTTGTCGCATTGCATAATTACTATTTTAGCAACGGCACGTCGTCAAAATTTGCAACACGACAGATGCACATATTGTAGCACAATTTTGTGATATTGTAAATGTTTACATTTGACTTTTTTTGTGATACAATGATAAATAATAACACACAAAAAACATTTTGACGTTGTGCAAACGTACGCAAGCAACTAAATTTGCAGTATCAAAATCATCAATTTGTATATTTATCGTCGCAAAAAATCAACAACGTACACAAAATTTGACGTCGCAAAACGTTTTAGAGGAAAATATGTATCTTGTAGTAGGTCTGGGCAATCCGGACAAAAAATATCTTAACACCTTCCACAACATGGGATTTATGTGCGTGGACAAATTAGCGCAAAAATTGGGGGTATCCTTCGACAAAGGCGAGTGCAAATCGGTAACGGCACATGCGCGAGTAAACGGACAAAAAGTTATCGTAGCAAAACCTGTAACATACATGAATTTGTCCGGAGAAGCAGTACAAGAATTGTGCCATAAATATAAAATTGAAAAGGGAAATTTGATTGTCGTATACGACGACATCGACATCCCCATGGGTAACGTTCGCATACGCAAGGAAGGTTCGGCAGGCACGCACAACGGAATGCGCAACGTCGTGGCTATGCTGGGCACAAGCGATTTTATTCGCGTACGCGTCGGCATCAAAAAGGAAACGCCAATGGCACTAATCGACTACGTACTTTCCAACGTAAGCGACGACGACCATGCAATTTTGGATAAAACTCACGACGACGTTGCAAACGCACTGTTCGATTTTGTAAACGGCGTGGACATCGACCGCATAATGCAAAAATATAACAGCAGAAAATAACATTTGGCAACTGCTTGACATTTTTAGTACACAAATATATAATATTGGCATAAAATGATATATGAACGCTTTTGAGCAATTACTCGTTGCTCGTGCGTATTTAGATGGAGGGGTAACAAATGAAAAAATTTACAATTTTGCTGTTAATTTTACTAGTTGTTGCAAGTTGCTTTGTGTTTACAAGTTGTGAAGAAGACAAACAATCCAAGGCACGCCAATGTTTTGATGGCAGCTACAATCACCAATTCAAAATTGACGGAAAGTGTATGTGGTGTGGCAAAACGCATTGCGAAGTATACGGTCATACTTTTGACGAAGATGGTTCTCCTTGCTCAGTATGTAATGAACCAAACCCCAAACAAGCAGAAATAGAACAGAAACAAGAAGTTGAAGAAACATTGTTTTGGGCAGAAACCTCGTTATACATAGGTCTTGGACTTTTGATAATCGGCTTGATTGTACACGCAGTAATTGGTCATGCAGTTGGCATTGTCAGTTGGGGCACATTAATTCTTTTTCTCATTTATGTGATAACGCAATATGCCAATTATTCGGTTCTAAACGGTATTATAGCAACGATTTACTTCGTTCTTTACATTATTGGCAGATTGTTTATCAATTCAAAAGTATACGACTAACCTTTTGTATAAATGGATTTTGAAAAATGTTTGGTACAAAATCACACAAATTACTTTATCAATGCCATTGTGTTGACGTTACTGCAATATCGTAGTTTAACAAGGACTTCGGCACTACACCGTTATGGTATAAAATTAACATTATAAACGATATTGAAATTTAAAATAAACTCCTTTGCATCATATTGTTATGTTATCGATTTGACATTGCTGTGTTATCAAATTTTTAACATAGATACACAATAATGTTGTTGTTATCAAAAAGCTCCAAGAAAGTTATTTCTTGGTGCTTTTTAAGGATATAATTAACATAAGATTCAGCATTAAAAAAATTAACCTCTTACATTGAGATTACAACGATGAAAACGACGCTGACCACTCGTTATAAACTTTAAGAAGTAAATTGTTCAACAGTCGTCAAAACCTTCATAAAATTTTCGCATATTTTTCAATAAAACTTATTTACAAAATATAAATACAAGTAAAAACTCTATAAATAGCAAAAAACTCCGGTAAGCATACCGGAGTTTTTTACGTTATCTTGTTATTAAAGTACAACGATAAGTGCCATTTCTGCAGCATCTCCGCGACGAGCGTTCATCTTGTAGATTGCTGTGTAGCCACCTTTTTGTCCCTTTTCTTGTGCGATTTGGTCGAACTTGGGAGCATATTCGTTAAACAACTTTTCGATAAGTGGGTGTTTAACTGTCTTTGTGCGAA
>CAYOKR010000048.1:0-9266 GCA_964404625.1 uncultured Oscillospiraceae bacterium | reverse complement strand
ACCCTTTGGCAACTTGCCCTTGTGGTTTTTGCTTTCTACCGATACTTCGGCAGGATCGACAACTGTCGTGTTAGCTTTATCGAAAATAGCAACTTTAGGAGCATCGGGTGAGAAGTAGTTTGCGTATACAATAGCAGAACCGTTAACACCAAATTCGATACCTTTTGCACCTTTGCAGTTACGTGCGTGTTTTGAGATATCATTTACGTTAAGACGTTTTAGGTAGCCTTTATTTGTTACCATAAGCACGCTGCACTTGGTTGTTTCCACCTGTCCGCCGAAAATAACGTATTCGTCGTCAGCAAGATTGATGCAATGTACACCACCGGCAACTCTACCTTGAAGCGGAATTTCCGACACGTCGAAGCGAGTACATCCGCCACGATTGGTAACGTAGAAAATTTCCGTATTAGGACGAACAACTTCCACACGGAACACTTCGTCCTCTTCCTTACCTTTGTAGCCTTGGAATACTTGTTTTAGCAGTTGATATTCCGTCCAACTTGAACGTTTGATAAATCCTTGACGAGTAAATATCAACAATTCGCCGTTTGGTTCGGCATCACTTGGCAACACAAACATAGAAACAGGCAACTCGCCAACTTGAGCATCGGGGAACAACTGGGAAAGTTTCAATCCGTTATCGCGATATCTAACTTCGGCAATACTGCCCACGTCGGTGCGGAAGCAGTTACCAAGGTTACTAAAGAACATAACCTTCGCATCGGTTCTTGCTTCGATTGCACTTGTTAGAATTTCACCTGTGGAAGCATTAACGGCATCTTTGTTAGACAAATTGAAGTTTTTGAGCGGAATACGTTTGATTGAGTAATCGGCAGTGATACCGACAACTACTGTTTCGACAGGTTTTTCGTCCGTTTCACTGGAAACAACGGCATCCTTTTCCGTCTTGCACATTTCACTACGTCGAGTAACTTTATATGCACGTTTAAGAGCGGAAAGTTCCGACTTGATAAGTTCCATTTGTTCACGCTTGCTATTGATAATTACTTGCAATCGAGCAATTGTGCGTTGAAGCTCTTCCAACTCGTTGACAAGTTTATTAACTTCCAATTTGGTGATACGAGCAAGACGCAAATCCAAAATGGCTTGTGCTTGACGTTCACTTAAAGCAAATGCTTGACGTAGTTTTGTGCGAGCGTCACTTGTGGACGCTGCGTTTTTGATAATTTTGATAACTTCATCAATGTTTTGTACGGCAATTACCAATCCTTCCACAATATGAGCGCGTTCTTTGGCTTGTTCTAACTCGAACTTGCAACGACGCAACACCACTTCACGTTGGTAGTTGACGTAGTATGCAATGATATCCAGCAATCCCATAAGTTGTGGTTTGCCATCAGCAATAGCAACCATATTGATACCGTAGGACATTTGCAAGGAAGAGTGTTTGTATAAAAGTTCTACCATTTTTTGCGGATCACAATCCTTGCGCAGTTTGATTACCGCACGCATACCTTCCTTGTCACTTTCGTCTACAATCTCCGCAATACCGGCAAACAATTCCTTCTTGTCATCCTTTAGTGCGCCGATTTTTATAAGCAAATCAGCTTTTGAAAGTCCATAAGGAATTTCCGTAATTACAAGATTGCGCTTGTCACCGGGGGCAACTTCTATGTGCATTTTAGCGCGAATAGTAATTTTGCCTTTACCAGTTTCATACGCTTGCACAAGACCTTCACCCGGGATTACATAGCCACCCGTAGGAAAATCCGGTCCTTTGATAATCTTCATCATTTGAGCAAGGGTGATATGACGATTGTCGATATACGCAATGGTACCGTCGATAACTTCGCCGAAGTTGTGCGGTGGAATATTTGTTGCAAGACCTACCGCAATACCACTTGCACCATTAACCAACAAGTTGGGATATCTGCCGGGTAACATATCCGGTTCTTTGGTGGTATCGTCGAAGTTGTTAGAAAAACGAACAGTGTCTTTATCGATATCTCGCAACAACTCTACTGCCATTGGAGAAAGTTTCGCTTCGGTATAACGCATTGCTGCGGCAGAGTCGCCGTCGATGTTACCAAAGTTACCTTGACCGATAATTAGCGGTACGTTCATCACGTGAGGTTGTGCCATACGCACCATTGCATCATAAATTGAAGAGTCGCCGTGGGGGTGATATCTACCCATACAGTCACCGACAATACGCGCTGATTTGCGTGTGGGCTTATCGGGAAGATTACCTTGTTCGTACATAGAGTACAAAATACGGCGTTGAACAGGCTTTAGACCATCTTCTACACGAGGCAAAGCACGGTCCAAAATTACGTGTTCTGCGTAAGGCATCATAGATTCGTGCATTACCACTTCCATGGGTTTGGTAAGAAGGTTACTGCCGTCATCCAACTTTTCAATATCACTGTGAGTTATATCAAAAATATCTACTTGTTTCATTACGATTTACCTCCTTACTTAAGTTTATCAAAGATAGCGTCTTTATCTTGGTTGAAATCAGCATTATCTACGATGTACGCTTTACGCGCATCTACTTGGTCACCCATTAACGTTGTTACCATACGTTCCGCTTCGGAAAAGTTTTCGATAGTAACTCTCATCAAAGTGCGTGTTGCAGGGTTCATTGTTGTTTCCCAAAGTTGTTCGGCGTTCATTTCGCCAAGTCCCTTGTAACGTTGAAGTTCGTAGCCTTTGCCAAATTCTTGCACTATTTCCTGCAATTCAGCATCGTCGTAAGCATAACGCACTTTGTCCTTTTTGGATACTTTGTAAAGAGGGGGCATACCAATATACACGTGTCCGTCGGTGATGAGCGGTTTCATATATCGGAAGAAGAAAGTCAACAAAATTGCCCTAATGTGAGCGCCGTCTTGATCGGCATCGGAAAGAATGATGATTTTGTCGTATTTTAGGTCGTCGATATTGAAATCTTCTTCGCCGATACCGGTATCTAAAGCGGAAATAAGCGAACGGATTTCTTCGTTGGCAAGTACTTGGTCGATACGTTTACGCTCGGCATTGAGCGGTTTACCACGCAATGGCAAAATTGCTTGGAATCTACGATTACGTGCTTGTTTTGCCGAACCGCCCGCTGAATCACCTTCTACGATAAACAATTCGTTTTTGGATGCGTCACGACCAGTGCAACTTGCAAGTTTACCAATCAATGTGGAATTAAAAATACTGTTTTTTTGGCGTGTAACTTCCTTTGCTTTGCGAGCTGCTTCACGTACTTTTGCCGATGCAATGGATTTTTTGATAATTGTTTCCGATACGGATGCGGTTTGAGCTAAAAGTTGAGCAAAACCTTCACTTGCAAGCGCTTCGCAAGCAACACGAGCTTCCACATTGCCCAGCTTGGTTTTGGTTTGCCCTTCGAACTGAACATTAGCCATTTTTACCGACATAACGAGCGTTATACCTTCACGGAAGTCTTCTCCGATAAGGTTGTCTTCCTTGGGCTTTAGTATACCTTTGGTGCGCGCATAATCGTTAAACACCTTTGTCATTGCCGTTTTTAGTCCCGTTTCGTGCATACCGCCTTCACCTGTGGGAATATTGTTTACATAAGAAACAAAGTTTTCGGTATAGTTAGAGGTGTATTGAAAGGCAAATTCTAACTCCAAAGTGTCGTTTTTACCTGACCAGTGCAATGGACTGAGATGCAAAGGCGCTTTGTTTTCGTTTAGATACTTTACAAAATCAATCAAACCACCTTCGTAGCAGTAACTTTCAAACTTTGTTCCGCCATCGTCGTCTGTGGAGTTTTCGTCCGTTAATGTAAAAGTTATACCCTTATTCAAAAAGGCGAGTTCCTTTAAACGTTTAGATATAACCGCGTAATCCATTTTGATGTGTTTGAACACGCGAACATCCGCCAAAAAAGTGATTGTAGAACCATGTTTATCGGTTTTGCCCACTTTAGTTAAACTATCCATCGGAACGCCACTGGAAATTTTTTGCGTTTGAGAATCTTGTGGACTGTGGAAATGCTGAACGTACTCGTAGCCATCCTTGTAGACAGTAACGGTAAGCCACTCGGAAAGCGCATTTGTAACGCTTGCTCCTACACCGTGCAAACCGCCGGAAAAACTATAGTTATCGTTGTTGAACTTTCCGCCGGCATGCAGTTGCGTAAATACAACTTCTACACCGGAAACGCCCAACTGTGGGTGAATATCAACAGGGATACCTCGGCCGTTATCCGATACGGTAACACTACCATCGGCATGCAACGTAACATCTACTTTATTGGCAAAACCGTTGGTTGCTTCGTCAACCGCATTGTCGACAATTTCCCACAACAAATGATGCAAGCCCTTCGAACCGGTTGTGCCGATATACATACCGGGACGCATACGCACCGCATCCAAGCCCTCTAATACTTGAATATCGCTTGCACCGTAAGAATTTTTGCTCAAAATATTTTACCTCCGTTTATCTTTTGTTATTTGATGATTGACTGTAAAAACAAACAGTCTAAAGAATAAAATTATTTTAAAAACCACGCAAAGCAACCACCAATAAACAGCAATAAATTTACGCCGTTTGCAGATTTTCTACCACACAAAAAGCATCATTGCAAAGTATTGGTACTTCACTTTGATATTATACCACATATTGTAGGATATTGCAACCCCTTTAATTTATATTTATTCATATTTTTTTCGAATATTTTTGGTTATTTTTTATTTATACAAAATATTTTGTATATTTATAAATAATTATACATTTTTATGCACAACAAACGTATAATTATGCACGGTATTTTTGCGACAAAATAACGGCAGATTACTCTGCCGTTGTGGTTGTTTGAATATTTTGCTTTAAGTTGTAAAATTGATGAAATATCTTATTGCAATTTCAGAAGTTTTAAATACTTTGTTATTTTGCAATGCATATTACGTTGCGCTATTCCACTGCATGGTTTCGCATTTGACAAAACAAAAAGTTGCCATAGTAATATTTTGAAATGCCGCAAAGCAACATCATTGCAATCAATTAGCACCCGATTTTAGACTGTTATTAGTACTTATCGCATTGAACATGCTATCGCACTACTTTAGTATGCTTTCAATCCATTCTGCAACATCGTCGTAAACCTGTTGTTTGCAAAGCGGTTCGTTCAAAATTTCGTGACGAGCGTCTTGGTACAGGTATTTGGTAACGCTATTTACTCCCACCTTTTTGATGTAGAATTTTTCCAGTTTGTTGATACCTTTTCCGTAGTTACCAACAGGATCTTGACTTCCGGCGACGATTAGCAGTGGATTATTGATATTGATGCGAGAATACTCTGCCTTTTTGTATAAGCGAGAAATCCCTTCCATAAAGGTACAATAGAAATTTGCCGAACATGTGTATCCGCACAAAGGATCTTCGTTGTATTTTTTAACTTCGTCAGCATCACGATTTAGCCAAGCGCTTTCGCCAGGAAACTTTTTCTCGTACATTTTGAAGGACATATTTACGAGCAACTGCGCAGGGTGTCTACCACCTTTTTTGCGACACATATTGCGTGCAATCAACTTGCACAGCGTAAAACTGATATCTTTCATATAGTTGGAACCGCACAAAACAAAACCTGCAACGTCAGGAGCTTGTTCGATTACCGCTTGAGTTATAAAACTGCCATAACTGTGTCCCATCATAACAACGGGCAAATTGTAGGTTTCACGGCAATAGTCAATAAGCGTTAGCTGATCTTTTACATTGTTTGTCCACATGTCGCCTTCTTCGTAACCAAGGCTGCTGCTTTCGGCGGTTAAACCATGTCCGCGATGGTCGTTTATCACCACGATAAAACCTTTGCTGTTTAGATATTGTGCAAAATGATCGTAACGTGCGGAGTGCTCCGCCATACCGTGAGCAATTTTTACCACCGCTTTTGGTTGTTGAACTTCGTCCCAAACATAAAGTGCAATCTTTTTGCCGTCGTGAGAAGTAAATTGACTTTGTTTCATTGCAAATTCTCCTTTGATTATTTTATCAAATGACGCAGTATCGAAATACTAACAGCGTAATTTTATTGTCTAAATTGTACACCAGTAGAACACCAAAGTCAAGACCGAAATTTTTGCTACTATGGAAGAGTTTTTACCAAACTATTGCTTTGGTATCTCAAGCGTGCAACACGGCAAAGCTTTTGTTCCTTATAAGCAAAAATAATATCTCTTATATTATATTTTTTGCTAAAAATACATAAAATAGTTATATGAAAATTGTATTTTGCGGTGGCGGAACCGCCGGACACGTTACACCGAATTTTGCACTTATAGAAAAACTACACGGCAACGATATGTATTACATTGGAACAAGCGGAATAGAAAAACAACTAACAAAACCATACGTAGACAGTGGTAAATTACACAACTACTACACTATTAACGCCGGTAAACTAAAACGTAGTTTTGCACTATCTAACTTACTATTGCCGTTTACGTTGATAAAAAGCGTCAAGCAATGCAAAGGTATTTTGCACGAAATTGCTCCCGACGTTGTGTTTAGCAAGGGGGGATACGTTGGTTTGCCGATTGTTATAGCAGCTCACAAACTAAAAATTCCAACCATCATACACGAAAGCGATATGTCACTTGGACTTGCAAACAAAATTTCTTCATTGTACGCGACAGAATTGTTGACAACTTTTAATTGCGGCAAAAAAGGAAAAACAGTTGGCGCAATAGTACGACAATCCATAGTCGAAGGTGATCGACAAAAAGGACTTTACACAATGAAATTTGACGGTAAAAAACCGATACTTTTGGTGATGGGCGGAAGTCTTGGAGCAGGCGCACTAAACCAAGCGATAACTAAAGCACCACAGCTTGCCAACATTTTTGATATTTTTGTAATAACCGGCAAAGGCAAACAAATCGATTGCGATTTTGTGCATCAAACGGAATATGTAAATAATATTGCAGACGTTTTTTGCGCAACGGACGTTTGTTTGACTCGTGCCGGAGGAAACAGTTTAGTGGAACTAACCCTTGCAAACGTGCCGTTCGTTGCTGTACCGCTAACAAAAGGTTCTCGTGGCGAACAAGTTAAAAATGCAAAATGGTTCGTCGATAAAGGTTGTGGAATTTTTCTCGAAGAAAACAATCTAAATAAACTTGCCGCAACATTACTTTCTGCGTACAACAATCGTCAGGCAATAGTTGCAAATCAAAAGCAATGTGCATATCTAAATGGCACAAACAAAGTTGTGAAAGAAATTTTGAAGTATAAATAAGGAAAATAACGCAAAACGCACCTGATTTTCAAGGTGCGTTTGACACTTTAAAGGTATTTTTATTGCAGTGGTACGCCAACAAACAGTAGAAAAACCAATCTTAATGTACATCGTAATTAAGTTGCACCATCATAACTATTTGCCTGCATCAATATATCTACACCTAAATTAAATAACGTGTCTCAAAATTTAACTTAAAAAATCACGTTTTTCGCGTTATATTTCTTCAACAACGGTTTTTACGTTTTGATATGAGCAATTTTGTAAAAAATCCGCAATATTCATCCACTGCACCGATATTACACGCTTTTC
Source organism: uncultured Oscillospiraceae bacterium (assembly GCA_964404625.1). Lineage (GTDB taxonomy): Bacteria > Bacillota > Clostridia > Christensenellales > CAG-314 > Fimimonas. The sequence goes on along the minus strand of CAYOKR010000048.1, from coordinate 1,735 downwards.
CTTCGGAATCGGAGTACCAAAATCGGCAATTTCAAAAAGAAATGGAACAATAGTTTTGCGAACAAATTTGTTAGACGGCGTTAAAAATTCGTAGGAAAATGCCGTTAGTTGACGTTGCATATCGGCTGGTGTGATAACAACGTTTGTTTCTTCAAAACACTCGCGAATTGCCGTTTCAATCAAAGTTTCGCCTTGTTCTTGATGTCCTTTTGGCAAGGAAAGGCGCAAGTTTCCATAGATATCTTCCGTTGTGACAAGCAGTTTGCCGTTACACAAAACTACCGCCATTGCACTAACCTCAATACTATCAGGCTGTTTATTTTCTGTATTCACGATCATATTACTCCTAGATTAATGCGCTTTTATAAGCAATATCACTTATTACCGACGGCTATTACTTTCTATAATAATAAATACTAACCGTAAAACTTGTACATTACAAATCATTGCCATTATATCTTAACAAAAATAAACTTGTCAATCATTGCAAACGAATTAATCGTCACCGTAATTGTAGTCAATTACGTATTGACACCTTTCTACCAACGCTTGGCGTAAACGTAAGGGCTTTTCCACACGCACGCCGATACCTAGTGAAAGAATTTTGCTGATAAGCAGTTCGTCGTATGGCAAAGTTGCTTTGGCAATGTAACCATCGCCAATACGCACCACACTGTTTACGCCGAGCCATTCTTCGCAAGCAGACAGCGCCGAACTGTGCACAGATAAAATAACTTCACACATCTCTTTATCCTTTAGAATGTCCGTTTGAATGACGCTTGGATCGGCACAGAACTGTCTACCTACAAAGTGGTCGCCAAGCGTCATTTTTACTATACGCGACACCTTAAAATATCGAAAATCACGGCGCAATCGACAAAATGAATATATATACCACGAGCCGTCTTTAAGAATAAGGCAGTACGGCTCGATCATACGGATTGTGTTCACTCCGTCTTTGGAGTGATACTCGATTTCACACAATATCTTTTGCGCTATACAATGAGACAGCTGCGGAACCAAATCACGCACAGCGTAGTCGACACTGTCTACCATAAATTGATCAGACATTAGCACGTTCGCGCCAGTATGAGAACGTTTCAATCCTTGAAGTTTTTGCACCGCCTGCTTGGTAACGTCGTCCTGAAGGGTAGAACTTTGCAAACAAAAAATAACACGTTGATATTCGTCTTCTGTAAAGTAAGTAGCTTTAAGCTTGTACGTATCGATAATACTCCAGCCGCCACCACGACCAACAGTAGATACAATTGGAATTCCACCTTCAGAAAGCACTGCCACGTAGCGATACACCGAGCGAGTTGAAATTTCAAATTTTTCCGCAAGGTCGACAGCGCGCACAAGACCGTCGGTTGCCAAAAGCGTAGATAAAATACCAACTAACACAGGAACTTGCATAAAATTAACTCCTTCGATTACAATTGCAATCTATTTTGATTGAGTACATTATAATTGTATAATACTGACAAATATTTGTCAATGTTTTTGAAAAATATTACAAATTATTTTTTAATACTGACAATATTTTGGCATAATTATTTGATAAAATGTAGACATGAAAGATAAAAGGAGCACACAAATGAAATACGATTGCACAAACGAATTTGACCTTGCACTTATCTACAACAAACTTACCGCACAAAGCGTTACTCAAACGGTAAAAGCATGTAACTTTTTTGAGCAAGATGATATGCTCGCAAAATTTCAAAAGAAAATG
>CAYOKR010000047.1:0-10349 GCA_964404625.1 uncultured Oscillospiraceae bacterium | reverse complement strand
ACCGAAGTAGAAACAAGACCCGCACAAAATATTTCCGTACAAACCAACTGGTTTGATTCTTTGTGCGATTGGTTGTGCGGAGTGTTCGGAGATTAATTTGAAAAACAACTATTATCTATCTAAAAAACGATTGCTGACACTTTTGGTGGCAGCAATTTTTTTGTTTACGGTAATATTTTTGCGGCTTGCGTATATACAAGTAGTTTGGGGAAGACAACTGCAACAAAAGGCAAGTGACCAATGGCAACGTGATTTACCTATCAAGGCATATCGTGGAGACATTGTCGATACTAATGGTAGTCTGCTTGCAACAACTCAAACGAGTTATGGGGTGTATGCTCGTCCGCAAAGCGTTGTCGATGCCGAGAATAGTGCAAAATATTTGGCAAACATTCTTCAAAAAGATTATCAAACAATCTACAACAAACTTACCGCACGTGGCATATCGGAAGTAACATTGGCTACTACAATAACTACTGAGCAGGCGGACGAGATTCGTAACGGTAATTTACAAGGTGTTTATATAGCAAGTAAAGGTACTCGCAGTTACGTTTACGGTGATTTCTTGTCGCAGGTATTGGGATTTGTTTCTAGTGATGGAGTGGGGCAAACGGGTATCGAAGCGTACTACAACAAATATTTGCAGGGTATCGATGGTAAACTACTTACAGAAACAGACTTAGTAGGACAAGAATTGGAAAGTGGTACAATGTCCTATGTGTCGGCAGTGGACGGACTTACCGTTACGCTAACAATCGACGTTACAATTCAAACTATTGTCGAAAACGTACTGCAACTTGCTATGCACCAACAAAATCCACAGGGTGCAAGATGTATCGTACTGGATGTTACCACGGGGGAAATTTTGGCAATGGCATCAAAACCCAGCGTCGATTTGAACAACCTTCCGCGTGATGATTTGGAAACGTTGATGAAGTATTCCAAAAATACTTTGCTTACCGATATCTATGAACCGGGATCTACTTTCAAGGTGCTAACTGCCGCCGCTTGTTTGGAAGAATATTCCAAAGGCAACCCTAATGCCTTTTCCGCAACGCATGTTTTTGGCAACTCCGCAGGAACGCGTATCGTGGACGGTTCCAAAATTAGTTGTTGGACGAAACACGCAAACGGCAAACACGCTAACCAAACGCTCGCCGATGCGCTAAACAACAGTTGCAACCCTATTTTTACAGATATTGCTCTTTCGCTTGGAAAGGACGTGATGTACGATTATCTTGATAAATTCGGTTATGGCAAACCTACTGGGATAGACTTTCAAGGTGAACAAAGCGGTTTGTTGGTTTCTCAAACGACAGTTACACGTGGCGACTTAGCGCGTATCGGCTTCGGTCAAACAATAGCGGTAACGCCATTACAGTTGTGTATGGCAACGGCAGCGGCGGTTAACGGCGGATTGCTAATGAAACCTTATCTTGTAAAGGAAATTAGCGATCCGACAACAAACAAAGTAGTGCAACGGTTTTATCCAACCGTGGTAAATAGAGTAATTAGTGAGCAAACGAGTAGTCAAATTGCCAAAATGTTGCAAGGGGTAGTATCAAATGGCGGGGGTAAAAACGCATATATCGAAGGTTACCAAGTAGGCGGAAAAACCGGTACTGCGCAAAAATTTGTTAACGGCGCATTGGCTAAAGGTAAATACGTATCTTCCTTTGTGGGATTTTTCCCCGCAAGTAGTCCTAAATACCTTTGTTTGTTTATTGTGGACGAACCGGAAGGGCAAAGTTACGGTTCTATTGTTGCCGCGCCTTATGCAGGTTTGATTTTTCGAGAAATTATCAACTATAAACAAATTCAACCGCTCGAATAGTATTGCAGGTTATAGAAAACTCGAACTTTTTAGCGTTTTGTTGTATAAAAGCTTTGCTACTTTGACGACGGTACGAAAGCATTTGATTGTTTCTGTAGTATAAAGTATTAAAACAACCATTCAAACAATTTTGTTTTAGATTGATTATATGATTGTTAGCAAAATCGTCAAAATAATCAACATAATTACTGCGATTGGACTATTCACAGCGACAAATTAGCTAATTGCAACTCTTTACTCATAATTTAATAGTAAAACTAATACAATAATTTGCAGAACAAAGTGGTAAACAACGTTTTGCAAATTATTTTTTGTTGGAGAAGTTTTTGTGTATATTCAGCAAATAATCAACGGACTGAAATGCGAAGTTATCGGTATGGACAATCCCGACGTAACGTCGCTTTCCTGCGATACGTCCACCGTTTGCGCTGGAAGTTTATTTTTCTGCCTAAAAGGGCAACAATATGACGGACACGATTTCTTTCGTAAAGTGATAGGCGACGGAGCTGTTGCTATAGTTACCGAAAAAAGATTAGATACGGCTCTTTTGCAGATAGTTGTGTCAAATTGTCGTGTTGCGATGTCGGTATGTGCAAAAAACTTCTATGAGCATTGTGCAGACAAAATGCGACTTATAGCTATTGTTGGCACAAACGGAAAGACCTCCACGTCCTATATTTTGCAGAATATTTTGCAAAAAAGTGGTGTAAACACAGCGGTAGTTGGAACAAACGGAGTGTTTTTTAATAATCAGCACCTTGCTTGCAACCTAACAACGCCCGATCCCATATTGCTACACAAACTGTTCAAACAGATGTATCAAAACAATGTGCAAACCGTCGTAATGGAAGTCTCTGCGCATGCAATAGCCTTGCAAAAGGTGTACGGTTTGCACTTTGACGTGGCAATTTTTACCAACTTTTCCCAAGACCATTTGGATTTCTTCCAAACGATGGAACGGTATGCGCAGGTTAAAAGCAGTTTTTTCGCTGTCGATAACGTAACAAACGCCGTTGTAAACGTGGACGACAATCTTGGTAAGAAAATATATAGTCAACTGTCATCAGTATCTTACGGTATGAATGAAAATTGCGATTGCTATTTGCAAAACGTTCAACAGGTGGATGGTTACACTCAGTTTGAAGTATGTTTGTTCGGTAATCGTGCCGTTATCAAAACAAAACTTGCAGGGCAATTCAATTTGTATAATGTTCTTTCCGCTTGCGCCTGTGCATCTCTTTTGGACGTCCCGCTAAACGTTATTGCCCATGCCGTGCAGGAAGTGGAGTTTATTGACGGTCGCAATCAAACGCTAATTCGCGACGACGGAACTAAAATTGTAATTGATTTTGCCCACACACCGGACGGTATCAACAACATTTTGTCCTATCTAAAAAGTGTTACGCAAGGACAGTTGATTGTCGTTTTCGGTTGTGGTGGCAACAGAGATAAATTCAAACGCCCTTTAATGGCAGAAGTAGTGTCTAAATATGCCGATTTTGCTGTCGTTACCAACGATAATCCACGTTTTGAAGATCCAAAAGTGATTGCTGACGACGTTACTGCAAGATTATCTTGCAATCATAAAGTGATTCTTAACCGCTCACAAGCGACAGGATTTGCTCTTTCGTTGGCAAGCTGTGGCGATACTGTTGCAATTTTGGGAAAAGGTGCGGAAAAATATCAAGAAATCCGCAACAGAAAAATTCCCTATTCCGATTTGGAAATAGTAACACGCTTGCTTGCTCGCAAGACATAATCTTCTATTGACTGTGTAAAAAAATATAATTATAACCAAAGGAGAAGAATGAATAACTACCTTATCAGCATTGTCGCCTTTGCAATCAGCCTTATTGCAACTTGGTTGCTGCTGCCTTTGCTAAAACGTGGTAAAGCACGTCAGCAAATACTTCACTATGTTGCCGAGCATAACGCAAAAAACGGAACGCCAACCATGGGCGGAATAGGTTTTATTTTGGCAATAACCCTTTGCGGATTTATCTTTTGCGACCTAAAAATCCGTGGAACGGCAGTGATACTTTGTGTGTTTGTTGGCTATGGTATCGTTGGCTTTTTGGACGATTTTATCAAAATAAAATTCCGTCGCAATATGGGGCTAAAAGCGTATCAAAAATTGGTGGTGCAACTTGCAATTGCTGTATTAGTGGCGTTGTTCGTACAAAGTGACGTTGCAATCGGCAGTGTATTACGGGTGCCATTTTTCGGCAGTCAAATCGACTTGGGCGGTTGGATTGTTCCTTTTGTTATCTTTGTGTATCTTGCTTGTACAAACGGTGTAAATCTTACCGACGGTATCGACGGACTTGCCGCATCAACGACAATTTGCTATCTTTTTGGGACGATTTTATTGCTCAACAAAGAGCTGAATTATCTTAGTAGTGTAGGAGATACCTATGCCTATAACCAAACGCAACAGGTGGTAAAATTGTGCTATATTTGCATCGGCGCATTGTTCGCATTTTTGTTGTTTAACTGCAACAATGCAAAAGTTTTTATGGGAGATACTGGTTCCCTTGCGCTTGGGGCGATGGTGGCGTGTAGTGCAATCTTCACTCGTATGACGTTGTTTATTCCCCTTGTAGGAATCATGTTTGTGATAAGCTGTATATCGGTGATAATCCAGGTGGTGTACTTCAAACTCACCAATGGTAAAAGAATTTTTCTTATGTCGCCGTATCACCATCACCTGCAAAAGAAAGGTTTTAGCGAACCGCGAATTTGTACAATATATTGCGCAATAACATTGTGTATTACTCTACTTCTTGCAGCATTTGGAGAATAATATGACAGACATAGTAATCTATGGAAGGGGCAAAACAGGACAAAGTTTGTACAAATTGTTGCAAAAACAAGGTAAAAAGGCGATTTTCTTCAGTGATGACCAAGGATTCGATTTTTCTTACCAATTTTCAAAGAAAACAACGCTTATCGTCAGTCCGGGCGTAAAACCTATAGCAAAAGGGTTGTTGCTTGCCAAAAGTTACGGAGCCAAAATCGTGAGAGAGTTGGAGTATTGCTTTCCGCTGTGCAAATCACCATGTGTGTCCGTTACTGGTACAAATGGTAAAACTACCACTTGTCAACTGATTTATCACGTATTGCAAAGTTGCAATAAACCCACTTACCTTTTGGGTAACGGCGGTGTGCCTTTTGCCGAGTATGTTTTGGATTGTTCCGCACAAGATATCGTCGTATTGGAAAGTTCCAGTTTCCAACTTTACCATTGCAACAACTTTGCACCAAAAGTCAGTTTGTTTACCAATCTTGCAGTAGATCATTTGGACTATCACAAAGACATGGCTGATTACAGCCTTGCAAAACAAAACAACTTTTTGCATCAACAAAATGACAATTTTGCCATATTCAACGCTGACGACAAAAACGCATCAACATTATCACAAAAAAGTAAATGCAACACGTTGTTTTATTCTACAACAAACGTCAACGCAAATTGCTACATTTGCAATAATAACGTTGTGCTAAATCTGTTTGGCAAAGTGCAAAAATGCTCCGCCAAAACATTATTGCAAATGTTTGTACATAACCAAAGCAATTGTTTAGGCGCAATACTTGCGTGCGCTATTTTCGGTGTAACTCTACATGATTGTTTGCAAGCAATTTCCACCTTTAATTTCCCTGACCATCGCATGCAAGTGGTAGACGCTTTTTGCAGCGTAACCTTTGTAGATGACAGCAAAGGCACCAACGTCCATGCAACGGTAAGCGCATGTAAATGTATCAAAGGAAACGTTGCTCTTATTTTGGGCGGTTCGCAAAAAGGGTATTGTTTTGACGAAATTTTCACAACTCTATCCCCCTTTGTAAAATACGTTTGTGTAAGCGGACAAACGGCAACAGACATTGCAAATTGTGGCAAAAAATACGGCAAAACTGTACATATTTTTGATGACCTAAAAGGATGTGTTCAAAACAGTTTTGATGCGTTAAAAAACGTGGGTGGAACCGTTTTGATGTCCAACGCCTGTGCCAGTTTTGACAAATTTAGCGGTTATGCCCAGCGTGGCAACTATTTTCGGCAGTTGGTAGAGGAGCTTAAAATTGAAAATCAAGTTTGATTACGTATTATTTCTTGCCGTGATAGCGTTAGTTGCATTGGGACTTGTTTTTGTGTACAGTGCAAGTTCGTATTCTGCGCAAGCAACCTACGACAACAAGTTTTTCTTTTTAGACAAACAACTTGTCGGCGCATTAGTAGGATTAGTTGCAATGGCGGGCGCGTCTTTTATAAAATTAGATGTAATCAAACGATTTTGGATTGTCGGCGTTGTTGTTTCCGCAATATTGCTTGTATTGGTGTTTGTCCCGGGATTAGGTGTCGAAAACTACGGCGCTCGCAGGTGGCTTGGATTTGGCAGTTTTACTATACAGCCATCGGAAATCGCCAAGTTTGCTTACGTACTTTTTTGTGCAACTTGCATGTCAAAACACGATATGACTAAACTTAAAAATTGCCTATTGCTCGTTGGTGTTGGCGTAGTATTTTGTTTGCTTATCATTGCTGAACCGAATATGTCCATCACGATGTGTATGGCAATACTAATGGTAATAATGCTGTTTATCGGTGGGATGAAAGGCAAGTATTTTTTATTACTGCTTGTTCCGCTTGCACTTGCTGTACCGTTGCTTATCGTTGCCGAACCTTACCGATTGCAACGTCTTTTGGCGTTTATCGATCCGTGGGCATCACCCAAAGGTGAAGGTTACCAGCTTATTCAATCGTTGTATGCACTTGGCAGTGGCGGTTGGTTTGGTGTAGGATTGTTCAATAGCCGTCAAAAATATCGTTTTTTGCCTTTTGCGGAAAGCGACTTTATTCTTTCGGTAATAGGCGAAGAAATCGGTCTTGTGGGTTGTTTGGGCGTATTTGCACTGTATTTGGTGGTGATTTTACGTGCTGTACGCATTGCTATCAACTGCAACGACAAATTTAGCTGTTTTTTAGCAAGTGGAATTTGCTCCGTTATTGCCATTCAAACCTTGCTCAACTTTGCCGTTGTAACGGGAAGTATTCCCCCAACGGGATTGCCCTTGCCGTTTATTAGCTACGGCGGAACGTCCTTGGTGGTATTTATGGGCGCGATAGGTATTTTACTTAATATTTCCAAACAAGTATTGCATAACGTAGGAGCTAAAAGTTGGATTACGTAATAGAGAGCGGAAACAAATTAAACGGCGAACTTGCCGTGTACGGCGCTAAAAACTGTGCTTTGGCATTGTTAGGCGCAACTGTACTTACCGACGAAGAAATTGTGCTTACAAATTGCCCGCAAATAGTGGATGTGGAAAATATGTTGCAACTACTTGTGTCAATGGGTAAAAAAGTGTGGCGTGTAGGAGAAGTGGTTAGCATCAGCGGTGGACTTTGCGCAACTAACGTAACCTCTCCCGTTGCCGGTATGATACGTGGATCGGTGCTTGTTTTGGGAAGTGTTCTTGCCAAGTATGGAAATATATCCTTGCCTTTGCCCGGTGGATGTGCGATCGGCAAACGTCCTGTCGACATACACCTTGACGGTCTAAAAGCCATGGGAGTTTGCGTACAACAAGATTTTTCGCAAGTTATCTGTGTTGGTAAACCAATCTCTGCAACCTATAAATTGAGATTTCCCAGCGTAGGTGCAACGCAAAATCTAATTTGTGCATCGGTGCTGTCGAAGGGCAAAACTGTACTAAAAAACTGCGCAATCGAACCGGAGATAGTTGCATTGGAACGTTTGCTTGTTAGTATGGGCGCAAAAATCGGCGGTATCGGGTGCTCAACCGTCACAATCGAAGGTGTATCGGCACTACATACCGCAACTGCAAAGGTAATTCCCGACAGAATCGTATGTGCAACCTATCTTTCTGCGGTAGTGTGTGCAGGTGGTAGTTTGCGACTTACAAACTGCAATCCACGTCATTTGCGTAGTTTTTTACAACTTGTTTCAGCTAATTTACCTACAAAAATTGATAAAACTACCATTTCCATAACCGTAGATAATCGAGCAAACGGATACGGAGTTGTTCAAACTGCACCTTATCCACGTTTTCCAACGGATATGCAATCGTTGTTATTAAGTATGGCGTGTTATGCAAAAGGTTGCACAACCATTGTGGAAAATCTTTTTGAAAACCGACTCTCTCACAACGTAAATCAACTAAAACTTATGGGTGCGAATATCTGTCAAACAGATAACGTTGCACAGGTTTTTGGTGGCAGTTTAGTAGGACAAAAGGTGTATGTGAGAGATTTGCGTGGCGGTGCAGGACTTGTTGTGGCAGGTCTTGGGGCGCAAGGCATAACAACCGTTTGCGACGTCAGTCATATTCAGCGTGGTTACGTCAATTTGGCACAAAATCTAAATTCCGTCGGAGCAAATATAACAGTTATAAATCAATCGGCAAACTAAACTTCGGTTATGCCGATTTTTTACGCAAAAAAACAAAAATAAATAGGTCAAATTATTGACGATTTTAACAAATGTTATTATAATAAATATACAAAATATTTGGTGGAGTTTGTACTTTCAAAGTCCATTTGAGGTATATCGTGAAAAGCAAAAGACTTTTAATTTTGATCGCAGTTGTTACAATCTTGCTGGTTGTGATGATAGTGCTATCTGCAATTTTTTCAGTTAAGAACGCTTGGGTGGTATTCCATCGTTTCGACGGAACTACAATCGCCACACCGGAAAGTGCTCCAACAATCGACGATGTTCTAAAACAAACAAAGGGCAAAAACATCATTTTCCTTTCCAAAAGCGAAACTCTCAAAAACTTGCAAACGGACAACTGGCATGCAATATCGGTTGTAAAAACCTTCCCTAACAAAATAACGGTGCATTTTATCGAAAGAGGGGTGGCAGCCAAAATTACTGATGGCGTAGACGATATCTATATCGACTCGATGGGCTACGTTATTGCCAAACCGGAAAATGCGACTTACGTTGATATCAGTTCCGCTTTCACATCGGCGGATATCACTTCGAAAGAAACGAATCAACCGCTCAAGTTCAACTCTGACGAATGCAATAATCGTTTGCAACAGGTATTGCAAGCAATATTGGCAGTATGGCGTTGCAATATCGAGTTGCCGGACGTTACAGCAGTGCTTGGCGATAAAAATGTATTCACCTACGAAAGCGATAATCTCGTAATAACAATGCCTTCAGGTGCAAAACTTGTAGTAAATGCTCCACAAAAGGATTTGCAAGATAGACTTATCGATGCGTTTTCCGTATATTACAACGCAAACAACAAAAATCTTCAACAAGAAGGACGTGTTATTACCGTTCGTGAAGATGGCAAAATAACAACAGATAAATAAACGAGGACAATATGAAAAACAATTGTGTAGCTATACTGGACTTCGGTTCGAGTAAAATTACCTGTATGTTGGCAAATAAAGTGTCCGACAGTGGTGATTTTATAATTAAAGCAGTTGGCAGAAGCAACTACAACGGTTTTGACGATAAAGGTTGGTACGAACCGGACTCGATCAAACGTGCAGTGTTCGATGCAATCACGCAGGTCGAAACCAAATCGGAAACTAAAATTAAGGAAATCTACGTTGGTGTGCCCGGCGCATTTTGCGCTGTGGCTTCCAGCGAATCGTCCATAACTTTCCACTCCAAAAAGAAGTTGGATCGCCAAGATGTAAACGACCTTGTTAGCAAGGCAGATATTTTCGAGTGCGGTTCGGAACTTTCTCCATTAGGTGGTAAACCTGTCTACTTTGTGTTGGACGGAGGCATAAAGTGCTTCGATATCGTTGGTAACATTGCAACCAAGGTAACGGCGCTCGTATCTTTCTCTTTTATGAAAAACTACTTCCGCCAAACCATTGCGCCTATTTTGTTGGAAAAGGGCATCAAAAAAGTTACTTATCTTAATGCTTGCGAAGCACAAGCAATGTATATTTCCAACGCGCTCTACATTAACGGCTATTCAATTATCGTGGACGTGGGGCATATCACAACCAATGTATCCTTGGCTGGTGGCAAAGGTCTTTTGTTTGGCAAAACTTTCGCTTTAGGCAGTGGTTACCTTGCCAGTGACCTTATGCAAGTTTTAGGCTTGGACTATAACTTTGCAATGAGCGTACTGCAAAAAATCAACTTGAATTTGGATATTCACGACGGCGATGCCTACTCTGTCAATGGCAGAATGGTAGATGCAAAACGTACTAACGAAGTTGTTAAGGCACGTGTTGAACAAATTGCCGAGCATATCATAAAAAGTTTTAGATATTGCGATAAGGAGATTCCCGCATCAACGGCAATTGTGTTGACAGGTGGCGGACTTACCTATATTCGTGGCGGTGCGGATGCATTGTCAAGTAGTCTTGGCAAACCCGTTAAAGTGTACACAAGTGCAAATCCGCAAACAAATCATAACGAGTACACATCTTGCTTCGGTTTGATTTACTTCGCATGTTGCGAGCAAAAAACTTCAAAGAAAAGTTTGTTCGACTTTTTGACAAGAGCAAACAAAG
>CAYOKR010000046.1:0-10488 GCA_964404625.1 uncultured Oscillospiraceae bacterium | reverse complement strand
GAAACGGAACTTAAAGACTAATGAAACTAACCGATAAAAACATCGTAATAGGCATAACGGGTGGCATTGCCGTATACAAAGTATGTCAAGTGGTGCGTTCATTCAAGAAATTGGGTGCTAACGTCGATGTAATTATGACGGAACACGCAACTGAATTCGTATCACCACTCACATTCGAAACGCTTTCCAATAGACCTGTTGTTACCGATATGTTTCGTCGTGCCGACCACTGGGAAGTGGAACATATTTCTCTTGCTAAAAAAGCCGATTTATTTTTGGTATGCCCGGCAACGGCAAACATTGTAGGTAAATATGCTTTGGGAATTGCAGACGATATGGTTTCCACGACGCTTATGGCAACAAAGGCGCCTGTGGTTATTTGCCCTGCAATGAACACAAATATGTACAAAAGCGAGTCCTTCAACGCTAATTTGAGCATACTAAAGGACCGTGGCGTACACGTGGTAAATGCCGGTAGCGGTTTTTTGGCGTGCGGGGACGTGGGGGATGGACGTATGGCGGAGCCTGACGAAATTGTTGATTACTGCACTAAACTACTTTGTCCTATACAAGATTTAGATGGCAAAAAGGTGCTTGTAACGTGCGGCGCCACTATGGAAAAATTGGATGATGCTCGATACATTACCAACTTTTCCAGCGGTAAAATGGGTTCTGCAATAGTGCACGAAGCCTTAAATCGCGGTGCGGAAGTTACCGTTATTTTAGGTAAACACAGTGTAACGATCGACAGTCGTGCCAATGTTGTTAACGTTGTTACAACGCAAGATATGTATAACGAAACGGTGTCACGTGTTCCCGAACACGATATTATCATTATGGCGGGTGCTCCTTGCGATTATCGTCCGGAAAACTTTTCTAAAAGTAAAATCAAAACGGAAAGTCTCACAATCAAGTTTGTTAAAAATCCCGATATTGCTCAAAAGGTGGGCGAAATAAAGGGAGATAAATTTTTGTGCGTATTTTCTGCCGAAACGGACAACTGTCTTGCCAATGCAACTGCAAAACTTATCAAAAAACACGCAAATTTGTGCGTGCTTAACGACGTAAAAAACAACGACGTTTTTGGAAGCGATACCAACGTTGTTACACTTGTAACAGCCAATGGTCACGTTGACTATCCCAAACTTTCCAAAACTGAAGTTGCTAACATAATTCTTAACAAGGCAATAGGTAAATGATTTATTCTGTAATTGTAGATATTTCCGCAAGCGAAGTTGATAGAATTTTCGACTACGAAGGTCAAGGCTACACCGTCGGATCGAGGGTGCTAGTCAATTTTGCCAACAGACAAACGGAAGGCTACATTGTAGAAGAAAAACTTACTACCGATTGCCCGCCGGAAAAACTTAAATCTATAATTCGTCCGTTGGACTCTTTCCCCGTAATTTCCAAAGAACTGCTAAACTTGGGCGCGTTTATGCGCAAGGAGTATCATCTAAAATGGGTGGACGTTTTGCGTTTGTTTATCCCTGCGGAAATGCGCGGAAAGCGTGTTAAAGAACTCGTAAAAAAACAAGCGGTGCTAACAAATTCCAACGTGGACGAAATACTTTCGTCACTGAAACCTAATGCCGTCAAACAAAGGGATTTGGTGACTTTTTTGCATAAAAACGGTGCTACGTTATGCGAAAAATTGAACAATGATTTTGGTAATGGTGCGCTGAAATCCCTTGTAGAAAAGGAATTTGTGGAAATTCACGAAATTAAAGTGAAGCGTACTCCTTACAAAGGTATTACTCAAACGGCACAAACAAAGCATAATCTTGTGGTTGCCCAACAAAACGCAGTAGATACCATTCTTGCCAATCGACAGGGTAAGTATTTATTACACGGAGTTACAGGTAGTGGCAAAACTGAAGTATATCTTACCATAATCGAAAAGTTGGTTGCCGAAGGTAAATCTTGTATCATGCTTGTGCCGGAAATTTCTTTGACGCCTAATATGTTACGCCAGTTGCGTAGTCGTTTTGGCGATAACGTTGCATTGTTGCATAGCGGATTGTCCGTTGGAGAACGGTTCGACGAGTGGTTAAGGTTAAAAAATGGTGAAGTGCAAATTGCCATTGGTGCGCGCAGTGCTGTGTTTGCTCCTCTGGATAATGTCGGTGCAATAATTATCGACGAGGAACACGACGGTAGTTATATATCTGATTTTAATCCCCGTTACAATACTATCGAAGTTGCAACCGAACGTGCTCAACAAAACGGTGCGTTGCTTGTTTTAGGCAGCGCAACTCCTAGTCTTGCAAGTTTTTACCATGCAAAAAGGGGCGATTTGCAGCTAATTTCCATGCCCGAACGTATCAATAAACGTCCGTTGCCCACGGTTGAAATTGTTGATATGGCAATGGAACGTCGCATGGGTAATAAGGATATTTTTTCTAACGTACTAAAACAACGTCTTGCTGAAACCTTGCAAAAGGGCAATCAGGCAATGTTGTTTTTAAATAGACGCGGATACTCGTCGTTTATGATGTGTACCAAGTGTGGCTATGTTGCAAAATGTACCGATTGTGACGTCAGTTTGACGGTGCATAGAGAAGATAATATGCTAAAATGTCACTATTGTGGCAAACGCTATTATATTTTGGATACCTGTCCGCAATGTAAACAAAAAAGTTTCCGTATGGGTAAAATAGGCACACAGCAAATCGTGGAGCAACTTCACGAACTTTTTCCCGATGTAAAAGTGTTGCGTATGGATGCCGATACTACTCAAAACAAAGAAAGTCATGGCAAAATTTTGGAAGCGTTTGGTAGAGGTGATGCGCAAATTTTAGTAGGCACACAAATGATTGCCAAAGGTCACGACTTTCCTAAAGTCACTTTGGTGGGAGTTTTAGATGGTGACCAAAGTTTGTATCACGACGATTACCTTGCTTGTGAACGTACTTTCCAACTTATAACACAGGTCGCAGGTCGTAGTGGACGCGATAAAGAACAAGGCACGGTAGTACTACAAACATATACGCCAACTCACTATTGCTTGCAATTTGCCGCCAAGCAGGACTATATCGGCTTTTATAAGCACGAAATTAACCTGCGCGAAGCGTCGTCTTTTCCTCCTTTTTCGGAAATTGTGCGTATTTTGTATCAAGGTGAAAAGGAAAAAGACTGTATCGACCAACTTACAGCGCAGTATGCGGAACTTTGCAATCTAAAGGAGCAAAATCCAACTGCATTTTTGTATATGGACAAAATGCGTTGTCCGTTAAAACGTGCAGAAAAGAAATTCCGTTTCCAAATTTTGCTAAAATTGGACAAGTTGCAACTTGTAAACTTGCTACCGCAAATATACGCAATTTGCGATAATAAAACTAAAAATTCAGTACATATTTTTGTGGAACGCAATCCGCAAAATCTTTCTTGAGGTATAACGATGGCTTTACGAAATATAGTAAAAATGGGCGATTCCTTGTTAAAAAAGACTTGCCGTCCTGTAGATAAATTTGACGAAAAATTACATCAACTCCTTGACGATATGTGGCAAACGCTACATCATGCCGAAGGTCTTGGTCTTGCCGCTCCGCAAGTGGGCATACTAAAACGTGTTTGCATTGTCGAGTGGGAAGATCAGCGTTTTGAACTTGTCAATCCAAAACTTATCAAATCAAAAGGCCGTTGTGTAGATAACGAAGGTTGTCTTTCCGTGGAAGGTTTCCGTGGTTTGGTCGCTCGTCCGCAAATTATAGACATCGAATATTTCGATAGATACGGAAACAAACAAACTTTCCACGCCGAAGGATATTTTGCGCGTGTATTTTTGCATGAAATGGATCATTTGGACGGAATTTTGTTTTGTGACAAAATGATAAAAAAGATTATTGATTGAGGCTAAAATGAAGATTGTATTTTTAGGTACTCCCGATTTCGGTGTGCCGGCTTTGGAAAAAATAGTGCAAAACCACAACGTAGTTGCATGTGTTTGTCAACCGGACAAGGTTGGAACTCGTGGAAAGACGGAGTTTTGTGCTGTCAAAAAATTTGCTTTAGCGCATAATATTCCCGTTTATCAATTTGAAAAAATTTCTCGCGACGGAGTGGACACTCTCAAAAATCTTGCTCCGGATATCATGGTTACGGCGGCTTACGGACAAATTTTATCGCAAGAAATTATTGATATAGCACCTCATGGCATAATAAATATCCATGGCTCGTTGTTACCTGATTTGCGCGGAGCAGCACCTATTCAGTACGCAGTACTTTTGGGGTATAAAACTACAGGTGTTACCATTTTGCAAACTGTACGCAAGGTAGATGCCGGTGATATGATTGTTAAAAAGTCTCTTGATATTTTGCCTTACGAGACAAATGGCGAACTGTTCGAACGTATTTCCCATTTAGGAGCAGAAGCAATAATCGAAGCGTTGGATTTGATTGAAAAGGGGAATGCGACGTTTACGCCGCAAGACGAAAGTTTGGCTACTTTCTCCGGCAAAATTACTGCCGAAATGGAACAAATTGATTGGTCTAAAAACAGTACCGATATTATAAATCTGGTACGTGCTCTCAATCCAAGCCCGGTTGCTTGGACAACTTGGGGTGGAAAACGTCTAAAAATCTATGCATTGCGTCCCTGTGACGAGCAATTTGACGGCATGCCCGGTCAAGTGGTGCAATGTACAAAAAAATCCGTCGCAGTTATGTGTGGCGACTGCAAAGCTGTATATATCACTCGTTTGCAAGCGGAAAACTCAAAACAAATGGATATAAACGCCTTTTTGTGCGGTAAAAAATTTAACGTTGGCGAAATTTTGGGTGAGTGATGAATAACGCATTTCTAAAAAGTTTCACCACTTTACAACAAGTGTATCAAGAACGTGCGTTTTCATCCATTGCATTAAATAAAGCCCTAAATTATTGCAAAGCGCAAGATAAATCTCTTATCACAAAAATCGTCTACGGCATATTAGATAACAACATAAAATTGGATTACATAATATCTAAATATGTCAAAAAAATGCCCAAAGGCGACACTTTGTTGTTTCTAAAATTAGGCGCGTATTGTCTTATGGAACTGTCTATTCCGCAGTACGCAGTTGTAAACGACGTTGCAGAACTTTCTAAACTTAGCGAAGATAAACACATTGTTGGTTTTGTCAACGCAACGTTAAAAAGTATTGCAAAAAACATAAAAGATTTTGACGATTATCCAACGGACGAATTAGAAAACTATTCAGTAAGATATTCCTATCCGCTTTGGGCTCTTAAAAAACTCGTTAAGGACTACGGCATGCAAACGGCGTTGCAAATTGTTTCAACACCTGCAGAAAATCGCACAACAGTACGTTTTGTTGATGGCTTCGACCAACAAAAAATTTCACAAACATACAATTTGCAGGCTGAACCAACAATTTTTGATGATGCCTTTTACCTAACGGGTAAATTACCGACATTAGACGGTAATTTTACTGCACAAAGTTTATCGTCTATGGCGATTGCTCGTATTTGTGGAAACGGTTGCAAAGGCAATTTTCTCGATTGCTGTTCTGCTCCTGGCGGTAAAGCAGTGTATGTAAAGCAACTTTGTCCAAACGTTAACGTTACTGCTTGTGACGTGCATCAACATCGTGTACAACTTATCAATGCTTATGCAAGCCGTATGGCGGTGGACGTAACGACTCATACGCAAGATATGACGCAGTTTTATGAACCTTTCAAAGATGCGTTTGATACGGTGCTTTGCGACGTGCCTTGTAGTGGTTTTGGAGTGCTAAACAATCGTCCGGATATCAAACTTTTTCGCGAAAGTTTAGATATTTCCAACTTGATGAAGTTGCAACAAGATATTTTGCAAAATTGCTCTCAATACGTAAAAGTCGGTGGACGACTTATCTATTCGACCTGTACTGTTTTTGATAACGAAAACGGACAAAATATTCGCAAATTTCTAAAAAACAATCCAAATTTTGCACTCGGTAAAATTATTTTACCGCAATGTCCATCTGCAAACGGACTTTCTACATACCAATTTTTGCCGCACAAAGACAACCTTCAAGGCTTTTTTGTGGCGGTGCTACAACGCAAGGAATAACAAATGATACTTTTGCAAGACTACAATTTACAAGAACTTACCGACTACATAACGGCTAATTATAACGTTAAGCCCTTTGTCGCCCAACAAATTTTCGGTTGGCTAAACAAGTCGGTGGATTTTGACGGTATGACAAACGTGTCGAAAAACTTACGCGAGCAACTAAAACAAAATTGTGTTGCTGTGTCGGCAAAAATCGTGCAAACGTTAACTTCACAAATCGACGGTACGCAAAAATTTTTATTTGAATTGTACGATGGCAACGTTATCGAAGGTGTGCTGATGAAGTACAAATATGGCAACACTTTGTGCGTTTCCAGTCAAGTTGGATGTCGTATGGGGTGTAAGTTTTGCGCAAGCACCTTGGGGGGGTTGGTTCGTAACCTTTCCGCAGGGGAGATTTTAGGACAAGTTTTGTCGGTGAATGCGTTAGGCGACGGACAAAATCGCTACGTTACCAACATTGTACTTATGGGCAGTGGTGAACCGTTAGATAATTTTGATAACGTTATCAAGTTTTTACATCTTGTAACAAACGAACAAGGTATCAACATATCTTCTCGTAATATTTCACTTTCCACTTGCGGTATTGTTCCCAAAATGAAAGAACTTGCCGAAATGGATTTTTCGCTAAATCTAACACTCAGTTTACATAACGCTTTCGACGATCAACGTAAACAAATTATGCCGATCACAAATGCCTACTCGGTAGAAGAAGCGGTGAATGCTTGCAAATACTATTTCGAAAAGACAGGCAGACGTGTTATAGCAGAATATACCCTTATTGACGGTCAAAACGATAGTTACGCACACGCACTAAAACTTGCGTCGTTGCTCCGTGGAATGTCGGTTCATGTAAACGTTATTGCACTAAATCCTGTAAAGGAAACGGGGCTAAAAGGTACAAGCGAATCGACTCTTAAAAAGTTTTTGCAACATCTGGAAAAACTTGGTATTTCGGCTACTCGTCGTAGAACAATGGGGCAAGACATCGAAGGTGCTTGCGGTCAACTGCGTCGTCGTTATTTGGAGAATAAACAATGAAGAATATTCTTTCGGGTATTGTCGTCAAAGCCGTCGGCGGTGTGTTTACTGTGATGAGTAACGATAAAAAATACACTTGTTTTTCTCCAAAAAAGTTTCGCTTTAACGATAGCGATGTGCTTGTGGGAGACAAAGTGCAGTTTGAAGATTTGCATAAGGGCAAAGGGGTAATTACGGAAATTTTGCCACGTAAAAACCGCCTGCACCGTCCTGAAATTGCCAACGTGGACGTTTGTTTTCTTACTTTGGCGAGCGAGCCTACTCCTGATTTGTATCTTGCCGACAAGGTGCTCATAAATTGTTTTCAAGAGCAAATCCAACCGATAATTTTGGTAAATAAATGCGATTTGCCTAACAACGCGTTGCAACTTGTTCAAGATAACTACAGCAAAATTGTATCGGTTTTGGCGATATCTGCTATGGACGAAAGTGTTTTGCAACTTAAAGAATATATCGATGGTAAAGTTGTGTGTTTTGCCGGGCAATCGGCAGTTGGTAAAACGTCAATACTAAATGCTTTGTTACCAAATTTAAATGGTCCAGTTGGCGGTCTTTCGGCGAAAACCGGTAGAGGCACTCATACAACGCGACATTCCAGTTTGCACAAAGTGTTCGACGGTTACGTTGTCGATACTTGCGGATTTTCACTATGCGACTTAAACGGTATTCGCTCCGATGAGTTGCGTTTATATCTTGATGACTTTGTAACGATTTCTCACGATTGCAAGTTTACTTCCTGTACCCACACCGTTGAACCTAATTGTGCTGTAAAAAAAGCAGTTAGCGAAGGAGCATTGTGTAAAGGACGTTACGATCGCTATGTGGAAGAATATAATGTCTTGAAAGATGCCGAAAAACATCAATATTAACAAGAAATTGTGCATAAATAAACGTTGATGATATATACGATTTGCATTGATGATTAAACTTATGCCGAAACGTTGTGCTACAACCTTGGCATTGATGATATATACAATCGCATTTATAAGCAATATCAACCAAATGAAATAAGTTATATAATCAATCAAAACAGTTGTAATGATCAATCAAAATAAGTTACAAAATCACCCCAAATAAAGGTGTATACTTTACACAAAGAGGAATTATGAAAAAAGTTTTTGTTAGTCCGTCAATACTTTCCGCCGATTTTGCTCGTCTCGAACAAGAATGCAAATCGTTGCAAAAAAGCGGTGCAGATTGGATTCACTGCGACGTTATGGACGGCGAATTTGTGCCGAATATGACGTTTGGTATGCCTGTCGTATCAAGCATACGCAAATGCGTTGTGTTGCCGTTGGATGTGCATTTGATGATTGTTGAACCGAAACGTTACGTGGAGCAATTTGTAAAAGCCGGAGCAGACATAATCACCTTCCATGTGGAAGCAACCAAAGACGTTGTCGGCACAATACAGCTTATCAAAAAGTGTGGAAAAAAGGTTGGGCTTTCCATCAAGCCTAACACAGGTATCGAAACTCTTTTGCCATACAAAGATATGTTCGACGTGCTACTTATCATGTCTGTCGAACCGGGCTTTGGCGGTCAAACGTTTATTCCTTCGAGTCTTCAAAAAATTTCAAAAGCACGCGAACTGTTCCCCAATGTGCTTATCGAAGTGGACGGTGGAATCAATCTTTCCAACTGTGGCAAGGTAGTGCAAGCAGGTGCCGATGTGCTTGTTGCAGGCAATGCAATCATCTACGCGGAAAATCGCCAAGATGCGATATCTAAACTAAAACAAGGCTAAAAACGATTCGATAATTACAATTATTCAGTAAATCGAGAATACTATTACAGGCATAGTATACAAAAAGTGCTCCATTTTGCAGTATTTTGTGCAATTTAGTGGAGTATTGCAGGTTTTTAGTAAAACGCAACTGCAGATATTCAATAAAGAGGGATTATGTTTCAAATAAAAAAATCAAGCTACGTAAAGGGAGTTGCGCAGTACAAAGATTGTATTGTAAGCGACCTACCTCAAATAGCAGTGGCAGGTAAATCCAACGTTGGCAAATCCAGTTTTATCAATTTTCTCGTCAACGATTCCAAACTTGCACGCACTTCAAAACTGCCCGGTCGTACTCGTCTTATCAATTATTTTTTGATAAACGAAAATGCCGAGCAGGAGTTTTTGCTTGCCGATTTGCCCGGCTACGGATTTGCAAAAGTGTCCGATGCTGAAAAGCTAAAATGGGCGGATTTATTAGAAAAATATCTTGCCAAGGAACAAAATCTTATGCACGTGTTTTTCTTGGTGGATATCCGCCACGATCCTACTCGTGACGACGTAACTATGTACAACTATCTTTTTAAGAATAACGTACCCTACACAATCGTTGCCACAAAGGCGGACAAAATTGCCAAAAGTCAAGTCAAAAACAGATGTCGCGCAATTGCCAACTTTCTAAAAGTCGGTGCCGATAACGTAATACCCGTTTCCGCATTGGAAAAACGTGGCAAGGAACAAGTCTTCGATCGCATCGAAAAGGTACTTACCGCTTTTTATAGTCCTATTATCGACGACGATCAAATGGCCGACAATCAATAGATGATATTTTATTTGTTTTGTTCTATGTCGAATATTGATGCGACGTTTAACAAATATATGGTATTTGCTTGTTGTTGAAAAATAGAATCGTTTAGTAGTGCAACTCCGTTTGTTTCGGTCATTTCCCCAGGTATTCATTATAGACCATAGTTTTTACACTCTATTACAGCAAAGTGTCATCAATTTGTTTGATTTCTCTCGATATCGATGACTCGTGCTCAAGGTAGGGTGTTTTTTTATATCCTTGTACACTTTCAAAAACTTCAGCAATATAATTGTATTTTATAGATAATTGTGGTAAAATATTTATAGGTCGTATTGATTCGTCAAACGATACTTTAACATATTATCTTTTACCAAAAGGGTTTGTTGAAGTCTTACACAAAGTTTCGACTGCCTTGTAAAAAAGATATTCGCACCCATTGTGGGCGAAATTGAGGTTTTTTATGGTAAACAATAAAGCGTACAAGGTTGCAAAATTATCAATTATGTTTGCAATCGTATTTGTTTCAATGATGTTAGATAAGGCAATCAGCATTTTGCCAATAGGCTTTTCTATGGCTGCCGTTACTTTGCTGGTTACTTTATCTTTTTGTTTTTTGGAAAACGAGTGGTCAACGGCAATATTGACAGGACTGTTTTTCGGCGTAGCTTCATTTATTAAGGAATTTATTTTGCCAACTCCAACGTTGGGAGCAGTTTTTCCACCGCAATACTGGTTGTTAGTAACAATTCCACCACGTGTATTGATGACGACCATTGCTTTTGCCGTCTACCGACTAATGCTCAATCTTACCAAAAACTTAAAGTTGCGTAAGCGTCAAATAGTTAGCATTATGGT
>CAYOKR010000045.1:0-10766 GCA_964404625.1 uncultured Oscillospiraceae bacterium | reverse complement strand
AAAAATGCCGAATTCGTCTCTTTTTCGTCGAGACAAATTCGACATCATTCGTGGCAGAGAGAACAGGATTTGAACCTGCGGAGGCTGTTAACCTCGCACGCTTTCCAAGCGTGTGCCTTAAACCACTCGACCATCTCTCTAAACTTATGCAAACTTCGTTTGCCCAAATATAATACCAAAAGTCGCAAAAAATGTCAACACTATTGCAATAAGTTTTATATTTTTTTGCATTTTGGTATATTGCGATGGTAAAATAGAAATAATCGCTACAATTCTTTGTTGGTATTACTATGTGTGCTTTGATTATTTAATACATCAATAATTAACAAAATAGTCCGCAGTTTGATTTGTTAAACAGTAATTATTGACTGTTTCTTTGACGTATCGAAAACTAATCTTCCTGCCACATATCCATTACGTACACGAGTGGAGTTTCGTTTTGCGGTTGGTCGTACAAATTGAGCGTATCGCCGACGTGACGAATTTGACTTTGGTCAAACTGCTGTAAAAAATCGTCCACGGGCGCAATATCTATTTTGCTTGTGCCAAAACTATAGTGCATCGGCACTACCAATTTAGGCTGGATTTTGTCAATATACCACTTTGCGTCAACGTGGTCGATTGTGTAATTTCCACCAACGGGCAACAACAAAACGTCGCAACCATGCAAATTTTGTGCAAGTTTTTCGTCCAAACAACCAACGTCACCCATGTGGACGACACGAAGTCCGTCCACGCTAAATGTAAACACCAAGTTTTTGCCACGCAAACTACCTTTTTTGTCGTCGTGGAAGGTTTCGAAGCTTTGCAACGCTACGTCGTCGGCAACACATTCGCCTTGCACGTCGATTTCCGTAGGTGCGCCCAAAACGTTTTCCAAACAGTCGTGGTCATTGTGATGATGCGACATAGTTACCACGTCGCAACGTACTTGCGGCATTGGAAGTCCCACCATTTGGGTTTTGTAGGGATCGCAAAGTATAGTCATACCCATTTCGCTGATAATTCTAAAACAAGAGTGTCCAAGATATTGTAGTTTCATTATTGTACCTCGCGAGTATATTTTACTATGGATTGATTACACTGTCAACAACAAAAAATAATCGAAATCGTGCAATATTGAATTACACAAAATCCGGCAAAAAGAGATTTATATTGCAAGTTTTTTGTCAAATTTCCATCAAGTTTTTGTATCAATTTGCAAATAATGTCGCAAATTTGGCAATACATGATGTTTTTTTTGTATCAAAAGCACCTTTTTGTAAAAAGTAGTGGATTTTTTGCATATAATTTGGTATAATGTCTGTATCTGCATAGTAGCGCAGTTGGAGTAACAAATACAGCAAATTTCCACGGAGGGAGTATGAAAACTTGGTTTTTAGACCAACCAAAACAAATGCGATTGATGGAAAGCCCACCAACGGTTTTAAGAGACGATCTTGTTAAGGTAAAAATTGAACAACAGTTGCTTACAAGCTCTCTTTTGAACATCTACTTGGGCAACGACAAGCGCAACTACCCGTTTGTTATGGCACGCAACGCTGTAGGCGTTGTGTCGGAAGTAACGGACAGCAACAAATCCATGTTGCACAAAATGGACCGTGTTGCCATCGAACCGTACATTTCTTGTGAACAGTGCGAAGAATGTCGTGCAGGTAACCACACAGACTGTTGCAACCTTGTGGAGTTTGGACTAAATCACGACGGTTTGTTGCAAAACTTTATCGATTTGCCCTGTTCGATACTACATCCGTTGCCCGATTCGTTAAGCAACGAAAAAGCTTTGTTTATCAGCTACGTATCTTTTTGTTTGAACATTATAGATGCGCTAAAATTGGAAAAAGGCAAGCACGTGGCAGTGTTTTTCAACACGAAAATCGGCTTGATACTTGCACAACTTATCGCTTACTACCAAGCGGTGCCCATTTTGTGCAGTAACGACGAAACTCTCGTTGCCGAAGCACGCAAGTTGGGAATTTTGTACTGCATCAACACCGAAGAAGTGGACGTTGCCAAGGAAATAAAAATTGTTACCGGTGGCAGAATGTGCAAAGAATTGGTATTTTTTAGCAATTCCGAATTCAAAATGAAGGATGTGTACGACTCCGCAGCACAAAACGCAAAAATTTGCTTGGCAGGATACTCCAACAAGGACAGCCGGCTTTCCGTTGCGCAAATTTGCCAAAAACACCTAAATATTATCGGTGTGTACAATGGTTTGGGCAATTTTAGCTCTGCGATAAACCTGCTTGTTACAAACAAGGTTACGGTAGACAATTTAATCGGCGACACCGTTCCGTTTGAACAATTAGACAAAGTTTTGGAAGAAACCACGTTGGAAGAACTGCATCTTAAATCGAAAATTATAAAAGTGGAATAACGCACAAAAACAGTTGTTAAATCCACTAAAACGACATTTGCAGTAGGCGAAAATTACTTTTTCCGTTGCGCAAAAATCCAAAACAGGCAATCAATTTAGTAGTAAATTTACACAAAATAATCTAAAGGTCGAGAAAAAATCTCGACCTTTTTTAGTTTCACAATAAAAAAGTACCGAAAGATTTTATCAATCGGTACTTTTTGTATTTAGTTTAGTCTATCTACGTAGGTACTTGCCAAAAATCCCGCTACGGCGCCGTCGCCCACTGCCGTTGCGCATTGACGAATTGTCTTGGTACGACAATCACCGGCGACAAAAATTCCGAGACAAGCGGTTGTACAATCTTCGTTGGCAACAATATAACCACGCTCGTCCAACGTTACGAGATTAGCAAAGTTTTCGTTGTGGGGAAGTTGACCTATGGCAACAAACACGGCATCGCAATCGTGATAAGTAATCGCACCGATATCGTCCACGTAGGCAACACCTGTAACTTTGTCGTCACCGACAATTTGGTTGATGGTCGCATTGGTAATCCACTCGATTTTGTCGTTAGTTTTCAATCGTTGTTGCAATTCGCCATCGCAAAACAGTTTGTTCGACCAAGTAAGCAAGGTAACCTTGGAGCAGATTGTGGCAAGGTACAATGCGTACTGCACGGCACTGTTACCGTCGCCTACAACACAAACGGGTTTATCCTTGTAGAACGCACCGTCGCATACGGCACAATAACACACGCCTTTGCCTTTAAGTTGACTTTCGCCATCAACGTTAAGATGTTTGTGCGATACACCCGTGGCAATAATTACCGATTTGGCTTGATATTCGCCATACTCGGTAGCCACAACAAAGTGTCGCGGATTATCTACCAAAACGACGTTTGCACTACCCATGTCGAACTCTACGCCGTGATTAACAGCCTGTTCGAACATGTTTTCTGCAAGAGTTGCGCCGTCGATACTATCCACACCTGGGAAATTTTCAATTTTTGGGGCGGTTGCCATTTGTCCGCCAAATGCAGATTGTTCCAAAATCATCACGCTTTTGCCTGCACGTGCAACGTACAATGCGGACGTGAGACCAGCCGGACCGCCGCCGATAACAATAACGTCGTACATAGTTTTATTTTACACTTTCCGCCCATTTGCGAATGTTGGACGCGTTTTCGTAGACGGTGTATTCATCGCCATTAGCAACAACCAACGTAGGCGTCAACTTGATTTTTAGTTGACTTGCAAGAGCAGTATTTTGAGTAGCATCAACTTGGTCGAAGTCGATACCCAATTTGGTTAGCATAAGTTCTGCCATTTTGCAGTTGGGACATTTGTCTTGAACGAACAAAATGGGTTTGGTTACAATAACGTCTGCACGTTCGTCACATTGCTCTTCAACCACGCCGTTTCGCTTGAGAACGCTTGTTTGAGTATTGTACACCTTGCGCTCTTTCCACTCTTGCGTTTTGCCGTCGTTCCAGTTTTGAACGGGACGATAGTATCCTGTTATACGCGAATAAACTTCCGTCTTTTTGTGACACGTGGGACATTCGTATACTTCGCCTGAGATATAACCGTGGTCGGCACATACCGAATACGTCGGGCTAATCGTGTAGTAAGGCAGTTTGTAGTTTTCTGCAATTGTGCGAACAAGTTTCATTGCCGATTGCCAGTTGGGAAGACGTTCGCCAAGGAAAGAATGGAAAACCGTACCCGACGTGTACAAGGTTTGCAATTCGTCTTGAATATCCAAAGCATCGAAGATATCCGCCGTGTAACTTACGGGCAAGTGCGAACTGTTTGTGTAGTAAGGGGTTGCGTCGTCGCTTTTGCTTGCAGTTATAATATCCGGATAAAGTTTGCGGTCGTGTTTAGCAAGGCGGTAAGAAGTACTTTCCGCAGGAGTTGCTTCCAAGTTGTACAAATCGCCGTACTTTTCTTGATAGTCAGAAAGGCGTTCGCGCATGTGGTTGAGTACCTGTTGAGTAAAGCGTTGCGCACGTTCGTCCGTCATATCGCAAGCAAGCCAACGAGCGTTTAGGCAGGCTTCGTTCATACCGACAAGACCGATTGTGGAGAAGTGATTAGCAAAGGTACCAAGATAACGTTTTGTGTAAGGATACAAACCGTTTTCCATAAATTGAGTGATAGCCTCATGCTTGATTTTTAACGAACGAGCGGAAATATCCATAATTTTGTCAAGACGAGCGTAAAAATCTTTTTCGTCTGTAGCAAGATATGCAATACGTGGCATATTGATTGTTACAACGCCAACACTACCGGTGCTTTCGCCGCTACCGAAAAATCCGCCGGACTTTTTGCGAAGTTCACGCAAATCCAAACGCAAACGACAACACATACTACGCACATCGCTCGGCTCCATATCGCTGTTGATGTAGTTGGAGAAATACGGAGTACCGTACTTTGCGGTCATTTCGAACAACAAACGGTTGTTTTCCGTTTCCGACCAGTCAAAATCTTTGGTGATAGAGTAAGTTGGAATGGGGTATTGGAAGCCACGTCCGTTAACGTCGCCTTCGATCATGGTTTCGATAAACGCTTTGTTTACCATGTCCATTTCCTTCTTACAATCCTTGTAGCAAAAATCCATTTCCTTTCCGCCAACGATACAAGGCAATTCGGCAAGGTCGTTAGGTACGGTCCAGTCCAAAGTGATGTTAGAGAAAGGCGCTTGTGTGCCCCAACGACTGGGAATATTTACGCCGAACACGAAGGATTCGATGCACTTTTTGACCTGTCCGTAGGAAAGATTATCCGCCTTCACAAATGGGGCAAGGTAGGTGTCAAAGGAACTGAACGCTTGTGCGCCTGCCCACTCGTTTTGCATGATACCCAAAAAGTTTACCATTTGGTTACACAACGTTGCAAGGTGTTTTGCGGGACCGGAGTTGATTTTTCCTGGGACACCGCCCAAACCTTCCTTGATAAGTTGTTTTAACGACCAACCCGCACAGTAACCCGTAAGCATAGAAAGGTCGTGTAAATGGATTGCACCCGTGCGGTGTGCTTCGGCAATTTCTTCATCGTAGATTTCCGAAAGCCAATAGTTTGCTGTGATTGCGCCACTGTTAGACAAAATAAGTCCGCCTACGGAATAGGTAACGGTGGAGTTTTCCTTTACACGCCAATCGGCAACCTTTAAATAACTATCCACAACCGACTTGTAGTTGAGCATAGTTTCGTTTACGTTACGCACCTTTTCGTGTTGTTTGCGGTACAAAATATATGCTTTGGCAACGTCTACGTAACCTGCTTGGATAAGTACCGTTTCGACGCTATCTTGGATATCTTCCACACTAACACAATCATCGACGATTTTGTCGGAGAAATCTGCGGTAACCTTCAAGGAAAGCATATCAATTATATCTTCGTTATAGGGCTTGCCCTTGGCTTCGAACGCCAACGAAATTGCTCTACCGATTTTTGCAAGGTCAAATTGAACGATTTTGCCGTCTCTTTTTCTTACGTTATACATAATTCCTCCGTTAAAGCCACTTTTTGACTTAGTTATATTTTTACAATCGACATTTTGATTTCTCCCAACAAACCAAAATACTTTGCAAACTTGGTAAGTTAATAAAAAAAGCAAAACGCCAACGCTCGATTTTGTTGGAGCAGTTACTATTCTACAAAATCACACTCGTTTTGTCAACGGGAAAAACGCAATTAAAACACAATATATTGTGGTTAATTTTTCATTTTTACACAAGATATAGTATATCTGGCATAACCCTTTGATAGACATAACTGTGCCAAAATGTACAAAAACCAACAACGCTGTAAGCTTTTTGCAACCGCTTGTTAACAAAATGCTACAAGGTCACAATTATGTTTGACATAACAAAGTATTTTCGCACAAAATTGTGCACCACTAAACATTGAGAGAAAACAAATGCAACGACGAAAAAATTGTGATAGCGATAAAATGTTGCGATAGACGAAATCATCAACAAAAAGATTATAACAATAAAACAGCGTGTTGATACTGCGACGAAACAGATTTGAAACGCCGTCAAAACAAACGAAAAACTGTGCAAAAGAAAAAGAGAAAGGGGATGGAATCCTTTCTCTTTCCCGATGGAGTTAGTTAAGATATGAAATCAAACGTGGTTGTTATGTAACAGCCTTTTAACGGTATTAGTATATCACCCCGAAATGACGAAGTCAATACCCATTTTTTTATTTTGAGTGAATATCATTGCTATTTTTTCGCTATTGACCACCTTTGATATAAATTTTCATTTTCATGTTAAAGATAGCAAATTTAATCACGAAAAAGTCGTGTTTTTCACAGAACAATAATTTAGATTGTTTGTTGATATATTAAGTTACAAAAATAAACATCCGCACCGACAACTGCCAATAAAAATAATTATTGCGAAACTACGCTTCGTACAACTCAAAATCGAAAATTTATATTTAGAACACTACGCTCGAACCCGTTACACGCCGCGCAAGTGAACGTTGGGAACATATTTTTGCAAAATGGATTGATATTTTTTGAGAGTTTGCTCGTCACATCCCGTGGTTGTAGGATCGATAAGGTCGCCACTATCTACAAATTGTTGCAGATACACCACTTTTGACCCTTGCAACCATTTGCCCATTTGTTCGATAGACTTTTCTGTATGCAAGTTGCCCGTTACAGTTGTGCGAAATTCGTAATCCACAACACCGCTTTTTAGAAAATCCACCGATTGACAAATTGCATCCAAATCGACTTTTACTCCTGACGTTTGGTTGTACCTTTCCAAACTGTTTTTTACGTCCATTGCAACATAGTCGACAAATCCAAGTTCCACAAGTTGCTTTAGTTTTTGCGGATTTGCACCGTTGGTATCAAGTTTTACAAGATAACCTATTTTTTTAACTTCGGCAAGGAACTCGGCAACGTCATTTTGCAACAATGGTTCGCCACCGGTAAGGCACATGCCTTCCAAAACAGGTTTGCGTTTGCGCAAAAAGGCAAGTATTTGCTCGGTTGAAAGTTCATCAACGTTGTTACACACAAGAGAATTGTTATGGCAAAAAGGACAGCGAAAATTACATCCAACGGCAAACACCGTGCATGCGATTTTTTGCGGATAGTCCAGCAGAGTTAGTTTTTGCAGACCACCAAATTTCATTTTACTCTCCTTTGTGATTTTCTATTTTGAAACTAAATATAATCGTACGTACACTACCAAAACGGATATTATTACAGCACGAAAAGTCGTGATTGAACATTAGTCTACGCAGTAACAATAACAGATAAATCCTACCTATTAAAACGTGCTGAAACTTTGATTTGTATTTTGTACTAAAGACGTGTTGTTGCGTTCCAAAACGTATTGTCAAAACAAAACGTCTTACTTTTGATTGATATTGTGCAAAAAAACTGCATACGTATGTTAAAAAATTGACATTTTATGTTGCAACGTCTATTATTCCGCATTCAGTTTGGTCAGTTCGATAGCTATTTTGCTTGCCAATCTTGCATTGTTAAACACAAGTTGGATATTTGACGCCAAACTTTGTCCACTGGTAAGTTTTTGTATTTTGTCCAGCAAAAACGGGGTGATATTTTTGCCCGTGATACCCAAGTTGTCCGCTTCGACAAGCGCCTTTTGGATGTTATCGTTGATGTAGTCCTCGTCCATCGCGTACTCGTCGGGAATGGGGTTAGTTACCAACATTCCGCCTTGTAAACCCATCTGCTCCTTGGCGTAAAACGCTTCGGCAATTTGTTTTGGGGTATCGAGACGGTAATCCACCTTAAAACCGCTTTTTTGCGTGTAAAATGCAGGCATATCTTCCGTTTGATAACCGACAACAGGCACTCCGCGAGTTTCCAAGCACTCGAGCGTTAGACTTATATCCAAAATGGATTTTGCCCCGGCACACACCACCATTACGCTTGTTTGTTGAAGTTCGTCAAGGTCAGCGGAAATATCCATTGTGTTTTGTGCATTGCGATGTACACCCCCGATTCCACCGGTTGCAAAAACTTTTATACCGGCAAGGCTGGCAATGTACATAGTGGTTGCAACTGTAGTTGCGCCGTCTTTTTTGCCTGCCACGATAAATGGCAAATCACGGCGTGACACTTTTGCGACGTTCGTTCCGCCTTTGCCAAGACGTTCGATTTCCTCTGCAGTACATCCAACGGTAAGCACACCACCGATAATTGCGATTGTTGCAGGCACAGCGCCGTTATCTCGAACAATTTGTTCCACCATTTGCGCAGTTTGTACGTTTTGCGGATAAGGCATACCGTGAGAAATAATTGTGGATTCCAAGGCCACAACCGGCTTATCGTTGGCGATGGCATCCAAAACTTCGTTAGATATTTTTAGAAATTTTTTCATTTGTCTACTCCTTGACGGATTATATTTTAGGTGAGTATTAATCAATCTAACTACCAACACGATAATTACATAAACGTACAAACGATTGTTTTGTTGTTTGAACGTTGTTTCAAGGTGTTACAACCGACCTCACGCAACTCTATATTTTTTGCTAACAATAAAGTTTCTATCTGCTTGAACGTTAATTTGCAAGTTATTGAAACATTCTAACACAACAGATATATCGACATGTAGACAATCCGCTCTGTTAATACGTGATTTTTGACGGTTGGTTTTTAGTCAATCATCTTTTTTGCAAGGGATTTTTGCAAAATCACAAACATTGTAACCATCAACACCCAAAAGACGGTTAGGTAGTATGGAAAAAAGTCCATATATTTTTGAGAAATTATACCAAACAACGGTGGCATAAGCGCACTACCGGCATAGGCACACGCCATTTGTACGCCGATGATTGCTTGCGAATTGTCTTCGCCAAAGTTTGTTGGAGTAGAGTGAATAATTGCCGGGTACACGGGAGCACAGCCAAGTCCCACAAGTACCAAGCCAACACAACATATGACAGTTTCGGAGAATGGCAACACGATACACAAAATGCCCACCACTATCACCATTGAACCGATAACGATAAGTTTGTTGTCGCCCAGTTTATTGGAAATAAATCCGCAAGTAAAACGTCCTATCGTCATGCCTACAAAAAACAAGCTGCCAAAGGTTGCCGCAGTAGTTTCGTCCACGTTGCGAACTGCCACAAGGTAACTCGACGCCCACGACATTGCCGTTTGCTCCAATGCACAATAGCACAAAAACATTATCAAAACAGGCACAATTCCCCTAACTTTTAGTGCGTCGATTGTGCGCACATCAGAGCGTTCTTCTTCGGCGATACTCTTTTTCCACATGGGTAACGATGCAAATAGCACTGCGGAAAGTACTATTTGTATTACAGATATCACACGATAACCGCCATTCCAACCATATTGTGTTTTTAAGCACGCACCCATAATTATCGGGCTGATAAGCGCACCCAAGCCCCAAAAAGCGTGAAGCCAGTTCATGTGTTTGGACGAGTAATGCAATGCGACGTAATTGTTGAGGGCGGCATCCACACCGCCTGCGCCTAATCCGTAAGGAATCGCCCACAAAATAAGCATCCAAAGTTTGTTACTAAAGGAAAATCCCATAAGGGCAATAGCAGTCATCACAACAGAGATTGCTGTAACCCAACCGGCACCAAGTTTTTTTGTCAAAAAATTACTAAACACACTGGAAACGATTGTGCCAAGGGTGATTGTTATTGTGATTGCGCCCATAAGCGAACGCTCTACGCCCAACTGTGGATACATGGTGGGCCAAGCACTGCCCAACAAACTGTCCGGCAGTCCAAGGCTTATAAACGCCAAATAGATTATAGCAAGAAGTAACGAAAACATCCCAAAACTCCTGTAAATACGTGATTAAATAAAGCGATTTGCCACAAATTGCTTTTTGTTATTTAGATTAAAATAACCATTGCGAATTGTGCCGTTTTAACAAATTAAACTTTACAGCAAAATAAAACGATTGCAAAATCGCACTACTGCTATTGTATTCGCAACAAAGCAAAAGTGATTTTACCTTGCAAAATTTCAAATAATCGTTTTGTATAATTATTGCATTAAAGCAAAATAATGTCAATAAAACAACCAAATAAAAATTACGAAAAAATGAACGATTTTTTTGCAAAAATACAGGATTTTACATAAATAAGACAGATAAATACGCAAAACGTGTGTAAATTTTGCGGAAATACAACAAATTAGGCACCAAAAAGATACTCCAAAAACATCCGTAAAGGCGAAAAAGTTTTTGCAGTTTTATGCAAAAACCAGGCATGTTATACACAAGCGAAACATCCAGGAAAATAGTTGCGGTAACATAACACTTGCCATTTTCACAAAACAACAAACCGCCGTTAGGAGCAAAATTGGACGTTGACGAAATTGCAATTATATTGTATACTATAATGTAAATCAAATTAAACAA
>CAYOKR010000044.1:0-11085 GCA_964404625.1 uncultured Oscillospiraceae bacterium | reverse complement strand
CTTTGCATCTTTCTTCAAAGGAAAGGTTAGAGATATCTTTGTAGTAGTAGTCGTGTGAAAGTATAACGGAATCGCTGTGGAAAGCTTGGTTAATTTTTCGAGCAACGGTAGTTTTCCCCGACCCTGTGCCACCGGCAATACCAATTACGTATCTCTTCATATAGCTTCCTCCTTGGTAAAAACAAAACTTATCAAATATTGTATCATTTATTGCGCTTTTGGTCAATAAAATTAACCTACGGACAAAACTTTTGCAATGATTTTTTATCAAAAGAGTTGCTCTTATCGGTTTGTTTTGATATAATTTGCGCTATGGAAAAAATAACTGTTACAAAACAACTTCTCGATAATTTTAAAAGCAATCCGCTAACGCTAATATTGTATGGTTATCTAACGGCTATGCCAAATACTTGTCTGTATCATCGTGGCAACAGCTACGCAACCGTAGTGCACAACGGCAAGTTCTTTGAGTGCACAATGGCTACCGACGACCTTGATTTTGTAGACGAGTTTGTTGGCAGTTTTAGTAATTGTTATGCCGAGTTTCGCATGATAACACCAAAAATTGCCAATCACCTTGCGCAAAAGTATCAATTTGGCTATCGAACAACCTGCGGACTTTACGTTTGGAACGGCAAGCCGTTAACGCACACTTACAATGGCGATTTGCGAGAAATGTCTCCCGACTACGCTGAATTGGTAGCAAAGGGAACGGACTACGCCACAGCGGAAGACGTAATCGAACTCTTAAATATGCATCCGTCGGCTGCATTGTATGTAGATGGCAAACCTGTTTGTTGGTGTTTGTTACATTTGGAAAAATCCTTAGGTATGCTTTATACCTTGCCGGAATATCGCAAAAAGGGTTACGCATTGGACGTTATGACGCATCTTGCCAATCAAGTAATAAACAATGGCGATATTCCTTATGCGACGATAGTAAAAGGTAACGTGCCTTCACAAAATCTTGCACTAAAGTATCAACTGCAATACGTCTGCGACGTCGACTATATTGCAATTGATTTTACAAAACAGTTCAAGTTGTAGTACAAATTGCTGATAATTTTTTGCAAAATGTACAATAATTAACACTAATTGCATAGTTAATTAAAAAAAATCAAAATAATTCGAAAAAATATAGTAAAAACAGTTTACATTTTGCAACAATAATGATAAATTATTGCGCGTAAAAGTCCTTACAAAAAGGAGACGTAAAAAAATGGCTAACGCAAGATACAAAAAATGTCCTCGTTGCGAATTGAATTATATTCCCGTTGACGAAGAAATGTGCGACGTTTGTAAGTCGGAGTTGGGGTTGGATTCCAAAATAGTTTTGTTAGACGATATAATAGACGATGACGAACCGCTAAAACTTTGCCCAATTTGCAAAACTGCTTATATCGGAATGGAAGAAGAACTGTGTGAGAACTGTCTTGCTCATCAAGCGCAACTGGTAAGTGAAGATGCCGAAGACGACGATTCGTGGCGCACCTATTTGGACGACGAAGATACCGACGATGGTCTTGACGATGCAACGGAAATCCCCCTTGACGAGTTGCGTGCGGACGAAGAATTTGATGAGGACGATTTTGAAGACGAAGAAAACGTTGACATTGATCTTGACGATTATGATGATTTTATCGACGACTTTGGTGATGACGATTTTGACGAAGACGACGATACGGACGATGACGACGAGAATGACGATTAATTAAAATAATATGGATGCTTGCAATATTTTGCAGGCATTTTTTTTCTTGTGGTAAATTGTGCTTTCGGATGTAACACTTGCAATCGATATGTTCCAAGTGCTGCATTTTGTTTGACAATTTACTTATCCTAAAACCAATGATTGTTGCATAGATAAAACTACAAGTATAATAAGTAATAAGTTTGTAAATAATTGCCTTATGAAAAGTCATCTAACGATAGAGCAAACAAGGCGAATGATAACCGCACTAAAAGGGCAAAACGTCGTTATAAAACTAAACAAAGGTCGAAACCGAATTAAACGTTGCAAGGGCAGGGTCGTGGAAGTGCATCCTAACGTTTTTGTCGTGCAACTTTGGGAGGACATTGTTGACAGAATTAGTTGCTCTTATGTGGACGTTATCTGTGGTGAAGTATCTTTAAGTGGGCAGCAATCAAATTGACAATTGATATGCTGATGTAGTTATAATTTGTTCTAATTTGCATTTTACAGTGTGACCATACCTAAAATTGGTGATTTCTAATATACTATTATAGTAATAGTATCATGTATTTACTGAAAAATCGGTACAATCTAATATAATTTACGTTCTAATAAGCGTTTTTGCTGTGGCGACAAAAAAATTGTGTTGTCACTTTTTTATGCATATTTGTGTTTGTGTTGCCGTATACTACACTGATACTTCAAGTGTGGGGGAAACAAAATGTCTAACTTGCAATTTCAAAATGTAACCTATTTCACAAAACAATTTATTGGCAAAATGCAAACTACCGTAAACGTGCGGTTATCCGTCAAAAAGGAAATTGCCGAAGTTCTTTCAGTTGGTTCGGAAAGTGCAATAATTTCCTATGAGCCAACAAATGGTAGCGCGTCATTCTATGGCAAAACGCACATCAAATTTTTGTACGATGACGGAGTGAGTTTGCTTAGCTCAAACTATAATGCGGATTTTACGGCAGATATTCAAAGTGAGTTACTAACAACCGAGTCAAAACTGATTTTTGACGTTGTTACTGTCGATACCAAAGTTGATACTAATGCAAACACAGCAATGTTAGCAATTTTGTTGGAGATATCCGTTTTCGGTTATCTACCCAATTCCGTTGATTGTTTAGTCGGCGGTGAAAACATTTTTGTGCGCAAGCAGACAATTCCCCTTTTGCAAAGTGTAGAAACTGCACAAATTCCCTTTGTTGTGGATGAGGAGCTTACAGCAACTCAACCAATCGAAGGTGTATTGCTCGCAGAAAGCGGTGTGTGTCTTTCTGACTATCATTTTGCCGACGGAATTCTTCACGTAAAAGGTATTGCTACCGTGGGACTAACCTATACAAGCGATGGGGCAATTTACACCGACAGTTTGCCTTTTGATTTCGAACGTGAAGTAGACATTTTGCCCATTGTTCCCAATAACTTACAAATGCTAATATCGGTTCGTTCCACAAAGGTGCGTTTAGATATCACCCAAGAAGGAAACAAAGTTTTCTTGGCAGAAATCACATGTAACTTGCAACTGGAAAACTCTACGGTAACCGATGTGAAAACAATTACCGATTGCTATGGTGCCGATTGCAATTTTTTGTTGGTAAGGCAACCAATCACAACAACGTTGTCGCTGCCTACTGTTTGTGTAGAACGCACATTTACAACCAATCTTCCCAAGGAAGGCGACAAAAAACTACAAACGGCGGTTAATGTTAGCACAGTCGTAACCAAATGTAGTGCAGGCGCAGGCTGTTTTACGGTGGACGGTATTGTGTATGCGACGGCAATCTACAACGGTGAGCAACGTGAAAGTGAAGTGCTGGAAATCCCGTTCTCGCAAAAGGTGGATGCCACCGACGTGGACGTTGATTGTACAATCGTTGCGAATGCAGTTGTAACAAACTTTGTTTTGCAAGATACCGACGTGCTTGCAGCAAGCGTAACGTTGTGTATTCGCGCAAATTGTTCACGTGACGTGACCTATCAGGTGGTTGCTTCTGCCGAAACTGTTCCTTTTGATAAAACTAATCTTCCCGCACTGGAAATTTTCCT
Source organism: uncultured Oscillospiraceae bacterium (assembly GCA_964404625.1). Lineage (GTDB taxonomy): Bacteria > Bacillota > Clostridia > Christensenellales > CAG-314 > Fimimonas. The sequence goes on along the minus strand of CAYOKR010000044.1, from coordinate 7,337 downwards.
TGCACACAAGGGTGAAACGCTTTGGGAACTTGCCAAAAACTTGCATATGTCTACTGACGATATTATGTCAACAAATCCGCAATTAACGGATCCGCTGACCGAAGATGCACGCATAGTTGTGTTTAATAAAATTTAGTCTAATTGTTCCATAGGCATCTAATTGGATGTATGCTATTGCCTAATATTTATTTGGATTATCAAAGAGACAAACAACCATACTCAAAAGCTATAGTCAAAGAGTATGGTTTTGTTATTATTGAAAAACTTTGGTAGCATTTTATTGGTATTTTCAAAGTATTTTGTATTGAGTTGTAATATGTTCGAAAAATGCTGTGGCGTTGTAACTTTATCGAGCAGTTTCTCTGTCGATTTGCAATACTATCAAAAGACTTTTCAATACACGCTTTTTGTGGTATAATTTAACTATGCAAGTAAATGTGTACGCAAAACTAAATTTATCGTTAAACGTTTTTCCTAAACAAGGCAATTTTCATTCAATTGATAGTGTTGTAACTTCCATAAATCTATTCGATCAAGTGGAAGTCGTTGCACGCAAGGATAAAAAAGTTGTTCTTAAAGGTTTTATGCCCACAAGGGAGAATATAGCCTACAAAACGGCCGTGGCGTTTATGTCGCAATTTGATACAAACGGCGTTACAATTAGCATAAAAAAAGGCATTCCTGTCGGTGCAGGTATGGGCGGATCATCAGCTGATTCCGCGGGTGTTATTTACTGCATGTGCAACTTGTTTAACGTTGATATTCGTTGCCAACAAGTGGCAGATTTGTGCGCATCGTTGGGTAGCGATATTTCTTTTATGTTGCGAGGCGGAATTGCTCGTATGCAAGGCAAAGGCGACGCCATTACCTTTGGCGAATTGCCTGTCGATTTGCATTTTGCGTTAACTTGTTTTCCTGTTAGTATGTCTACGGCAGACGTATACCGTGCTTTCGACGAATTGCCCACCCAACCGCACGTTGATTGCGAAAAAATGTTTCGACTGCTTTGCGACGGTGTGTTTGCTTGTGGATATCAAAACAACAATTTGCAACCTGCTTGTCAAAGCTTGTCCGCCTATGCACAGAGTTATATTCATTGCGTGCGAGATTTGGGATTTGTACCTAATATGACGGGTAGTGGAAGTTCCTACTACGTTTGGTGCAACAGTCAACAAGATGCGGAAAACGTTGCCGAGCAATTAAAAAATCGTGGTTTTAGTTGTGTTCTAGTAAATTCTGTTCTCTGTGGAATAGAACTTGTTGGTTGTTAATGCGTATCGTTAGATAATTTGTTTGAAAGTATGTACAAGAGCTTTTCTATTTAGATGAATTTGGTAGAGTGTGAGAATGATAGCTTAAAAAAAGTACAATTAAGCATTGATTTTATTACTAAAGAATGGAAATTTTATATCAATAAGTATTTGAAAATTTGGAACACAAAGGAGAACAAGACTATATGTAATATAAAGGAGTAATTTATATACTTACAAATTCATTATTTCTGCAGTTTGTAAAAATAGTATAAGATAATGTTGTTGATAGGGTTGATATGTTAAATCGTAATCTCCGGCTTGCCATATTCATTTAGAATTTATGCAACCTATGATGTGAATGAGCGTTTAGAAGACCTTAAATTGCATAGGATAATAGATAAACTCAATCCGACTTCAAGATGTCAAGAAGAGATTAATTGTAAAGCAAGAGTGGGGAAATTCTTTGCAATGTCTGTAGAAACGGCGTTCAATATTTTGCGGCAATGGCAGAGATTAGTGGGACAAGTGATAGGCTTCACTTATGGCAATCTAACGAAAAACAAATTACCGAAGAGTAAGGCGCAGAAGAAGTACAAGAACTTAGAAGTAATAGGCATCATTTTAAGAATATTACTTTTAGCTCTATCTTAACAGGTAAGACATATGATTCAAAAGTAAATCCTTGATGGTTCACTTGGCATTTATGAACACGAATCAGGTAATGAAGTAATTAGTTTTTCTAAACCATCAAAAAACAAATTGTCCGCACGGCGTTAATTGATTTGGGAGTTGAAGTAGATAATTCTAAAACTCTTTATCTGCTAATGCACCAGCTGGAAAAGGTGATTTTAAAATAGATAAGTAAATAATATTTAAGCGACTTTGCTTAATTATGATATGCCCCTAAAGTTTGAAACAAACCTTAAAAGTTAGACTGAAATGCACTTCTAAAAGTTAGACGCTTTTGGAAGTGTATTTTTTATGTCTTAAAATTAAAATGTGTGTTCATAATTGGAAGAAGTGTGGCTGGCAGAAAGTGAGAGTACTTTTGTGTCATCTGAAGAGTTTTGTCTGTGCTTTTTTATTTTACAGCTTATCTATTTTGTTGCTAAAAAACTGCTTTTAATATATAATACATATTATGCGACGTTGATTTGCGCACAAAATAGTAAATCAAGTTTACTGACATAAACATCGCTTTTTAATATTAATAGGCATGATTGGGTACGAAAATACAAAGTTTTGTTTGTAGATGGTTCTGATGCGTCCAGACAACGTTTCTTATATTATTTATAAAATCAAACAAACTAAAGATAAAAACCCCAAGAGAGGTAATCACTTTGACAAATTTTACAAATCTTCCCGTAATTGCTATGCGAGGAAATTTCTTTTTTCCCAACGTTCGAGCAAAAATTGAAGTAGCGCGCGCAATATCGTTAAATGCACTCAAATTTGCTATCGAAAACGGCGGAAAATTTTTTATGGTAAGCCAACTTGATCCTGCAAGTTCTACTCCAAGTAGCGAACAGGATTTATACACAGTGGGTGTTATTGGCGAAATTGCATCCATCGACGGCGCAAAAGATCAAGTTATGACGGCAAGCGTTCGCATGTTGGAAAGGGCGAGAATTACCAAATTTGTTGCAACCGAAGGCTTGTTTTTGGCGGACGTTTCAACAATGGACTACACTTGCACAAACGACGCGTCTACTCGTGCTTTGTACGACCAAACAATCGCACACGTGCAAAAACTTGCTAAAACCGAGACGCGCTTAAAGTTAGATATCAAACCGTTTGCCAAAGAACAAATAGACTATCTTTCCTTTACAAACGTTGTTGCAAACGAAGTGGTAACAATGTTGCCAAATCGCCAAGATATTTTGGAAGAATCCAGCATCGAAGCGCGTATGGAAAAAATTTGCGCCTACACAATCGGTCAAATCGAGTTTATTCAAGCGGAAAAACGTATTGCAAACCGTGTTAAAAAACAGGTGGAAGAGGGTCAAAAGGAATACTATCTGCGCGAACAAATACGTGCTATTTCCGCCGAACTTGGTGAAGACGCTAACGAAAAGCAAGAGTATATCGACAAAATCAAAAAGTGCGGTATGCCTGTCGACGTGGAAAAGAAAGCTATCCGCGAGCTTAGCCGCCTTTCTAAAATGTCTCCCACAAGCCCAGATGCGGCAGTAATTCGCAACTATATCGATTGGTTGTGCGACGTTCCGTGGAACGTCGAGTCGCAAGATAATAAGGATTTGACTTTGGCACGCCAAATTTTGGACGAAGATCATTACGGCTTGGAAAAGATAAAAGACCGTATTGTGGAATTTTTGGCAGTAATGCAACTTACCGGTAAACTTAACGGGCCTATTTTGTGTTTCGTTGGTCCTCCGGGGGTTGGAAAAACGTCTATTGTTCGTTCTATTGCTCGTGCTCTCAATCGCAAATACTTGCGCGTATCGTTGGGTGGTGTACGCGACGAAGCAGAAATCCGTGGACATCGTCGTACCTATGTTGGCGCAATCCCCGGCAAAATCATCTATATGATGAAGCAAGCAGAGTGTATCAATCCCGTTTTGTTGTTGGACGAAATTGACAAAATGGGCAAAGATAACCGTGGCGATCCGGCAAGCGCAATGTTGGAAGTGTTGGATCCCGAACAAAACTTTAGTTTTACCGACCACTTTTTGGAAGTACCTTACGACCTATCTAAAGTGCTGTTTGTATGCACGGCAAACGCTACCGACGATATTCCCGAGCCTTTGCTGGACCGTATGGAAATTATCGAGCTTAGCGGTTATACCGAATTGGAAAAGATTGAAATTGCAAACAAGTTCCTTCTTCGCAAGAACCTTGCATTGCATGGTATACCGGAAGGTGCTGTGGAAATTTCCGACGAAACCTACGCAAAAATTATCGAGCGTTACACAAGCGAATCGGGCGTGCGCAGTTTGGAGCGTCAAATCGCAGCAATCTGCCGTAAAGTTGCGCTAAAACTTGTGGAAGATCCTAACCAAAAAATCGTTGTAACGCCACAAAACTTGCATGAGTTTTTAGGCTTGGAAAAACATCGTGACGATATGGCAATGGGTGAACCCACTGTCGGTACTGCACGCGGACTTGCTTGGACGCGTGTCGGCGGTGTGACGCTCAACGTGGATGCAACTTTGTTCCAGGGAAAAGGAGAAGTGCAACTTACCGGTAATCTTGGTGATGTGATGAAAGAATCCGCTCGCACTGCAATTTCTCTTGTAAAAAGCCTTGCCGATCGATACGGCATCGACAAATCGCGATTTGAAAAGACAGACATTCACATCCACGTGCCGGAAGGTGCTGTTCCAAAGGATGGACCAAGTGCCGGTGTTACCATGGCAACCGTTATTATGTCGGCGTTTACTGGATTGCCTGTATCAAACACTGTTGCGATGACGGGAGAGATTACCTTGCGTGGAAAAGTGCTTGCAATTGGTGGTTTACGTGAAAAAGCTCTTGCTGCATATCGTCTGGGCATAACCAAGGTGATAATTCCCAAGGACAACGCCAACGACCTGCAGGAAATTCCGTCGGAAGTAAAAGAAAAGATACAATTTGTGATTGCCGAAGATATCAAAACTGTGTTCGATAATGCTTTGATATTCACGGATGCGGAAAATAAATAATGTGTTTTAACGGCGATTTTACTGTTAAACACTTCAAAAGATTGCTGTACGTGCAATGTATAAAAATAAATTGCGACAACTGTTATGTTTGTGATAGCTGTCGCTTTTTGATTTTAAAAGGCTCTATGTCAAGTTTGAGGGCGCTCCAAAAGTGTCTAACTTTTGAAGTTCGCTTCACACTCGCAGACTCGTGCTACAATGACACCGCGAAAGGCAATAAAAACAGAGTCCACTTCCACTTAAAACAATGAAAAAAGTTCGAAATTTATAAAGTGTTCAAACGAAATTAAATAAAAGTGCAATTTGTATATTTCTGTCACGTTATGCACCAACTTGGCATATACTACAATAAACGCAATAGGAGAGTGTTGTGAAAACAAAGATAGTGTGTATCAAAGTTCCAAAGTTTTTGGGTGGTATTTTGCGAGTGCTGTTTGCAGGTTTGGTGGTGGGAAAAAAGTAATTGCTTTGCAAAATTTGATTTATCGAAAGTAGCTGTAATAAATTTGATTTATACTATGTAATTGCAAAAAAGTAAAAAGCGTTTCAAAGATGTTTATTCTTCGAAGCGTTTTTTGTTATTTGTGTATTAAACAGTGATATATTAATTATAAAATCGCTATGCGTCAGTTTATAAAATCTATGGTATTATTTTTTAGTATTGACTTTATGTGATTATAAAATTATAAAAACATTCACTCCTATTCGGTAAAAACTTTATAGGCTAAGTTACTCTGCAACTGTTTCGTTATTAACGTCTTTTACCCAGCCGAGCTTTTTCCAAAGTCTTTCTGCCGGATTAAATAACATTGGATACAAACCTATTGCAACAAAGATTATCACAGTGTAACGAATTGTACGGAAAATCTTTCAAAGTTGAAATCGTCACTGTAAGTGGGGTAAAATGCTTTGACAATTGCTTTCAAGCCTGCGTTCAAACCGATATAAATCAATCCACCGCCCAACAAACGAAGAACAATTCTCCACCAAGTTTTTGTGTTGTTAAATTTAACAATCTTATTTTCGTATAAAACACCGCCAGTAAGACCAAACATAATACCATAACCGGTGTAAAAATCGTGTGTGGTACAGTAGAAAAATCCTGCAAAACCAATCACCAAAATGCCACCGAAAATGTAATATTTGTTTGGAACGATTTTTAGCAACCAATTCATCAAAAATACCATGCCTATGCCTATTGCTAAACCGCAAGTAACGTCAGTAAAGTAGTGCGCACCGAGATACATACGAGACAATGCCACTAACAGCGGAATTGCGATTGCGCAAGTTGTTAACGTGTTTTTGAACCATTTTTTCTTTGTGTCGTTCATTACAACGCGTGTGCCAACAAAGGTGGATGCGCTTCCGGATGAGTGCCCGGATGGGAATGAGTAACCGCTAACGTCTTTTAGATTATGTATTTCCGGATGACTGTGGAACGGACGCAAGCGCTTTACAATATTTTTGATAAGTGGGAACGTCAAATTCGCTGCTAAAACGGACAATGCAAGTTGTTCCCCGCGACGTTTGTCAAAGCCCCAGTAAACAAGTCCAATCACGCCGATAAGTATGTATTCTTCTCCAAACAACGTAATAAATTGCATAATATAGTAAATAAAACTACCTTGCAATCCCAAACTTTGCAACCAAAGTATAATTTGATTTTCAAATTCAAACGCCCAAATGTTGCCTTCCATAATACCTCCGTTATATTTCTTGATAATATATTCTCGCAACTACTTATTACTCATTATACTACCTTTTAGGCGGATTTGTAAATAGAAAACAAAAACTTTTAACAAAAGTGAAATATTTTTGCGGATTTTTGCCAAATAACGATGAAAAACAGATTTTATTTAAATTTTTATGATTTGAATACAAAAGAAATTGATAATATTTTAATGAAATACATAAATAAGAATATCTAACCCTTGTGTGTATTTTATAGAGACACCATAATAGATATAGATACCTTTGGATATTTGATTTAATTTATGCGTTTGCGTGATGCTTACGTTCAACTATTTAAGACGATATCTAATAAGGCGTAATTTGTTGAAGGGGCTATATTTATTCAATGTAGTGTAGAGATACTTGTGAACGTATATTTCAACTTTATTAGTCTGCTTAGTTAGTCTCCTTATATTTGTCGAAGTGGTGTAACGGCTTATTATTTTTTGCAAAAAAAATAGCCTCGAGATAACTCGAGGCGTAGTAATTGCAATAAATTAGTCTGCTTTGTTTGCTGTTCTGATGCAACGTGTGCAAACGTATTCGGTGGATTCCTTACCGTTGATTTCCACTTTTACCTTTTGCAAATTGGCATTGTAGGTTTTGGGAGTCTTTCTGTTGGAGTGACTTACCTTATTACCGGACATTTTGCCTTTACCACAAATAGCGCATACTTTGGACATATTAACAC
>CAYOKR010000043.1:0-11180 GCA_964404625.1 uncultured Oscillospiraceae bacterium | reverse complement strand
AAACTGCATTGGGCGGAGGCAAATCGCCGTCGGCAATCTACGATATAATCAAAGGTAGAACAAAGTGTTCCAAAGTGTCTACAATAAAAGCATTTTGTCAGGGTGCAGATATAACCTTGGCGGAATTTTTCGATCGTGATTACTTTAACGATTTCGAAGAATAGTTTTCGTATAGACATTAGTACTACCTTTTTCTAATGCGAACAAAAAATAACTAAATAAACAGCAAAAGACTAACGACATAAAAATCGTTAGTCTTTTATTTTTGCGTGGAATGAATTACACTTTTGTCTACAACAAGCAGTAGTAAATTGCGTTACGCATAATTTAACGATCCATTTATGGATTGTATAATTTAATACATAAATACAACATAATTTATCCGTTGTAAATATCAAGCCAATCAATGTTATTATTGGAATCGTTCCCGTCACCTTGATTGTTATTTCTATCTTGTGAACTTTGCTCGGGTTTTCCAAAATGTTTTGCAATTATTGTCGAGTTTTCAACCAATTCGCCAAATGCGTAAAGTATCCAAGACGACATCCATGAGACCAAGATTCCGACAATTATTACCAAAAATCCAATATTATTATCGTTCTTTATAAGTTCGATTCCAACTATAATGGATGCAATAATTCCTACCCAAGTTAAAAATCTTGCAAAGCCTTTGATTGTTCCGCCGATGTTGTTGAACATAACTACATCCTCCTAAATTAAAATAAAAAATGCGCCAACCGAAGTTGACGCACCAAAAACGCAAACTCCGATTGTCGCGAAACAAACCAAAATAGAATAAGGGGTTCCCAATATACTTTTAGGTAACGGGAATTTGCGATTTTGCAAATATGAGCGTTACATAAAAGTATTGCAAAATAAAGGTATAGTTATCCCTTAAAGATAAAAATATCCCCTTACTATTTTATTCAGTTTGTTTCGCACTAAAATTATACAACTTTCAACAAACGTTTGCAACCCATTTTATAAAATTATCTTAGATTTTTTTTAATTAGTAAATTATCAAAGTAAATGCAACAGTGCAATTGCAGTTGCGTTTAGTTAGTTGTAAAATTTACGGATTTTAATTGTACAAATTGCGCTATACCATTTGTGTATTCTGCTATTTGCATCGTTGCTTGTCTATACTTGGGTGTTGCCAACAACCAAACTTATTTATACATTTCACTGATTTTATCATTACTTATCTGCAATTGGCATTACTAACTGCTAAACCTAATTTTACTGTTCGTATGGTCAATTATTTATTAAATTGTGCGAGTTCGGTTTATTATTTATCAAATTATATGTGTTATCGTAGGGCGGTGGCTTGCTACCGCCCTACGATAACGTTGTATTTTATGTTGCACTTACCAATAACTACACACAAACAGCACTCCATTTCTGGCTGTCTGTTTCTTTCATTCCCTAAACTAAGTGCAATACCTATTAACTTATTCGCTACAAAATATCTAAAAATTACATCAAAAAAACAGCCTAACGATTTTCTCGATAGACTGTTTTTTGTGTAATATTTGTAAATATTGATTTTTTTTGTATTGAATTACGCAATTATTGATCAATATCTTCAATATTTGAATTATAGGTATTGTTGTTTCCGCTTTGTAAATTATGTTCCGGCTCTTCAAAATGTTTCGCAATCGTTGTTGAGTTTTCAACTAATTCGCCAAATGCGTAAAGTAGCCAAGATGACAACCAAGAAACTAACGGACCGCCCAATAATACCAAAATACCCCAATCGTTTCCGTCAATTATTAATATAAAGCCGATTATGATGGAGGATATCATTCCTATCCAAGTTAAAAATTTCGCAAACCATTTTATCTTTCTGCCGATATTATCAAACATTGTTGTCTCTTAAGAACTTTGTTTATAGTTATTTTGATTTTCTAACAATCATTGCACGCATGCTGTTTAGTATCGCCAAAACACAAACGCCAACGTCGGCAAGTATGGCAATTATCAGCCCGAACGCAACCTTGTCTAACAAGCCGATAGCGGAAACTATCAACACGGCGACTTTAATTGCAATGCTAAACACAATGTTTTGTTTTACGATTTTCATTGTGCGTTTTGCAATCTTTTGTGCGGTAACAATGGCGGACGGACTATCCTTCATCAGTACGATATCTGCCGATTCCACTGCAACATCGCTTCCCATTGCTCCCATAGCGATACCAACGTCGGCTGTAGCAAGCACAGGCGCGTCGTTTATTCCGTCACCCACAAAGGCAACAATGCCGTTGCGTTTTAGATTGTTAACCACTTCCACCTTGTCTTGTGGTAACAACTTACTATGATATTGCTCGATACCCAGCGTTTTTGCCACTGATTGCGCAACGTTTTCGTTATCGCCCGTAAGCATAACGGTAGTGCCGAGTTTGGATAGTTGTTCAATTGCAACCTTGCTGTCTTGCTTGATTTCGTCGGCGATTGCAATGTAACCTACGTATTCGCCGTTTTTCGCAACGTGAACTACGGTACCAAATTGTTCGGTCTGCGACAGCGTTATGCCGTATTTTGCAAGCAGTTGTTCGTTTCCACATAGGATTGTGTCACCGTTACACTCGGCAACCAATCCGTGACCGGCAATTTCTTTTACGCTTGCGGATTTTTTCGTCTGCACAAGCGAGTTTATCGCTGTCGCGATAGGGTGATTGCTGTACTGTTCGCAAATTGATGCTAATTCCAGTATTTGTTGACGCTTTTCTTGCGGTTGTACGTCCGTTACAACAAAATTGCCCTTGGTTAGTGTGCCCGTTTTGTCGAAAGCAAAGATATTTGCCTTGGATAGTGTTTCTAAGTAACTGCTTCCTTTTACTAACACGCCCATTTTGCTTGCTGCGCCAATTCCACCGAAAAATCCCATCGGTACGGAAATTACCAACGCACACGGGCAGGATACAAACAAAAACATCATTGCACGTTTTAGCCAAACCGCCCACTCTCCGTTGAATATAGGAGGCACAATGCCTACTACAACTGCCAAAACAACAACGATTGGTGTGTAGTACTTGCTAAACTTTGTAATAAACTTCTCCGCCGGCGCTTTGTTTGCCGTTGCGTTTTCCACAAGGTCGAGTATCTTTGCTACCGTGCTGTTGTCGTAGTCGCAAGTCGCTTGTATTTGCAACGTTCCGTCCAAAACGATACATCCGGAAATTATCTTGTCACCCGCGTGTACGCTTTGCGGTAGACTTTCACCGGTAATTGCGTGTGTGTCGATATTGCAACTGCCGTCTACAACAACGCCGTCCAAGGGGATTTTGTCTCCCGCCTTAACGATAAACACTTGTCCTATTGCAACTTCGGTAGGATCAACGTCCACTTCCTTGCCATCCACCAAAATGGTCGCAACGTCCGGGCGAATATCCATCAGTTCGGCAATGTTCCGTCTGCCTTTCGCAACGGCATATCGTTGAAATAGTTCCCCGATTTGATAAAGTAACATAACTGCAACGGCGTCTATGTGTTCCCCGATAAAAAACGCACCTATTGTTGCAATGGTCATCAAAAAGTTTTCATCAAACAAGTTTCCGTGGAAGGTATTTACAACCGCTTCTACCAAAATATCGTAGCCGATTGCCAAGTAGATTGCCACAAACAATGCAATTTCTAACCACTGTGGCAAATCGAGTACCAAACTCAATACGATAGCCACAGCATAGAGTAGTGCCACGATAATTATTCGTAGCAGGCTTTTTTGATTTCTCGTCATATTCCACTCCGTTTAGAACTTCAACAAACAGTGCGGTTCAATCTTTTTGCAAATTTTTCTTGCTTCTTCAACAACTGCATTGTAACAATCGTCGTCGCAATCCAACGTCATTTTTTGTGTCATAAAATTGATAGTTACGGAATTTACCCCTTCAATTTTAGAAATTGCTTGTTCCATTTTAGATGCACAATGTGCACAGTCCAAATCTGTCATTTGTATTATTTTTTTCATATTAAACCCCTTGTTTTGTACGTGTTAATGCTACTTTTTGTGTCTTTCGTATTTTTGTGTCGTTTATATTTTATAGGTTTGTCTGTAGTTGTAATTAGACTTTAGTATTTTTAATGTCTTTTGTAATTGGTTGATATTTTCGTTTTTCGCGTTTTTATATTTAGAGTCAAGTCTTTTTTGGCTCTTTTGTAATGTTTTATCTGTTGTGTTTGTATCGTTTGTGATTCTTGAGATACTCAACTTTAGTCTTCGTGATGTTGCTTTGCGTGGTGCAAGTGCTCCATTGCAATAGCGATAATATCGTTTACGTGTTCGTCGTCCAAACTGTAGTAAATTTCTTTTCCGTCACGACGATTTTTCACCAATTTGGCGTGACGTAAAATGCGCAGTTGGTGCGATACCGCCGATTTTGTCATATTCAAAACTACCGCAATATCGCAAACGTTAAGTTCGCTTTGTTGCAACGCCGTCAAAATGCGAATACGTGTCGAGTCGCCAAAAATCTTGAACAACTCCGCCACGTCGTACATAAAGTTTTCGCTGGGCATTTGCGTCAAAACTTTAGTTACCGTTTTTTCGTCATAATTCATTTGCTCAATTTTTTCGTCCATCAATTTTTCTCCTTTTTCAACTGTTTTGAGAGATTTCCATTCGATTTCTTTTAATTACTAACCATTTTTGCACAATATTGATACCAAATTCCACTTTGTTGATACCATTTTTGATAGCGGACTTTTTGTTGTGTTGTAGTCAACGTTAAGCGTATTGCTTTATTTCAAAAACGTTGCCAACGTTTTATCAATTTTTGCAACGGTTATAGCAAATAACGTTTGCGCTAAATAGTGCCAATAATTCTATATCAACGTTGATGTGCTTGCCTAACGTCATCTTTATTTATGGTTTTCAAAGTGCCGACGTCAATTCGATTTTAATAGTGATTATACCATGGTACCAAAATCTAATTGTTGATATCATTCGTGATACTCTTCGGCTAACTGTACTAAAATCCCACCTTTCGATTCGTCAAACAGTTGAATAATTGTTCAACTGTTTACATTCTACACCACATAATATGCGCTGTCAACTATTTTTCACTACCTTTTTTCCAATTTTTTTATTGCGTTTTAACTTTTCCATGCTTTTTCGATACATATATATAGATAGGTAACATTCTGTTGTTTTGCCTTTAGTTACGCGAATTATTTTTTGTATGTTTCGTTATTTCAAATCCTATTATCTTATCTTACCTTGCATTTTCGATGTTTTAAAATCTATATTTATTAGTTTGCCTGCTATTTCAAACTTTTTTCACACAAAATTGTCTTTTTAAATAGTATGGTAGTAGGGTATCCAGCCCAAAAAACAATCCAAAGGAGCAAAAAAATGTGTTGTTTCAATTTCAATCCGTGCAGTAATAACGGCAATAATGGTAACAACTGTGGCGACAATCGTATCTATATCATCGAACGCGGTCCGCGTGGTCCAAGGGGATTTACCGGCGCAACCGGTGCAGTAGGTCCAATAGGTCCAACGGGCGCAACCGGTCCGCAAGGTCCTGCGGGTGCTAACGGAACCAACGGTTTAGCGTCTTTCGGTGGAGCATATTCCACGGCAACTACCGATATTTCGCTAACGACCACAGCAACAACCTTGCCTATTGGCACGTCTTTGCCGTTATCTAACGTCACAGTCGGCACAAACAGTATTACCGTTATCAATGCCGGGATCTACCAACTCGATTACGGTATCCGTGGTAGCGTTTCAACCGATTCGGTAGTTACACTTTCCGTCACGCAAAACGGCACAAATATCACGCAAACTATTGTTACAATGCCTTTTACCACAACCGGAACGCAACTTACCAACAGCACAATAGTAACGTTATCTGCAGGCGACGTGCTTACTTTATCAGCAACCGCCTCGGTCGATACCACTTTAACACCTGCCGACAACGTTAACACCTACCTTACAGTCAAACAACTTACGCCTTAACTGTTTATACCAATGTTGTAACGTCATAATTGTTATTAAAGACGCAAAAATGAGCCATGTTACGCAATGGTATACGATATAATATTTTTAGATAAACTAATCGAAATTACAAATTAACGCAAAAAGGAACAATCTATATTAGACTTTTGCAAACATGCAATTCGCATGCGTACAGACGTCGATTGTTCCTTTTCAATATATAAATGTCCTAATTATTGTAAAGTTAATGCGGTATACTTTACACAAATATACTAAACAAAAAGGAGCAATCTACACGTACTAAAATAGTTTGATAGTAGGGTAATATTGCTCCTTTCTATATACTATACAAAGTAAACCTTTTGCCATTCGCCAAAATTATTGTTTTGCCACAATAATTTTCGTTTTTATGCGTCAAGTATGTAAAACGTTAAAGTCCGCACCCAGTGTAAACGGAGTGCGGACTTCTTGTATTATTTATTACGTCAAGTTATTATTCCACGGGGGTAACGTTTGTTGCACGCAATTTGCCTGTTTTCTCGTCGTTTTCCACGTCAAAACTAACTTTTGTGCCGTCTTTCAATGTCTTGAAACCTTCCACGTTAATAGCGGAAAAGTGCACGAAAATATCTTCTCCACCGTCATCACTGGTCAAAAAACCATATCCTTTGCTTGCGTTGAACCATTTTACTGATCCTGTCATCGTAAATTACCTCTCTAAAAGTATTTGCAAAACAAACGGTGGTGCAGTCTTGCAAATTATATGATACAACAATGCCTTAACCTTGTTTTACATACTTATTATAGACCTTTGAAAAGCCAAAGTCAATACCTAATTTCAAAAGAATATTTCACCATCGTTCTGTTCATTTTTGATATTGCAGTGCAGATAATAACGCTAATTTTAATTATTTTTAACTTTTAGTGTAGATTTGCCCTTTAACTTTTTTTGTGTCTTAAAGTCGCAATGTTTTTCTGTCGGTTTTGTTTTTTTCGATAGTATTGACATTATCTTGTCAATTTGGTGTATTTACCCTGTAACACAGTTTAATATTATCCCAGATAGGCATACTCTTGGCATGAACGTATGCTTTGTTTTGCTATACCCTATTGGTGATTAGACTGTATTATAACTGTCAAAGCTACGTCTTGAGGTGCATAGCTTTGGGCTGCGCACTTTTTATTTATAGGAGTATATCAAAAATGGAGAATTATGTTAAAAAACTAAAATTGATTGACAATAACCAATGCTTATCGTGTTATTGTAAAAAACTGATTTATAGGTAAAAGTTTTAGTTGATTATTGACGGAAAGCGTAAAAGAGATTTACAATGGATTTGCAAATATTAAAAATAATAGAAACGATTTTAATAATAGCCGCATTGTTGCGCTTGGTTATAACTGTTACTTGTGAGATTGTATGCCCGATTATTGTCTATTGTAAAGGAAGTAGTGCTATTGGCTGGTTTTTGGGCGGAATGTTTTTGGGCGAGATAGCCTTGATAATTGTAGGTTGCTTGTCGAATAAAAACAAAGGAATCCCAAAAAAGCAGCAGCGAAAACGCTATATAGTAAAAGACGCATATTTATATGTTTTCTACAATTCAACTTTAGTCAATAATTACCGATACAGACTAACGATTATGTTTCGTTAGTCTATTTTTACGTTTCATTATTAAAATTGTACAGACTGTCCCACGCTGTATAGACGTTTATTTAATTTAATCATTTTTATATTTTGCTTGTCGATATTATATAGGTGCCGTATTGAACTTTATTATTGGTGGCTCATTTTTACACATTTCTTCACCTATTTCACAAAACTGTTGCACGTGCTTTTTTGTTGTGATACAATATATCTATCATAATTGTTTGGGTAAACTTTCTAAAATGGATGCAAAATCGTTGCACCTACGGAACGCACGCAAACGCAATTTTGAAAATCATTTACACAAAGGACGTTTACACAATGTTAGTAGCGGTAGTACTTGGCAACAGAATGAATGACGACGGAACTCCGTCTCAACTTATGCTAAAACGCATGGATTTGACCTTGCAAATGTATCAAAAATTGCACCCCGACAAAATTATTTTGTCCGGCGGACTTGCCAATCCCACAGCAGGCATAACAGAAGCACAATTTATGCGTAACTATCTAATTGCACAAGGGCTTTCGCCAGACGTTTTGATAGAAGAAAACAACTCGCTAACCACCAAACAAAACGCACAATTTAGCGTGCCGATGGCAGTGCAAATGAGTGCAGATAGTCTCGTTGTGGTAACTTCTGCCGAACACATGTCGCGCAGCTTTTTGAACCCGCTAAAACTTTTCCAAAAACAACTTGCCAAAACCAACGTTCGCCTATACGGATTTTGCTCAAACTGATTTTACGTGAAAATGTAGGTCAGGTGGACTGTTCCTGTATACGCTTTGCTTATTGAAGCATTTTCCTGATATTTCAATATATATCGCAATCATATCATAAAACTTCGGTATGCCGTCGGCTTGCTACTGCTGTAACGATACGTAACGGCTTTACCGCGTCGTCATTTTGAGCGTAGTCGAACTGCGTAGCAGTGCGATGGTTTCCCATCGCAGAATCTCGGGTGGCACAAAAAACAATCGACTATCTGTTCGACATTCCACTCATGTAAATCCAAAAACAACATTTCCTAAAAGGAGCTCGCAATGAAACAATCCATATTGGTCACCGGAGCATACGGTGGCATGGGCAGGGCAACTGCTCTCGCTCTAAAACAAAAAGGTTTTCGCATTTTCGCACTGGACAAAACTATTGCCGATACCGAAGACGATATAATCCCCATCCAAGCCGATCTCACGGACGAACAAAGCGTGCAAGATGCCTTCAATTTGGTGTCGCAACACACAAACAGTCTGCGTGCAATCGTGCATTTTGTCGGCATTTACATGCTCGATTCTCTCGTGGAAATGCCCACCGACCAATTCGAAAAGATTTTCAAAATCAATCTTGGCGGAGCTTTTCTTGTCAACAAAACTTTTTTGCCCATGCTTGGCGATAACTCGCGCATTGTCATCACCACAAGCGAACTTGCTCCGTTGGAGCCGTTGCCTTTTACCGGTATCTACGCCGTGACAAAATCCGCCTTGGACAAATATGCCTACTCGCTCCGCATGGAATTGCAACTAAAAAACATCAAAGTTAGTGTACTTCGTGCCGGTGCGGTAACTACCGATATGTTGGGCGCATCCACCAAAGCATTGGACGATTTTTGCCAAAATACGCAACTTTACACCTGCAACGCAACACGATTTAAGCAAATTGTCGATAGCGTTGAAGCGCGCAGTGTTCCGCCTACAAAAATTGCCAAAAAGGTAACAAAAATACTTTCCAAACGCAACCCCAAGTTTGCGTACAGTATCAACCGCAATCCCTTGTTGCTTATGCTAAACGTTTTGCCAAAGCGTACCCAATGTTGGATAATAAAACAAGTGCTAAAAAAGTAGTGTAATACCATAAATAAAAAGACTAACGATTTTTTTTCGTTAGTCTTATATTTTGCCAAATTATTGGTTTGTGGTAATTTTTAATATACGTTATAAGTTTTTGACGACATAATTGCTGTGCCGATGTAAAAAGTGTTACAAACTACGTTGTTACAGCGACGCACTCAACGATGATTTTGTAAAAATTTTGCCTAATAGCAAAAAATTGATTTTTTGTAACTGATACTTAATATCTAAATCGCAGGCAAAACGTGTATTGCAATTTGGCAGTAGATAATAAGCGACAACACGTCAACAATGGTGGTAATAAACGGACTTGCCACAACTGCGGGGTCCAAATGCAAAACTTTTGCAAGCATAGGCATCAAACAACCCACTAATTTTGCAATCACAACGGTGCAAAACAGTGCAAGTGCAACCACAAGGCTAACGTCCCAAGTGTAAGCATAGCCAAGCAACAAACCGTCAATCAACATCAACTTACCAAAGCAAGCAACGGAAAGGCACAATGCCAACAGCAATGATACTCGCAGTTCCTTCCATACAACCTTTAACGCGTCGCGCGGTTCAAGGTCGTTTACGGCAAGTCCACGAATTACCGTTACGGACGATTGACTTCCTGCATTACCGCCCGTGTCCATCAGCATGGGCACGCAAGCGAACAGTAGAGGCGTCAAAGTGCTTTCAAAGGTATTGATAACAATTCCCGTAAAGGTTGCAGAAATCATAAGTAGCAACAACCACGGAATACGACTTTTCCACACGTCCCAAACGCTACGCTCCAAGTATGCCTCGCTGGACGGGGTAATTGCTGCCATTTTGGACATATCTTCGGTAACTTCTTCTTCAAAAACGTCCAAAATATCGTCTACCGTGACGATACCAACTACGCGATTTTCTCCGTCTACAACGGGTAATGCCGATAGGTCGTACTTTTGCATGGTAAGAGCAACCTGTTCTTTGTCGTCGGTGGTAAGGCAGTAGATAGCGTCGTCTTCCATTATATCGCCAACAACCGTTTCGTAGTCGTGCAACAAAAGGTCTTTTACCGTAACGATACCCAACAATTTGCGTTTTTCGTCGGTAACGTAGCAAGTGTAGATACTTTCTTTGTCAACTGCGGTTTTTCGTATGTGAGCAAAACAGTCCTGAACCGTCCAATTTGCTTTTAGACTTACGTACTCCACCGTCATGATAGTGCCTGCACTGTCCTTTGGGTATTGCAA
The DNA here is from genome assembly GCA_964404625.1 of uncultured Oscillospiraceae bacterium. GTDB lineage: Bacteria > Bacillota > Clostridia > Christensenellales > CAG-314 > Fimimonas. The sequence continues at coordinate 529 of CAYOKR010000043.1, read as the reverse complement.
AATCTCGTTAATTTGCTTGCGTGTTTCCGAATCGGCTTGGTTGATTATACGTTTAACAACGCTTGCAGGCATCTCTTCGATAACGTCCACAACGTCGTCTAAAAACATTTCTTCAAATACGGATTTTACTTCCGCATCGCTAAAAATCTCCAAAAGTTGCTCTTGACTGTCCGACGACATTTCAACAAACACTTCCGCAGCGTTTTCCTTGGATAGCAATCTAAACACCGGTGGCATAACCTTGTCGGGCAACTCTTCCAACAACAACGCAATATCTTGTGGCATTTCGTCGTTCAAGATAACTTTTAGTTCGCGATAGTTTTTGTTTTCCAACAAAAGTTCAACTTGTTCTACAAATTGTTGCAAATCAAATTGTTCCATATTCCGTTCCCCCTTTCCCGATAGGTAAAACAAAATAAAAAACGTCCCACTTGCAACAGCGGAACATTACCGAATCGTGCCTACCAAAAGCAGCCTTTACCGTTACAAGTTTTAGCATCACCGGGCAGTGAAATTGCATTAGGTTACG
>CAYOKR010000042.1:0-12400 GCA_964404625.1 uncultured Oscillospiraceae bacterium | reverse complement strand
AAATCAAAGACAAGTAAAGTTGTTTGATTTCTTCCACGCTGGTAGGACGGGGGTTACCGGGACGGCAAGCATCGTCAAAAGCGGATTGTGCAAGGAAATCGACGTCTTCCGGTTTAACAATATCTTTAAGGTTAGCAGGGATACCAACGTCTTGAGAAAGTTGTCTAACTGCATCGATTGCAGCTTTGCGGTACTCTTCTTGAGACATAGCGTCTACGCCTTGAACGCCCATTGCACGAGCGATTTCGCGATATTTTTCGCCGGTAGCAGGAGCGTTATATTCCATAACGGTAGGAAGAATGATAGCGTTTGCTACGCCGTGAGGTGTGTCGTACAATGCGCCGAGAGGGTGAGCCATAGAGTGAACGATACCCAAACCAACGTTAGAGAAGCCCATACCTGCAACGTATTGACCAAGAGCCATACCTTCACGTCCTTCCGGTTCGTTTGCTACTGCACTACGCAAAGATTTTGCAATAATGCGGATTGCTTCGATGTGGAACATGTCGGACAATGCCCATGCGCCTGCGGTGATATAACCTTCGATTGCGTGCGTAAGAGCGTCCATACCTGTTGCGGCAGTAAGTCCTTTAGGCATAGAAGACATCATGTCGGGGTCTACAATAGCAACAACGGGGATGTCGTGAACGTCTACGCAAACCATCTTTTTGTTGTTTTGAACGTCGGTGATAACATAGTTGATGGTAACTTCGGCAGCAGTACCCGCAGTTGTGGGAACGGCAATAATAGGAACGCACTTGTTTTTTGTAGGAGCAACGCCTTCCAAAGAACGAACGTCGGCAAACTCGGGGTTGTTTACAACGATACCGATAGCTTTTGCCGTGTCGATGGGTGAACCGCCACCAATTGCGATAAGACAATCTGCACCGCTACGCTTAAATGCTTCCACACCGCCTTGAACGTTTTCTATTGTGGGGTTAGCTTTGATGTTGCTGTAAATTTCGTAAGGAATATTTGCACCGTCCAAAATAGCGGTAACTTTTTGTGCTACGCCAAACTTGATAAGATCGGGGTCGGTGCATACAAGTGCTTTTATAAAACCTCTTGCTTTAATTTCGCCTGCGATTTCCGCAATACATCCTTTTCCGTGATAACTTGTTTCATTAAGTACAAATCTTGCCATAATGATCTCCTTTTTATAATGGTTGTTTATTTGGGAAAAATTTCCAATAACAATATTTTACCACATCTTACGTCATTATGCCATAGGATTACGAAAATTTTTGCAAACTTTTTTATTAATTTTTTACAATGTTGAATTGCACTTTTTATCGCAACAGGCAAGAAATAAAAACAGCTCGTATACGTCTATGATATATGTCGCTCAACATAATAACTAAAGATAAATATACGAACCGTTACAAACATTTGCCAAATTAAGGCCAGTCTTTACAATGGCGAGCATAAACACACTGGACGTTTATAAACGAAACAACATTCTTTAGAATTACGCCACAAACGAAATAATAACACTTCCACTACATAAATAATACCATAGTTGAAAAAAGCAATAAGATTGCGTATTGATACTGACGTAACACTATGATACACACGAACCAAACCAAGTATAAAGTTGTGCAACAAGTTTCTTGAGGTAATTAGTGGCGGTCGTTGGAATCGAATATCTCACAAAAACGTGCAGCAAAACTATTTTGCATACCTTTTAGCGTTAGATGGGGCGTTGTACCGTAGCCCAGACAACGGAATTGTGCAATACCTTGTTGACGTTCTTCCGTGGCAAAAATGGTTATACTACTGGGCGATGCACACAAATGTTGTGCAAGCAACACGTAGGAAACATTCATCAAGCGGGACATCAACACGCTCATCAACCCAAGATGACAAAAACAAATTATAGTTTTTGTGTTTGAATCGGTAACTTTGTAGACGTTGCCTTTGCGTCGGTAACCATATTGTGCCAACAACTCGTCAAATTGAGTTATAGTGTAAGCATATTTGTCCGTTGCTCCTGCCGACATTAGCTCGGACGAATCCAGATACTTGTTGTTATCGTACAAATACGGGTGTTTATCTAAATAGTCGGGCATAAAATCCCACGTACCGTTTTGAAGTGTGCCGTCCTGCAGAGTTGGACTGCCGTAAAACTCCTTTAGCCAATCCAAAACAACAACTTTTTGCTTGGGGTAGCACGTTGTCGCCGTTAAATACGCCCTGCCAAAAGGGGATGAATACACTGCGTCGACGGGAACGTCCTTTAGATACTCCGCCAATGCTTGCGCTTGTTGTTTGCCAACGTCGGTAAGACTATCGTGTTCGTAATCGGGATCGCCGTGTCGTATAAAAACAATTTTCATAACAATTCTCCAAAATAACAATATATATGCTTGTACAAACGGTATTACACAGACGATATATACACTGCGTACCATTAAAATTGACTTACGAACTATCTAACAATATACTACAAAATGACACACAACTTGTTACAATTTTGAAATACGGGTTCGTTGCAAGTTATCAGACAAGATACATCAAAATGATACCACAATACGCAAATGCAGTCAAACACCAAAAATGATTGCAAGCCAAGATAGACAAAACAACAGACAAAAACTTTTGAAATTTTGCATTATATTGATTATTGCAAAATGCAAATTTAGGCATAATTTTTCAAAATGCATATTGACAAAGAATATTATTTGATATATAATACCTTTCCCTTAAAGTGTCGATTAACAGCGATGCTATTGCGAAAAATTCGATGAAAGTGCCAACAGAACGAATATTGCATAACCCCCGTTTGACCGCAATTACCCCAACAGACGACGGTTGTGTAAGCAATTACATGCGGCTCAACGTTATTTAGAGCATCAACAACTACGTCAACGGCAAATTGATTGTTGCATAAACAAATGTTTGCCACAATGTTCTTATCGCACTAATAATCACAATACTATATCGCATTATTGCAAAAAAAATTATGATTGTGTGGACAAATCGAGTATGGCAAACTGCAATTCGTTGCACAGACGAATTTTATCGACAAAAAAAATCAAATAATAAACACAAAAAGGACGAAAAAGATGATTGACTACAAATTACTTGTACGCGAAGCTTACGAAGGGCAAAAAAACGCTTATGCCCCCTACTCTAACTGGGTTGTGGGCGCAGCACTGCTAACAAAATCGGGGAAAATCTATCGTGGATGCAATATTGAAAGCGCAACCTTTTCCCCCACCAACTGTGCGGAAAGAACGGCGTTTTTTAAAGCGATTTCCGAAGGAGAACGCGATTTTGTTGCCATTGCCATTGTGGGTAACGCAAAAGGTGCAGAAATAGGCACTGTCGACGTTTGTCCCCCTTGCGGAGTATGTCGTCAAGTAATGACGGAGTTTTGCGGACTTAACTTTGAAATTGTGTTGGCAAAAAGTTACGACGACTACCAAGTTTACACTCTTGGCGACTTGATGCCGTTGGTAAGCCTGCCTATAAAATAACCGCGATTTGTAACAAAAAGCACAATACGTTGCCACTTTTCGCAACGTTTGTACAGTTATTTTGTTGTATAAAAAAATTAAAACAAGCTCTAAACGTTGGACTGTTTTTATCTAACATACAATCTTGTACATTTCTCTATTACTTGATTGTTAAGCGATAGATAACAAAAATATGATTTACCTTTCTATTAGAACTTGCACCTTTGCTTATTTGCATTGTTTTTGTGAGTTATGTTCTCTCGGTAGAAAGTGCCTACAGGTTGCTTGTTATCAAAAAAGCATAAGGAAAGCGAAATTCATCTCTCAAAATATCTAACTATTGGAAACGCCACATTTTTGTTAGAACCTATAACCAATTTTATTTTTCACCCATCAAACTACTTGAAAAGGACTTGACTATCATTAGCCAAGTCCTTTAGTTATGCAATTTTGCAGATGTTCTACTCTTGTGTCTCTGTTTCAGCAGATTCGATGGGTTTATCAACGGCAACAAAGTTAGTCAAACCGACAACGTCCTGCACGGGCAAAGCAAACGCAATACCTTTACCTTCCGTTTTTAGACCTACACCATCGTACAAAGCGTGCAACACTTCGCCGGTGATATCGCTACTAACCAAAATCATAACGATGTCCTTTTCAGGCTGAACGGTGATGCCAAATATCTTTTCCGCATCGGAGTTTGCCGTTCCGCTTGCATGCAAAACGGTACCGCCACGTGCACCAACTTCGCGAGCAACGTCCATAACGGCTTCGGAGAAACCTGCGTTTACAATGCAAAATATTACTTCGTGTTTATATTCCATTATGCACCTCTACTGTTTGTTACTTAAAAATTGATAACTCGATACGCCAACCATGCTTGTTAGCGGTACGGTAAACGCCAGTCCTTTTCCGCCTCGTATAGTGGAAAACTTTTCGTTAAGTTTTGCCATTACGTCGGCTACCCTATCTTGACGAATTACAGAAAAAATAGTTTGTTTTTCCAAATCGTAGCCCAAGCCGAACACTCCCGACGTACCAAATGAGGAAACTTCCAACTGCATGTTGCATTCGAACGACGCAATCAAATCGACGTAAAACTCTGCCTTTCTGCGCGGAACAACGGTGATAAGCAACATCAATTTGTTGGGAGCAAGTTGTTTGGGTGGTTTTGGCGGTACAAGCGGAGTAATTAGTTTTTTTCGCGATTTCTTTTCCATTTGTAACCTCCTTACATAAAGTTGATAATTTGGTCATCGTCCGCACTGATAATTCGACGTTGAGCAATACTGTTTTTAACCTTTTGCGACATTATCGAGCGGAATCCTAAAAGTTGAATTGTGATTAATGGCGTCATTGCTACCATTGCAACGATACCGAAAGCATCCACCATTATTTTGTCCACGCCTTGCAAGGTTACGCACGCTCCAATGGCAAAGGGCAAAATAAACGTGGACGTTAGCGGACCGGATGCAACACCACCAGAGTCGAATGCGATTGCCGTGTACATTTTGGGAACAAACAACGACAAAACAAGTGAGATAAAATAGCCGGGAACAAGATAATATAAAATGGAAAAATCCAGTACGATACGCAACATGGATAATCCGAGCGACAAACCCACACCAACGGAAAGAGCAATAAGCATCGACTTCTTTGTGATTGCTTTGTTAGTGATTTCTTCTACTTGTTTGTTCAAAACGTGCACTGCCGGTTCCGCCAAAACAGTAACGGCACCAAGAATAAGTCCTGCAATAATCAACACGATAGGATTTTCGGCAAGTTGATGACCGATTTTATAGCCAATAGGAGTAAAGCCAACGTTTACCGCCGTCAAGAAGAAAACAAGCCCTACAAAGGTATAAACAATACCGATTGCCATACGCACGATTTTTGCACGAGGCAATTTTAGGCAAGTCACTTGCAACACCGTAAAGAATACCACGATAAGTCCAAGCGAAATGCCAACCTCCTTGATTGTTTCTACCGTGCGATGTAAAAACGCCGATACGATATTTTCGCTAATAGTATAGTCTGCCGGTACGTAGTCTACGTTGCCACTGGAAGTTAAACCCAAAATAGCAACCATCAAAATGGGGCCGATAGAGCACAATGCAACAAAACCGAAGGAAGAGTCGCGGTGATTTTTGCTACCTAACGTTCCCGCGATACCTGCACCCAATGCCATTATGAACGGCGCAGTTATTGGTCCCGTGGTTACACCGCCGGAGTCGAATGAAAGGGCGAGAAAATCTCCGTTGCCACTTTCTACAAGCAGTGATGCAATAGCAAACAACAGCATGTAACATATCATCAAAATGGAGTTTAACGACGCTTTGAATGCTGTTTTTAGCACACCTACCACCAAAAACAGTCCAACGCCCACGCCGACGGTTACCAAAAGTAACGTTGGATCGACTTTGTTTTTAATTTGTTCGGCAAGCACCGACAAATCCGGTTCGGCAATGGTTATCAAAACACCCATTGCAAAACATACCACAATAAGTAGCCATCTGTTTTTGGAACGTGTTAGTCCGGCACCGATTTGTTCGCCCATGGGGCTCATTGCGACGTCCGCACCCAAACTAAACAACCCCATACCCAAAATCAGCATAAAGGAAGAAAAGCAAAACACGCCAATCTCGTATGGAGTAAGATTTACAAGCGGGGTGCAACACAAAATAAGCACTATGGCAACAACCGGAAGCACCGACATCAATGATTCTTTAAGTTTGTCTAAAAATGCGTTTTTCAATGTGTACCTCATTACTATGTTTAGCATACCACAAAACAGTACAAAAGTCAACTGCTGACGCGTCTGTGTGGATACCAACGCCTACCATTGTTTACATTATACGCAAATCACGTAAACGATAGGTAAAATTGTCGCCAAAAATAAACAATTTTTGCGTTTGCAAACGACGGATAAATTCAACAAAAGATTTATATCAAAGTCGCCACTTATTTAATATACCAACAAAAATTTAACAAAAACTTAAAATACTTTATTTAATTTTTCAATAAAAACGTAAAAAATGTCTCTTGGCAACATTGCAACTGTTTTTAAGTACAAATAACGTTAGCACTGCCGCAACGTTGCACAAAACAATTTAACAATAACGACCATATAATTGGTAAATTGTCAAACTAAGCATAGAATTTTTAAGCAATTTACAAAATATATCATTTTAGGTAATATAATACTTCTTCGGTTTATTTTTTAGAAATATGTACCCAATAACTTTATAGATAAACGATCCATACCTATTGCAATTAAAAACAATTCACCAATTACATAAAAAAACGAGAATGCAAATGATGTGCACCCCAAAAAGTTTGACACTTTTAGGGTGCATTTCAAGGTTCTCGTTTGTATTTTGAAATATCATTTTGTAGAATAAGTTAGTAAAAGACACTTGTGAGTGTTTTCAGTAAAACTTGCTTTGCATAACTACTCTTATTCGTCCAAAAGACGATAATACTCTTCAAAAACTTGGTCGATAACGTCTTCGTCAAGTTCGATATCGTAACGGTCCTCGCCGTTGCGGTCTTGGTGTGTTTTGAAAACAAACGCCTCGTTTTCGTTCATACCGTCTAAAAGTTCCAACGGTTTTAAAATCAAGTACAACGTACCACGCAATGTAATACACGCAATGCGCTCAAAGTCGATTTCTTCGCCGTTGTCGGCAATAAGCGTCAAAACAGAATAGTCGTCTTGGTTATCTAAAGGTTGTTCAATGTAGTCTACCATAAAAATTACCCCCTTGGTTTATACCAACATATTACCATAAAACTATTGTTTGCGCAATGGGTTGCTATAAATTGACGATAGATAAGACTAAATTATATTTTGAATAACGAAACAAGTGCAATATTGACGTTGTAATGTAGTTTTTCGTAAATATATTATATTTATAGAACCAAAGTCCAGACAATTGTGCTGCCGATAACAAAATATTTACCAAAGACAACGCACAATGTCCCACTGAGCGGAGTGCCATAGCACGTAGTCGAACCGATAGGGCGAGACGTAAGTAGCGAGAGCTATTGTGTTACTGCTCGAGATTCTGCAATAATCACGACCATCGCACTGCTTCGCGGTTCGACTCACTGCGTTCGCACAGAAATGACAGCGAGCGAAACATCGTGTATCGCAGTTTTTAATTTTAGCAAGACAAAGTGCCAACGATTATAGCGAGGGCTATACTACCAATAAATAATAACGAAGTACCGACGAGTACAAAGTGTGTTGCATTATCGTAGGGCGGTGGCTCGCTGCCACCGATACTACCACGAACACAAATAGATTTGATGATTTATCATATTAGAATGAGTGCCGACGTCGAAAATTTAATCAATTTTTTGCTAATGCGACGAAGTAACGACAAACAAAGAAATCAAATATTACGCAATTTGGTTTAGGTCGCCGGTTTTAACGGTGTAGGTATCGGTGTTGAGCGTTTGGTCACCACGAGAAATCTTAAAGCAGATTTCGTCGCCGACGCGCAGATCAAATAATAAGTCGCCAATGTTAAAATTGCGGTTTATGGTGTGCTCCACGCCGTTTATTACAAAAGATACAAGCACATCGTCCACTTGCAATCCCATTTTTTCACTTATAGATCCACTGGTTATTTTGTTGACACAAACAGTTTCTACCACTTCGCCAATGCCTTGTTGTTCGTCAAAAACGTACTTACAGTTGCGTGCAACAACTTCGATACCCAACGTGATTTTTTTGGCACTGCCATAATGCATAATGTTTTCCACTGCCGATTTAACAATTTCAAGCGGAATTGCATAGTTTACGTTTTGATCGTCGCCGTCGCCTGCGTTGGTAATTCCAATCAATTTGCCATTGATATCGAACAATCCACCACCGGAACTTCCGCTATAAATGGACGTATCAATACGAATGGAACGATATGCCCTTGTCGTACCGTCGATTGCAAGATAGATATACTCATTATCGACGCTTACAATACCTTCGGTAACGCTAATACCTTCGCCTTCCGGATTGCCTATTGCGATAGCGGTATCGCCAACGTGATACTTGTCTGCGAAAGTTACCGCTTTAATGTTTGGATTGATGGCTTTAACGTCATCGGTCTTTGCCTTTACAATGGCGATATCTGCCGTTATCGAACCGCCAACGTACTCGCACTCGATTGCATAGTCACCATAGTCGTAAACAGTACAACCGGACTCTTTGTTATTAGTAGAAACAGGTTCGCCTTCGCTACCGTACAAATAACAAACAATCTTTTTTGCAATTTTGTCCTGTTCGGTTGCGGAACTATCGTAAACCACGTGATAGTTAGTAATAAAATAGGTGTAGTCGGCATCAATTTGGTAGATAACTGCAGAGCCAAGATAAACTGCCGTTTCTTTGGTAGTATACATAGGATTTATGCGATAAGTTTCGGTAAACTCCGTATATATTTTTGCCGACGATTGCAATGCCTTGCCTATAGATGCAGTATTAGAATTGACGTTTACCTGCAAAACGTTTGCCAAAAATTCTTCGTAAGTAGCCTCCGGATGAAGTTCGAGATATTTTGCATAAATATCATCGATATCCAAATCGGCACCGTCGTTGCCGTCTTTTCCGTTAGTAATTTCAAACGTAGATGTACTTCCGTCAGAATAAAATATAGTATAAGTGTCCACCAAACCCGTTGTTGACGTTTTATTGACGGATACAACACTTACACTTTTTGAACCAAGGCTGAACGAACATGCACAACAACAAATCAAAATAGTACATAGCAACAATGCAAGCATCCAACTAACGTTCTTTTTACTTTTCATACAGGGCTCCTTTAATAACTATATAGTTTAGTGTACACTAATTTACCACACAAACCTTAAAACAACTTAAAAGAACAAAAAAACCAGCTATATTGTGTAGAAAATCGTTATTTTGTTAGCATCAATCTTTGATAAAGTACATTCTATAACAAACGTTTGAGTATGTCAACGTACAGATTTATACACGCCACCACTTTTGGGTTGTTGTTTTATCTTATCTACACTTTTGACAAAAGCGAAACTCACAATGCACCACAACAATTGACAAATGCAAAACGGGCGATGCGGAAACACCCCAACCTTTGACATAGAGCCTTTTGTCTTTTGACGGCAAAACTCGGTAAAACAAAAGACACCTGCGTAAATGCAAGTGTCTTTGATTGTTAAAGTTTGTTTACTTCGTCAGCGAAATTAAGCAAGAATCTTGGAAACAACGCCGGAACCAACAGTGTGGCCACCTTCACGGATAGCGAAACGAAGTCCTTCTTCCATAGCAACCGGAGTGATCAATTCAACAGTGATGTGAGTGTGGTCACCGGGCATAACCATTTCTACGCCTTCGTCAAGTTGGATAGAACCGGTAACGTCGGTTGTACGGAAGTAGAATTGAGGACGATATCCCTTAAAGAATGGGCTGTGACGTCCACCTTCTTCCTTAGTCAAAACGTATACTTGACCTTCGAATTCCTTGTGAGGAGTAACTGTCTTAGGTTTAGCAACAACTTGTCCACGTTCGATTTCTTTACGGTCTACACCACGAAGAAGAAGACCAACGTTATCGCCTGCGAAAGCTTCGTCAAGAAGTTTACGGAACATTTCTACGCCTGTAACAACGGAAGTTTTTATTTCTTCACGGATACCAACGATTTCTACAGGGTCAGAAGGTTTAACGGAACCACGTTCTACACGGCCGGTAGCAACTGTACCACGACCTGTGATTGTGAATACGTCTTCTACAGGCATCAAGAAAGGTTTGTCTGTAGCACGTTCCGGTGTAGGAATATAGGAGTCAACAGCGTCCATGAGTTCCAAAATAGGAGCGTAAACTGGATCATCAAGATTTGTGTTACCGGATTGGTAAGCGTCGATAGCGCATTTAGCGGAACCTTTGATGATAGGAAGATCGTCGCCGGGGAATTCGTACTTGGAAAGAAGTTCACGGATTTCCATTTCAACGAGTTCAAGAAGTTCTTCGTCGTCAACAAGGTCTGTCTTGTTCATGAATACTACGATGTAAGGAACACCTACCTGACGAGCAAGCAAGATGTGTTCGCGAGTTTGAGGCATTGGACCGTCTGCAGCGGAAACTACCAAGATAGCGCCGTCCATTTGTGCAGCACCGGTAATCATGTTTTTAACGTAGTCGGCGTGGCCTGGGCAGTCAACGTGTGCGTAGTGACGAGTAGCTGTTTCGTATTCTACGTGTGCTGTGTTAATTGTGATACCACGAGCTCTTTCTTCCGGAGCCTTGTCGATTTCGTCGTATTTCATAACTTGAGCGCCGTTAGCCATAGCCATAACCATTGTGATAGCAGCGGTCAAAGTTGTCTTACCGTGGTCAACGTGGCCGATAGTACCGATGTTTACGTGTGGTTTGCTTCTGTCAAATTTAGCTTTTGCCATTGTAATAAATCCTCCAATTTTTTTTTGTTTTTAAAGATTTTTTTTGATAAAACTTATTCGTTTGTTTAATTATATCTTATTTTTTAATTTTGGTCTATACTTTTACGCAATTTTCCCAAAATTATTTTGTGCCTTGTTCTTTAACAATCTTTTCTTTGATTGCCTTGGGAACTTCGGCAAAGTGGTCGAACTGCATAGAGTAGTTACCACGGCCTTGTGTACGAGAACGCAAGTCTGTTGCGTAACCGAACATTTCGGCAAGAGGTATAAATGCATTTACCACTTGTACGCCGTTGCGCATTTCAATACCGCTAACAGTACCGCGACGAGAAGATACGTTACCCATAACGTCGCCAAGGTATTCTTCCGGCATTGTGATTTCCACCTTCATCATCGGTTCAAGCAAAACGGGGTCTGCCTTTGCCGCACCGTTTTTAAGCGCAAGGCTACCTGCAATTTTGAACGCCATTTCCGAAGAGTCGACAGGGTGGAAACTTCCGTCGTATACGGTTGCTTTGAAGTCTACCAATTCGTAACCTGCAAGAGGACCGGTTTTTGCTGCTTCGATGATACCGTTGTTAACCGGTTGAATATATTCCTTAGGAATAGATCCACCGACAGTAGCATCGACAAATTCGTAACCTTGACCGGGTTCGAGCGGTTCGAACTTAACTTTACAGTGACCGTATTGACCTTTACCACCGGATTGACGAACGTACTTACCTTCCACATCAACCGCTTTGCGGATTGTTTCGCGGTAGGAAACTTGAGGTTGACCGATGTTGGCTTCTACTTTGAACTCACGAAGCAAACGGTCTACGATAATTTCCAAATGCAATTCGCCCATACCTGCGATAATTGTTTGACCTGTTTCTTGATCGGTGTAGGTTTTGAAAGTTGGGTCTTCTTCTGCAAGTTTTGCAAGAGCCAATCCCATCTTTTCTTGACCTGCCTTTGTTTTAGGCTCAATAGCAACCTTGATAACCGGTTCGGGGAATACCATACTATCCAACACAAGTTGTGCGTTTTCTACACAAAGAGTATCGCCTGTCGTCGTGTCTTTCAAACCAACAAGAGCAACGATTTCACCTGCGTAGGTTTCGTCGATTTCTTGACGTTGGTTAGAGTGCATTTGCAAAATTTTGGTGATACGTTCACGCTTACCTTTTGTGGAGTTGTAAACGTAAGAACCTGCTTGCAACGTACCGGAATAAACACGGCAGTAAGCAAGTTTACCAACGAACGGGTCGGCAACGATTTTGAATGCTAAACCGCAGAACGGTTCGTTATCGTCAGTGCGACGAACGATTTTTTTGTTTTCGTCGTCTACGTCGAAACCAACAACGTGGTCTACGTCCACAGGGCTGGGCAAATATTCGCAAACTGCGTCAAGCAATTTTTGAACACCCTTGTTTTTGTAAGCGGTACCGCACAAAACGGGGTTGATTTGCAAGTTGATAACTGCTTTACGCAAAGCCTTTTTGATTTCGTCAACGGACAAGTCGCCT
>CAYOKR010000041.1:0-12721 GCA_964404625.1 uncultured Oscillospiraceae bacterium | reverse complement strand
GAGCGTTCATATTGGCGATATCGTAAACACTTTGTAGAGTTTCTGTGCGCATAAATATACCTTTAAGTTGATAGTTGTGTATATTGTATCAAAAAACACAAAGATTTTCAAGGAAAAGTGAACAATTGCGGAAAAGTATTTTGAAAAGGATAAATTTACAACAAAAAAAGTCCTTACGCAAAGCAAGGACTTGCTAAAAATTCGATAAATAACATCAGCCTAACGCAACGTATTCGTGATAGAGGTTAGTTATTCCGTTTTTGTCGATAGATACTATAGTGCCGCCGTTAAGGTCGTAATTATTATAACAGCCTATGCCTGTTTTTAGTGCGTAGGCAAGTTTTACGCCACGATAGTCGATAACAAAATTGTTTATGTGGTCGTGTCCTGCCACTACCGTTGTAGAAACGTTACTTTGTACGATAGTTTCGATAAAATCGTCATAGGGATTACTACCTACGTTTTCTCGTTTAACGCCAAAAGAACTTTCATACCCTTGTTGCCATATCGAAGAAGAATAACTCTCTTGTACTGAAATATCTTCGGCAGTAAATTCGCTACCGTACGCTTCCGCAAAGGCATCGTAATACGCTTTTAATGGAATATGCATAAATAAAATCGCGCTTTGGCAATAAGAAAACTTATTTAGTTTTTTGTTATACCAATGTTTTTGGTAATCGTTTAGTCGTGCGTAGACGTTTTGTCCGTTTTCTTCAACCATATTATGAGTATCCATAAAAAACAACGTACTAACTAAATTATCGTCATTTTGCAATTTAATCACAAAATTGCCATTACCCTTTTCGTCTGTATGATTGTAAAACAAAACGTTTTTACAATTTTGATTATAGTTTAGTGCTATCTGCTCCAAAAAATTCAATTCATACTCGTTGTCGTGATTACCCCACACAAACGTCCAAGGAATATCAAATGAATCTATAAAATCACCTAAACCTTGATAGGCGGATTTTATATCGTACCCCCCCCCGTGAGCCAGAACAAATCGCCAAGTAATACAATAAGTTGAGGTTGCGTTTTTGTTACCAATTTTGTGACTGTATCTATGGCAATATGATAAGCATCGTCTTGCGTGTGCCATTGTTCCGCAGTCAACTGAATGTCCGGCAAAACCAATATTTTGAAATTGTCACCTTCCATTTGCAACACAAATTCGTCCTTTGTATCGACATTTTCGCAAGCGTACAAGATTAACGGACAAAAACAGACTATCAATAATACTAAACACGCTATTCTAAACAATCTTTTAGACATAACAATACCCCATCAAGCATTACCAAATGCGATAAAATCACACTGACATTGTACAAATTTAATTATATCATAAGCAAATCGTTTTGGAAAGTATAAATGCAAATCATCATTGAAGATTTACAACAGGTTTGTTAAAAAAAAGTTGATAAACCTACCCGAAATCGAAAACGAAGTAATTTATATAGGTTTGTCAACCGCAACCATACATCCCAAAAGGTAAAAACAATCACTTTCACAGAGAAACGCAAAATATCGTCATAATTTGATATTGTTTAGATTTTCCACTTAAATCTTCCGTTGCAACCGTGTTTGCCAACAACAAATCTATCTTGCGTTGTTGGGATTTTCTATATAATTTTTCCGTCATAAAAAACAAGTCCCTGCGAAAAACAAGGACTTGTTTAAATTGATTTTTATTGTTATTTTGCCATGGATACTGCAACTGCGCATGCAACTGTCATACCAACCATCGGGTTGTTTCCTGCACCGATAAGTCCCATCATTTCTACGTGAGCGGGAACGGAGGAAGAACCTGCGAATTGAGCATCGCCGTGCATACGGCCCATTGTGTCTGTAAGACCATAAGAAGCAGGACCTGCAGCAACGTTGTCGGGGTGCAAAGTACGGCCTGTGCCACCACCGGAAGCAACGGAGAAGTACTTTTTGCCGTTTTCGAGACACCACTTTTTGTACGTACCTGCAACTGGGTGTTGGAAACGAGTTGGGTTGGTGGAGTTACCTGTGATGGAAACGTCAACCTTTTCGAAACGCATGATTGCAACGCCTTCGCTTACGTCGTTAGCGCCGTAACAACGAACCTTTGCGCGTTCGCCGTCGGAGAATGCAACTTCACGAACGATTTTGAGTTCGCCTGTGTAGAAATCGTAGTCAGTTTCTACATAGGTAAATCCGTTGATACGAGAAATGATGTAAGCAGCGTCCTTTCCAAGACCGTTCAAGATAACGCGGAGAGGCTTTTTGCGTGCTTTGTTCGCGTTACGAGCAATACCGATAGCGCCTTCGGCAGCAGCGAAAGATTCGTGTCCTGCAAGGAAAGCAAAACAATCGGTGTTTTCGTTAAGCAACATTGCGCCAAGGTTACCGTGTCCAAGACCTACTTGACGTTGATCTGCAACGGAACCGGGAATGCAGAATGCTTGAAGTCCAAGACCGATACATTCGGCAACTTTATCTGCTTGTTTGATACCTTGTTTGATAGCGATTGCGCAACCAAGAGTGTAAGCCCAAACTGCATTTTCAAATGCTATAGGTTGAACGCCCTTAACAATTTCTTCGACGTTAACGCCCTTTGCAAGGCAGATATCACGTGCTTCTTCCAAGGAGGCAATACCGTATTTAGCAAGTTCGGTATTGATTTTGTCTATTCTTCTTTCGTAACCTTCAAATCTAATAGCCATTGTTAGTACCTCCCTTACTCATTACGAGGAATGATGTATTTAGCAGCATTGTCAAAACGACCATAATGCTTCTTTGCCTTTTCCAACGCTTCGTTACCGGAAACGCCTTCTGTTACAAGTTTCATCATTACGCCAAGGTTAACGTATTCGTAACCGATAATTTCGCCGTTGTCGTCAAGAGCAAGACGAGTTACGTAACCTTCTGCCATTTCCAAATATCTTGGACCCTTAACCTTCGTTGAATACATTGTACCAACTTGAGAACGAAGTCCCTTACCAAGGTCTTCCAAACCTGCGCCAACAGGCAAACCTGCATCGCTAAATGCTGATTGTGTACGTCCGTAAACGATTTGCAAGAACAATTCGCGCATTGCAACGTTGATAGCGTCGCAAACAAGGTCTGTGTTCAATGCTTCGAGCAAAGTTTTGCCGGGCAAAATTTCTGCAGCCATAGCAGCAGAGTGAGTCATACCGGAGCAACCGATTGTTTCTACAAGGGCTTCTTCGATGATGCCTTCTTTGATGTTGAGTGTTAGTTTGCAAGTACCTTGTTGAGGTGCGCAACATCCACAACCGTGTGTAAGACCACTGATGTGTTTGATTTCAGTAGCCTTTACCCATTTACCTTCTTCGGGGATGGGAGCAGGTCCGTGGTTGCAACCCTTGGCAACGCATTGCATCATTTCTACTTCGTGTGAGTATTGCATGAGTGTTTGCCTCCAAAAAATAATTTTTAACGGAAAAAGTATACCACAAATATACTTTTTGAGCAAAGATTTTGACAAGCAAAATCTATTGACTTTTTAAATGATACCATAAATAAAACTTTTAGTAAACAAGTTTTGCCAAATTTTTTTGTAAAATGGAAAAACCACCCAAAATAAAATTTTCGAGTGGTTTACAATCAATATAAAATTATAGACAAACTTTGATAGTATTCGTTAGATACATTGCACTACCGAACTTTGCTTAACGTTATTGGCAACATCAAATGGAAAATATCACAATCAACAAAGTCCCTTACCAAAGTCTTCCAAACCAGCGTCAACGGGCAAACCTACATCGCTAAGTGCCGATTGTATACGTTCGTAAACGATTTACAAGAACAATTCACGCATTGCAACGTTGATTGATATTTGCATTGACTTTGCTAATCCATTTTTAGAGTTTCGCAAATTTGTGCAAGGTCGTAGTCGAAAGTGTCGTTGAAGGGCCAACAATCCACACCGTCGTCCTTTTTGCGCGGAATGATATGGAAGTGAAGGTGGAACACAC
The DNA here is from genome assembly GCA_964404625.1 of uncultured Oscillospiraceae bacterium. Classification (GTDB taxonomy): domain Bacteria; phylum Bacillota; class Clostridia; order Christensenellales; family CAG-314; genus Fimimonas. Next base: position 8,756 of record CAYOKR010000041.1, on the reverse strand, counting down.
TTTGTTGCGCATCTTTACCGGAAGCGTTGAGAATATTTACACCGCTAAAGCCACAATCGTCCACGTAGTGATTAGCAACCTTTTGAACCGCTTGCATAACCTTGCCAAGCACAACGGGATCACAATCGAGAACGTTTGTAAAATGCTTTTTAGGAATGACTAACGTGTGTCCGTAGGTATCGCAAGAAATATCTAAAAATGCGTAAGCATAGTCGTCTTCGTAAATTTTGTATGAAGGCGCTTCGCCTGCTACGATTTTACAAAAAATACAGTTATCCATGGTAAACTTCCAATAAAAAATATAAGTTGGTGGACCTTTTGTCAAGGTTTAGAATAAATCTTTAGGTTGATACAAAAGTCGTTGTTAAAGGACGACATTGTACATCTTGATATATAAAAGTTGTTTGCAGTAACAAATATAGACGTATTGCCTTATTAACAAAATATTAGTTCAAACAATTACAACAGTTATTTTATTACGTGTTTTGTCTCATTTTCGTGATAACGTATGCGATTTTTTGCGACAAAACAAGTTTTAGAGCGTTTTGCCTTTTGCACCGTCGAGATATGGCTCTACAATTTTGACGTTAACAAGTTCGCCCACTTTGGCATTACCCGTAAAGTACACACGAAGGTACTCCTTGGTGTAGCCTTCCCACAAGCCGTTTCGTTTACGTTCGCACAAAACACTTTGTGTTGTACCAACAAACTTGTTAGCAAAATCGCGTTTTAGTCGAAGTTTGATTTGCGTAAGTTTTTCCACACGGGCAGCTTTTGTCGCATGGTCAACATCCTGCCAGTTATAAGCAACGGTACCTTCACGTGGAGAATAAGGGAACACGTGAATATCCGCAAAGCCGACTTTTTGAACGAAATCGCAAGTTTGTTGAAATTCCGCGTCGGTTTCTCCGCAAAATCCAACGATAATATCGGTAGTTATACCAACGTTGGGGAAGTATTGACGAATTTTTTGCACGTCTTGATAGAACTCGTCGGTGGTATATTTGCGATTCATCCGCTTTAGCACGGTATCGCTACCGCTTTGCAATGACAAATGAAAATGAGGGCAAAAATCTATTTTGGTAAGGCTTTGCAAAATCTCGTCGGTAACGACACGTGCTTCCAAACTGCCCAAACGAATTCGCGTAGGAATGCCTTGCAAACTTTCAAAAAGTTGGGGCAGACTTTCGCCACTGTCACGACCGTATTGAGAAATATCAATACCGATAAGCACCGTTTCGGCACAATTTACCGATTTAACTTCGTCTACAACGTCACTAACCGCTCTACTGCGACTGCGACCGCGAAGGTACGGCACTATACAATAACTGCAAAAGTTGTTGCAACCGTCTTGTATTTTTACAAATGCGCGCGTACGCTCCTGTGTAGCGCAAACTTCCGTTTGATACACCGACGGAACGCTTTCCACATCCACGCCGACACGCTCGATTTCGTTGACTATTTGCGTTTTGTTGGCAACGCCTTTGATAAACGTAACGTTGGGAATATCTACAAATTGTTGTGCGTTTTTTTGAGAGGCACATCCCACAACCACGACTTTGCAATCGGGATTTAGTTTGCGCGCCCTTGCCACAAGTTGACGGGATTTTTTTTCCGCTTCGGCGGTGATTGCGCACGTATTAAGCACAAAAACGTCGGCAGATTTTAGTCCGTGAAAGGCGGTATGTCCTGCTTTTTGCAACTCGGCAATTATTTGTCCGCTTTCGTAAAGGTTGGTTTTGCACCCCAAGGTAAATACCGATACTACCATTGTTTTACCTACTTTGCAGTGAGCATAAGCGCACGCCACTCGCCTTTTTGTTTAGTTTGAACAACGTCAAACTTTTGACTGAACAACTCAACTATTCCGTCTAATTTGATATCCAATATACCGGAAAGCACCAACGTCGTGCCGGTGTGCACCACTGTGGAAATATCGTTATACAACAGTTGCAAAATATCCGCCGTTAAGTTGGCAAATACGATATCGAAAGTACCCGACGTTTTTTCAGTAAGGTTGCCCGTTTTAATTTGACAACGACCGTCCAATCCGTTGATTTGAGCATTATGCAGTGCAACGTCGGTGGCTTGTTCGTCGATATCTACCAATTCGGCATTTTGTGCGCCCAAAAGCAATGAACAAAGTCCCAAAATACCGCTACCGCAACCAACGTCCAACACGATTTTGCCTTGCAGGGACAAATTTTCCAAAAACTCCAAGCACATGGAAGTCGTTTCGTGCTGTCCTGTGCCAAACGCCACGCCGGAATCCATAAAAAACACGGTTTTATCGGTATCGACGGTTTGCCATTCGGGGCAGATAACTAATTTTTCCGTTTCCAACGGGCGGAAGGTTTCCTTCCATTTTTCTACCCATGCGTTACCGTCTACTGTGCCGACTTGTACCTTCAAACTACCGGCATCAGTCAAATTTACCAAATTTTGGCGTAAAAAAGTGAGGACAACATCCGTATCCTCCACATTGCAATAACCTTTTACCATAACTTCGTCGGCATAAACATCGTCGGCAGCATCGTCCTTGTAGTCCCAAGAGGCATTTTGGTAAAGGTCCTTTTTATCTAAAATTGTAACACCGTCCATACACACTTCTTGCAAAAAATACGCAACGACTTCGGCATTTTCGCTATTGGTGTAAACGGTGATTTCTGTAAAATCCATAAATAACCTACTTTATCAAAATGTCGATAAGGCGTTTTGCGTTTTCCCACTCGCGCTTGTTAAGTTCGTATTGTTGCTTGCCACGTTCGGTAATTGTGTAGTACTTGCGTTGAGCACCTACGTTGTCACCCCAAAAACCTTTGATGCACTCCATATCTTCCAAACGGTGATATGCAGAGTACAAACTTTGCTCGTTAGGGATGTATAAATTGTTTGTTTTTTGTGCAATAAATCTGCGAATCTCGTTACCGTACTTGGTGCCGTCCATCAATGCGGAAAGCACAAAAGTATCAATATGACCGCGAAGCAAATCGCTGGAAATTATACTCATCTTTTGTTCTCCAAAAATCTATGTCTGGCATATATGATAGCACCTAAAAACTCGTTTGTAAAGTGCAAATTGCAAAAAAATCAAAAAATAATATTTTGAATTTTTTTTCGCAAATGTGGAACACGTGAAACACCAAAACCGTTGCATTTTGCCACCATTTTTGGGATGTCTAACCACTATTATTGTAAAAACTACGATTAGAGCTAAAGCGTATTGAAACAGAAACAAACCACTATGCGGGATATAGTACTTTACAAAACAAGTAAAATGCATGTGTGATTAAAAACACAATATGGGACTACACAATATAAACGCACTATAGTACCACACGATATAAACGCGATATGGTACTATAAGGCACCTACACAAGTGTATAACTTTTTAGTTCATATCATTTACAATCTTTTTATTAGTTTTTGACTGTTGCAATCAAACGTCAATTAGTGTTTTATGTTCATCTACACTATCGATTTATATCTCTCACATAGAACCACATTTTAATTTGTGTTTGAAACTGCACTATTGATTTGTATTTTTCATTTATAATCACATCATTGGTTAGCATTTTTCATTTGCAATCACATTATTGGTTAAAAATATTGTCTTTTCACTTATATTTTGGTTAGGATTTTGCGTTTACAATTACATTATTAGTCTCTTACTTTTACTCAATAATGAAAACGCATCGTCTATTATTTCATTATTGGTTATGATATAATTTGATTATAATAAAATATCGAGGAGGGCAAAAAGTTGAAACAATACGACGTTGTTATAGTAGGTGCATGCACCGCCGGTACGTACTTTTCACATTTGTTGGCAAAGCAAGGGCTAAAAGTGTTGGTTATCGACAAAGACAGCGAACAAGACTTGTGCAAACGGTTGGACATTTTCCATTTTACGCGAGATAGTTATGACCAATTTGATATTCCCGTGTCGGGCGAAGGCGACGAAGAGTGGGTACACGATTTCGATTTGTGTTTATCGCGTTCGGCATTGGACAATCACACAAAGAAATCGCGCACAAAGGTTGCCGTAATGCACTTGCCGTTGTTTATCAAGCGGTTACGTAACAGAGCAATCGAAGCAGGGGTAGAATTCCATTTTGAAGAAAGTTTTGTAGACGTTGTGTACAACCAAGACAAGCAAGTTTGTGGAATTACCACCACCAACGGTTACTACGACACCAAGTTGGTTGTGGATGCCAGCGGAATACCGTCCGTTGTGCGCAGAAAAATAGAAAGCGACTACATCGAGAACTTCGAGATTACTCCGCGCGACAAATTTTACGTTTTGCTAAAGTACGTTGAATTGAACAATCCCGACGATAAGGTGGAAATTTCCACAAGTTGGCCCTACTACAAGGGTTGGATTGCACCGCAACACAACAAATCGGGCGCAATTATCGGCGTGGGGGCAAACATATCGTACGACTACGCCTACAAATGCATGGCTAAGTTTGAAAATGCAATCAAATTGCCTGACTACACCCTGCAATACGAAGAAAAAGGTTGCACGCCCTACTGCCGTCCACCGCTATCTTTTGTTACGGACGGGTTTATGGTGATAGGCGACGCTGCCTGCCTAACCAAACCTTGGAACGGCGAAGGTATACCTTCTGCATGGGTACAATGCACGCCTGCGGCAGAGATTGTTGCAAACGCATTAAAAAACGGCAAAGTTGCTACCAAAGAAGATTTGTGGCAAATAAACGTACTATATCAACGGGGCGAAGGTGCGGAATACGCCGGAACTCGCGCGATGCTGATAGGTGCGGTAAATATGAGTGCGAAAGATAACGACTACCTGTTTGCTAACGATATCGTTTTTTGTGACGACGACAAAGGACCTAACACAAAGGTAGTTAGCACGTTGCTTAAAGGTGTGTTAAAAGGCAAGTTTAGTTTGCACGGATTGTTATCGCTGATGAAAGCGTCTGCAAACGGCGACAAACTTAAAAAGCACTATCAAAAATATCCCGACAATCCCAACGGTTATCACAAATGGGCTAAAAAAGCGTTAGAACTATGGAAAAAAGTAGGCACTATGGCGGACACCGTTAAAGATGCCTAAAAGGAGAGAGTATGAAAAAGCAAGGTAAAACTGTAGGTGCAATGGCATCGTGGAAGTTTTGGCTGGTCGTTTGGGGAATGGGTATTGCCGGACAACTGTGCTGGAACATCGAAAACCAATGGTTTAACACGTTTGTTTATGCAAAGATTGGTCAGCAAGTAGATATCGTCACTTGGATGGTAATACTTTCCGCATTTGTTACCACAATTAGTACGTTTGTGTTTGGTACCATGTCCGACAGACAAGGTAAACGCAAAATGTTTGTGTCCATAGGCTACATAATTTGGGGTATTGCCACCATTTTGTTTGGCACTACGGAGTTTATCGTAAAGGATCACAAAACAGCATCCGCAGTTGCAGTTGCGGGCGTATTGGTTGTTATTACCGATGCGATAATGTCCTTTTTCGGTTCGATGGGATACGACAGCGGTTTTAACGTTTGGTTAAACGACCACACCGACGACAGCAACAAAGGTCAAGTGGGTGCGGCACTTGCGGCATTGCCCATTTTCGGCACTATCGTTGGTACCGTGTTGGGCGGTATGCTGGTAGACAGTGGTAATCCCACGGTGGGAACGGAAGCATACGATCCTTCGCAAGGTGACTATCAGTTGCTGTTTTGGGCAATGGGATTGTTTGTTATCGCAATGGGCGTGATTTCGTTGTTTTTGATGAAAGATCATCCGTCGTTAGTACCGCACAAAAACGGAACGTTTTGGCAACAACTTACCGATGCGTTTAACTTTAACAAACTAAAAGGCAATCCAAACAACAAAGAAATGCTATTAGCCAACTTGGTTGTTTGTGCATTCTTTATTCCGTTTAACTTCTATTTTGTGCACATGGGCAACTGGTTATTGTACGACATTGGATTTTCCAACTCCGACATGGGCTTAGTACAAGGCATTCCGTTGATGTTGGCAGTGTTAGTAACCATTCCGTTTATCAAACTAATCAACAAAGACAAAATTCCGCTTGTTGCATTTATCTCTGTAATTTGCAATGCCGTAGGATTGATTATTATCGGCACGTTTGTAAAAGACGGAACGTCGGTAGACACCGCAAACTTGTTTGCACCGCGCAACATTCCGCTATTGGGTTGTGTGTTCTTGGTGGGCGTTGGCTACGTACTAATTATGCAAGCAGGCATGATTTGGGTAAGAGGTTTGTTCCCTGAGGAAAACAAAGGACAATTTGAAGGCATACGCGTTTTGTTCTTTGTGCTTATCCCGATGCTTATCGGTACGCTTATCGGTCAAGCAATCATCAAAAACACAGCACAAGATACTCCAATTTACGACGACTATGGTATGTTGGTAGAAGTTCCGCAAGAAAACTTGTTTTTGATTGGCGGTTTAGTTGTGCTTGTAACACTTATTCCGCTTGTATTTGCCTCCAAACTGTACAACAAACGTATCGCACAAAAGAAGGCACAAGTTGTATTGGAAGAACCTACAAGCGACGTGGAATCCGCCGAATAGGAGATAATTTATGCAAAAACAAATAACGGAAAAAAGTTTGCTACTAAACAAAAACGGAACGCTACTAACCAAGGGTTACGCTACCAAAATGTTGGTAGAATACAACCGTGAACAGGCAAAAAAGTTTCCGCTAAAACTAAAAGAGTGGAATTTTTACCAGTTTATCAAAGACCACTATTCAGTGCAACTTACAATCGGTCACGTTAGTTACGCTTGCTCGGTAACGGCAACGGTAATTGACCTCGACACAGGCAAAAAGTGGGAAATAAACTCAACTCGTCCCCTGTACGTTCCCAAATTAGATCGTGACCCCGAAGGGGCGACCTTTAACGAATACAAAGCAAAAAACTTTTACATGAGTTTTGAGGTAACGGACAAGGAGCGCATATTGTACTTTAAGAGCAAGAACAAACAGTTTGCCGACGTGGAAATAAAAATCGTTGCCGACAACGACGTAGACAACGAAAAGATGGTAATCGCAACCCCATTCAACAAAAAAACACAGTTTTATTTAAACTACAAAGAAAACTACTACCACGCAACAGGATTTGTACGTTTTGACGACTTTGAGTTGGACTTGGACGGTGCAACGGGGCTTGTAGATTGGGGACGTGGTATTTGGCCCTATCGCCACGAATGGTTTTGGGGCAATATGTCCACTAACATCGACGGCGTTCCATTTGGATTTAACATCGGTTGGGGATTCGGCGACCTATCCAACGCTACGGAAAATATGTATTTTGTCAACAAAAAAGCGTATAAGGTTGGCACGTTAAACGTAGAACGCGATGAAGTTAATCACTCTGCACCATGGCATTTGTGGGACGACGAACAAACAATAGAATTGCGTTTTTCACCCATTTACGACAACTACACTTTCAATAAATTGGTTGTTGTAGATACCCACTGCGACCAGGTATACGGAACGTTTGACGGATGGGTACAAACGGAAAACGGCAAATTGGAAATAAAAAATCAACTCGCCTTTATCGAACACGCCGTAAACAAATGGTGATAATATTTCAAAATAAAAAACGATATTTAAAAAGTAAAAAATCGGCTTTCAACTGCGGTTGGAAGTCGATTTTTTACCGATGAATTGCATCGTTAAATAGAATATTAAAGCAATAAAACTCACTGTTAAATAAAACTAATTTAGAACAATAAAACTCTTTTCACACGCGTGTTGCATTTTGATACTTATCATTGTAACGATACGTTTTACTATATCGTAAAAAACGAATATCAAACGTCAACTTAGTCAAAACAGACGGTAGTACTAAATTAGGTATTTTTCATTATAATTGAGCCGATTGTATCGCTAACGTGTTCGCAGGCATCGATGCACGCCTCGAAAAAGTCGTAAATTTTGTACCAAGAGTATTTTTGCAAAGCGTCCATTTGGTTGCGCGTGATTTGGCGCATTGATTCAAGATAAAGTTTGTCGCATTCTTCTTCCAAATCGTTACACTCGATAATTAGTTCGCGCATCTTTTTAGACTTTTTAAAATTCTCGAATTCTTGCATTATTCTGCACAAAACGTCGCAAGCGCACACAAGTTTTTGAGCGTATTCTACCGCACCGCTTTCCATTTCCTTTACGTCGTAGACGTACATTTTTTGCAATACTTCTTCAATCAAATCGCAAACGTCGTCCAACTGTTGACTGATAACGTCCAAGTCTTCGCGGTCGACGGGTGTGACGAATGCCTTTGCCAACGCTTCCGTCATTTGATGTTTTTTGTCGTCGGCATTGTGTTCGAACTCGTGCATACGTTGAAGCATATTTTCCAAATTGTCGGCGTTGTAATTTTTTAAGCACTCTACCAAATACTCTGCCGCACTTTTTGCAATAGACGCGCTTTCGTAAAAGTTTTCAAAATAGAATTTATCTTTTGCCATATTAAACACTCCTTTGGATTAACCGAAAATTGCCATAAACAGTTTTGTCATCAAAAAGCCGACAAGTCCGCAACCGGGGAAGGTAAGTACCCAAGTTAAAACCATATCCTTTACTACGCCAAAATTGATTGCGGAAACACGTTTTACTGCGCCTACGCCCATTATTGACGTTGTTTTTGCGTGGGTAGTTGACACGGGCAAACTGAACACCGAACAGATAAGTAGCGACAACGCTGCTGCGATATCCGCCGAAAATCCTTGGTATTTTTCCAGTTTTACCATATCCATAC
>CAYOKR010000040.1:0-12838 GCA_964404625.1 uncultured Oscillospiraceae bacterium | reverse complement strand
AACCGCTAAAAGGCTACAAGGAAGTAAAACCTATGGTATTTTGCGGTATCTTCCCCGCCGACGGTAGCAAGTACAACGACTTGAAAGACGCTTTGGAAAAACTTAAACTCAATGATGCGTCTTTGGTGTACGAACCTGATACCTCCGTTGCTCTCGGATTTGGTTTTAGATGCGGTTTCTTGGGCTTGTTGCACATGGAAATCATGCAAGAACGTTTGGAACGCGAGTTTGACTTGGATTTGGTAACAACCGCCCCAAGCGTAGTGTACCAAGTTCATACCACAACGGGCGAAACGTTGCTTATCGATAACCCCACAAAACTGCCGGCGCCTACCCTTATCGACTATATCGAAGAGCCTATCGTCTCTGCGGAAATCTTCTCTCCTCCCGAGTACGTCGGTGACGTAATGGGATTGTGTCAAGACAAACGCGGTACTTTTATAGATATGACCTATCTTGACACCCGTCGTGTAAAAATCAGTTACGAAATCCCCCTAAACGAAATTATCTACAACTTTTTTGACACACTAAAATCTCGTACACGTGGTTACGCAAGTTTGGACTACGAAATAAAAGGCTACGTAAAAGGTAACCTTGTTCGTATGGATATGCTACTTAACGGCGAAATTTGCGACGCATTGTCTATCATCGTCAACGAAGAACGTGCGTATGCTCGTGGACGTCAAATTGCCGAAAAACTAAAGGATGCAATTCCTCGTCAAATGTTCGAAATTCCTATTCAAGCGGCAATCGGTAACAAAGTTATTGCCCGTGAAACTGTCAAAGCACTGCGTAAGGACGTTTTGGCAAAGTGCTACGGCGGTGATATCACTCGCAAAAAGAAGTTGTTGGAAAAACAAAAAGAAGGCAAAAAGCGTATGCGCCAAGTTGGGAGTGTAAGTGTTCCCAGCGAAGCGTTTATGTCAATTTTGAAAATTGACGATTAATTTGGGTAATCACGTACCAATATCTAATTGGGAAAGAATATCGCAGTGGTGTGAGCATTCCAAAATCTACAAAATAGCTGCAACAAAAAAGGTACAAAAGAATTGCTTGATTAAAATCACTGTAAAATAACGGTTACTAACCAATACGGCAGTTAATTCGAACTAAAAAAATTGCTATGTTGAAAAGACTAACTTATGAAATTGCAGAATAAATCGTAAAATGTCACAAAAAGAAGAAAACAAAACTATGGAACAAGCTTATCAAATTTACGTTCATATTCCATTTTGTAAAGCACGGTGCACCTACTGTGCTTTTTCTTCATGCACCGATTTTGCTTTGTGCGAGCAGTATTTTGATAAACTTTGCGACCAAATCGAGCAAACTCAAGTGGTGCAGAAGCGCATTTCTACAATTTTTATAGGCGGTGGTACGCCGTCGTCCATTCCAACAAAGTATCTTGATAAATTGTTCTACAAACTACGCCAAAAATTTGATTTATCTGCAGTTACCGAAATCACAGTAGAGTGCAATCCCGAAAGTGTAACAAATCAACTCTTGGACTGTCTAAAACGTAACGGCGTAACCCGTTTGAGCTTTGGATTGCAAAGCGTAAACGACCAAACTCTCCAAAAAATCGGGCGTTTGCACACTTTCGACGGGTTTGTTTCCGCACTAAATTTAGCAGTGCAAAAGGACTTCGAAAATATCAATGCCGACCTTATTTTGGGATTGCCGGAAACCTTCGACGAGTTCAAAAACTCCATCAATACTGTAGCAAAATTACCATTGCAACACGTTAGCGTGTATGCATTGGAAGTGTATCCAGATAGTGCAATAGCAAATCTCGTAAAGCAATATAACCACACCGACGACGACCTTGCAGATATGTACGACTATGCTTGTGACGTGTTGGAACGTAACGGATTTTTACGCTACGAAATATCTAATTTTGCCAAAGTAGGGCAACGTTGCCAACATAATCTTGGCTATTGGCAGGAAAAACGTTATTACGGATTCGGTCCTTCCGCAAGCGGATTTGTAGGTAACATGCGTTATGATAACGTTCAATCTTTGCAAGAATACCTTACCGCTCCCACACAAAATTTGCTGATAAACCAAAAGGAAATAACGCTTGACGAACAAGCCAACGAGTTTGTTATGTTGGGATTGCGCCTTGACGAAGGTGTAAATCTTAACCTTTTCAAAGAGATGTACAACGATGACTTTTTTAACTTTTTCCCCAATGCAACGGATTTGCTAAACAAAGGATCTTTACAAGTAGTGGAGCAAAACGTTCGCATTCCTAATGATAAAACTTACGTAACAAATTCTATCTTGTGCGAACTGTTAACAATCTAAAATGTTTAGTACTTTTATTGCACAATTCTAAAAAATGCGCAAAATTAAAACACTATTTCAAACATAGTATCATCGAAATGCCCACAAAAGGGCATTTTTGTGTATTTTTCGCCGTAAAAGGCAGTATCAATTTGTAAAAAGCAGTTGCGTTGTGTTGCATTTTTTGATATAATACATAATAAATAAAACTTATGGTAATGGTTTTTCGATTTGAAAAATCTATTGATGGAAGTATAAGATGAAACTGCTTCAAATGAAATATTTTCAAACTGTTTGTCGCTACGGCAGTATCACCAAAGCTGCGGAAGAACTGTTTGTTAGTCAACCGACAATATCTTTTTGCATAAAGGAATTGGAAGACGAGTTTGGCGTAAAACTATTTCACCGCCGTCACAACCGCTTGCAACTAACGGTAGAAGGAAGTTATTTTTTAGACAAAGTAAACTACATTTTGCAGTCTGTCGATGCGCTTTCTTCTCAAATGAAAAACATGGGCAACAACCGTAATCACGTAAAGATTGCCGTTCCTGCAATGATATCTACGTTTTTGTTCCCGCAAATTTTCAATGCTTACAACGAGGTTTATCCGGAGTTACAATTGGAAATGTTGGAAACAGGCTCGTTACAAGCGCGCAAACTTGTAGATGTCAACTCTGTTGATCTTGGTATCACCATTTCGGATAGTGCGGTAGAAGATTCCTACAACGTCGTTCCTCTCGTTAAAACAGAACTGGTTTTTTGTGTGAGCAAAACGCACCCGTTGGCAAGCTGTCAAAAAATCTCTTTTAAGCAACTTGCTGACCAACAAATCATTTTGTTCAAGGCAGATAGTTACCAAAATATATTTATCAAACGTGCCTTTTCGGAAGTCGGCGTGCAACCCAACATTTTGCTGTATTCGTCGCAACTGTACACCATCAAGGAGTTTTTGTCCTATGGCAACGTCGGTGCGTTTTTGTATCGACAAGTTGCGGAAATGGACGACGACCTTGTTTGTATCCCGTTGGAACAGGCAATTTTCCAAGATATTGTTCTAATTTGGACAAAAAACGGCAGTTTGTATTCCGATGCGGAAAACTTTATTCAGTTTGCAAAACACTTTCAGTACAAGTAATCGATTTACAAATAACCGTTGTTTGCTTATTCAATGGTAAAAAAATCAGCTGTTTTGCCGTTTAGATATTGTAGCAAATCGAACGTTTTTGTTATTTAGATATTATTAAAAACCCATTCTCGACGCTGCAAAATAACGTTGATATTTCACAATGCTAATGTTGTAAAAAACGTGTTTTATACTCAAAAACGATAGCAATTTTTATTGGTATATTTAGCATCGCGAAACAGCTTTCAAAACAACTCAAAAACCGTTTTTTCGCAATACGTATTGCAAAATCGCACTTTTGGAACAAAACTAAAACTTAAAAATCACTATTTACGGAGGTCTATATGAATATTTGGCACGACATTTCTCGCGACAGAATCAAATGTGACGATTTTGTTGCCGTAATCGAAATCGAAAAAGGTAGCAAAATGAAGTACGAACTGGACAAGGAAACCGGACTTCTTTTGTTGGATCGCATTTTGTACACGTCTACACATTACCCGGCAAGTTACGGATTTATTCCTCGCACCTTGGCGGACGACGGCGATCCCATGGACGTACTTATTTTAACAAGCGAACCACTTTTGCCTATGTCGTTGGTTCGTTGTTATCCGATTGGCGTTATCACAATGAACGACGGCGGTGCTATGGACGAAAAGGTAATCGCAATCCCGTTTAACGATCCCACCTACAACTGCTACAAGTCCATCGATCAACTTCCGCAACACATTTTTGACGAAATGCAACACTTTTTCCGTGTGTATAAGGAGTTGGAAAACAAAGCGACTTCCGTTTCGGAAGTACATACTCCCGACGTTGCAAAATCCGTAATCCAAAAATCTATTGATTCCTACATCGTCAACGTTTTGTCCAAAAGATAGTCGTAACAAAATATTTTCTCGTAATATGCTTTTGGATTATCTCAATATGTTGGTATTTGATTTATGACTTAACTGTGCTTGATACATAATTTGCATACTGCTCGTTTGAGTAGATATGCGGTATATTTACGAATTATTTGGCAAAATTCATTTTGGATAAAATCAATTTTTAACCGTATAAAAATCCTCTTTGGCTTTTCAAAGGGGATTTTTGCTTATTATAGTGTTCTTTTTGTCAATAAAATCTGTCAAAATTTTTTTGCAATATAGCCACTGCGAGGCTCCGCGTTTTCGTGCTTTCTTTATGTTAAATTGCAATATTTTTGTCGTTGACAACTATTGCGCATTTTATTATATTATTTAATATAAAAATATCACCGTTTTACCTTGACTATTCGTTGTCAAAAGTGCTAAAATGTTAGCATGGTTATTTATGAGCAAAATTCAATATTCCAAACGGAAAAAACTAACAACGTTCCCCTTGCGGAACGTATGCGTCCGAACGTTTTAAGCGAGTTTATCGGGCAGTCGCATCTTATCTACGACGGCTCGTTGCTTTGTCGTGCTATCAAAGCGGACAAACTCGGTAGTTGCATTTTTTGGGGAGCGCCGGGGACGGGCAAAACCTCCCTTGCAAATATCATTGCCAACACAACAGGCAGTCACTTTGAACGACTTAATGCTGTAAGTAGCGGTGTTGCCGATGCTAAAAAAATTATCGACCAAGCGGAAAAGCGTTTTAATGCCTACGGACAAAAAACATATTTGCTTTTGGACGAATGTCACCGCTGGAGTAAGGCGCAAAGCGACTGTATGTTGCCTGCTATCGAAAAAGGAATTATAACCTTTATCGGTTCTACAACGGAAAATCCTTACGTTTCTATGACAAGGGCGATAGTGTCTCGTTGCCGTGTGTTCGAATTTTTACCGCTTGCCCCTGCCGATATCAAAAAAGGCTTGCAACTTGCTCTAACTAAGGACAAAGTTTTGTCTAAGCAAAAAATCACCGTGGACGGCGATGCTTTGGATTATCTTGCCGATATCTGCGCAGGCGATTTGCGTAATGCTTTCAATGCATTGGAACTTGCCGTGTTAACAACCGACGTAGAAAAGGACGGAAGTATTCACGTAACAAAACTTATAGCAAGCCAATCGGTGCAGAAGCCTGCATTGTCGGTAGATACGGGTATGTATTACGATATGATTAGCGCATTTATCAAAAGTATGCGTGGTAGCGATGCTAATGCGGCAATGTTTTGGTTCTCCAGACTTTTGGAAGCGGGAACCGACCCGTTATTGTTGGCGCGTCGAATTGTAGTGCATGCTGCCGAAGACGTTGGTCTTGCCGATCCAATGGCGCTTATGGTTGCAACTAGTGCGCTAACGGCATTTCAAAACATCGGTTTGCCGGAAGGTCGTATTCCTCTTACGGAAGCAATTTTGTATATATGCAACGCTCCGAAATCTAATTCGGTCGTGGAAACAATGTATTCAGCGATAGACTGCGCTCAAGCACACCCAACCGCCCGCGTTCCAAGTTATCTAATGGACAAAAACTATCCGCGCGACGACCAAGGTTTGGACGATGCTCCTTACAAGTACCCCCACAATTACGGTGGCTGGGTAGAACAACAATATCTGCCCGACGAAGTAAAAGACCAAGTTTTTTATACACCTACCGGAAACGGACAAGACGTTGGTTGTAGACAACCTAAAATAAAAAAATAATTGCTTTGGCGTCAACGATAGAATAGAGCCTTTGTTAAAGATGCTTTGATTTTGCAAAGCCATGACAAAAACAAGTTAACGTAGTTTGGATTTTGAACTAAAACTCTTTGTTGTTACAAGATTACAAGGCGAATGATTTGTTGTTCACGTTTAAAAAAATAACAAATTTCACCTTTTATCAAAATACAGGGGTAAACAATGATAAAAATTTCTAACGTATCAAAAACATATCGCAAGTCTTCCGTCAAAGCGGTAGATAATCTCACTTTGGATATTCACGAAGGTGAAATCTTTGGTTTTCTCGGTCCTAACGGCGCAGGAAAATCAACAACCATCAAAATGATAACGGGAATTCTTTCTGCAGACGAAGGTACAATTCAAGTTAATGATTACGAAATAAAAAACGATCCAATTCATGCCAAAATGCAAATGGGATTTGTGCCCGACAATCACGAAAGTTACGAAACGTTAAAGGGTATCGAGTATCTTACGTTTATTGGTACGATGTATGGTGTAGATAGTGTTACTTTACAAGAACGTGTGGAAAAGTACGCTACCTTGTTTGAATTGAAGGACGCGTTGCCTAATCTAATTTCTTCCTATTCGCACGGAATGAAGCAAAAATTAATGATAATTTCCGCACTTATTCACGAACCGAAGGTGTGGATTTTGGACGAACCGCTAACGGGATTGGATCCGCAATCGGCATACAACCTAAAGGTGCTAATGCGTGAGCATGCCGACAAAGGCAACACTGTATTTTTCAGTTCACACGTTATCGACGTGGTGGAAAAGGTTTGTGACCGCATTGCCATTATCAACAAGGGCAAACTCGTTGCAGTCGATACTCTTGATAACATTCGTGCCGACAAAAACGTTTCTTTGGAAGATATCTTCCTAACAATCACCAATGCGGGGGATAACCTTTGATGAAAAAGTTTTTAACCCTCGTTAAATTGTTGTTTAGTCAGCAGTTTAAAGCAACCGCTTCAGTCGAAAAGAAAAAACGTGGCGGAACAATCGTTGCATTTGTGATACTTGGCATTTGCTTTGCGCCTATGCTTGTAGGCATTGCAATCACGGTATTTGCCCTCGGGCAACTTGCCGGCGCTAACCAAGGTATCGTTGCAATGCTTGTGTTACTTTGCCAATCGTTGGTGCTACTTTTGGGATTGCCGTCGCTAATTACCGGCGTGTTTATGCCTAAGGATGCTGATAAACTGTTGTATCTGCCGGTAAAACCGTCAACAATTTTTTTGGCAAAACTTACAGTTGCTTATCTAAACGAAGTTATTACAACTGCGGTAACGATATTGTTTTTGTTACTTCCTTACGGGTTGGGTTCAAGCGTTGGCGTTGGTTACTATTTAATGCTTGTGCCTGCATTGTTGCTAATACCGTTGTTGCCCATATTGATTGGCACAATCGTTGCAATGCCTATTGCTATTTTGTTATCTAAGGTAAATAAAAACGCGCTTGGTAAAACACTTGTAACGGTATTGTTTTTTGCATTGTGTATTGTGTTATACATGTTTATCATGATAAGCCTAACCAAATTGGAAGCGTCAATGCCTAATGGAGAAATTACCACCGAGCAACTGTTAACGTTGTTGCAAGGCGTAATCAATCAACTATCGGCAAAAATGGTTTACGTACACACTAACTACGTTTTGGCGGGTAGCCTTGTTACCGTAAACTTTGTAGACTGGGTTGTAAACGTTCTTTTCACTTTGGCGGAGTTTATTGTTTTAGGCGCGCTTACTATACTTATTGCAAAACCGTTTTATCGTTATATGCTTGCTAATCAGGTAGAAGGCGGTATCAGTAGCAGTAAAAAGTCAAAACTAACCTATAGCGCTAAACCTACAAGCGTACTCAAACAACTTATTGTAACGGACTTAAAACGCACTTTGCGAGATAGTCAACTTGGTTTTCAATCTTTTGCAGGAATAGTGCTTATGCCGTTACTGGTTATTGTGTTTGGCGTTTCTATTAATGCTGATTTGGCAGAAGATGTAATAAATTTTGCTGATCCTGTTTATCAACTAATTGCGCCCGTGGCGTTGGTCGCTTATTTTACGTTGCTGGGATGTTGCACAAACGTTTTGGGACTTTATCCCGTCACTCGAGAGAATAGGTCGTTCTACGTGCTAAAAACCTTGCCCATATCATTTAACAAAATATTGATTGCCAAGGTAATACTTTCCACGTTGCTTATGATTATAGTTAGTTTTCTAACTACCATTGTAGCAGTAATCGTGATGCACGTTGCTTGGTATTCTGCAATAGGTATGATGATAGTGCTATCACTTGTGGGATTCGGTTCGCAATGTATCACTACTCACATTGATCTAAAAGATCCCAAATTTGGCTGGTCCAATTTTCAACAAAGTCTTAAAAATTCTAAAAACACTTGGATTGCAACGCTTATCGGCTTCGTGGCTATGTTGGTTATAGGTTTGATTGCCGGTGGATTTATTGCATTGTATATCGCAACACAGTGGCAACCATGTGCCGTTTTTATGTGGATAGTACTAACGCTGGCAAGTGGGCTGTTTGCGTTTGTCTCTTACAAAGTGATGGCAAATAATTCTCAAAAACTTTTCGATGGCATCGAAGCATAACAAAATAATCAGCAACAGTTTTATAAATTTAACGAAAATTTTAAAAATGTTAATGAAAGGACACTAAAAATACGAAAAATCTTGCAGTTGTAAAGACTGCAAAAAACAATTTTAACAAACGATAAAAATTAAAATACCAAATTATTTCAGTTTAGGAGTAAATATGAAAAACGTATTAGATGTATTCAAAGAGCGTGGATTTCTCAAACAAATAGTTTACGAAGACGAATTGTACGAGCTTTTAGGTAAGGAAAGTGTAACTTTCTACACAGGTTACGACCCAACTGCGGACAGTTTGCACGTAGGTCACTTTTTGACGCTTATGGCAATGGCGCATATGCAACGTGCAGGTCATAAACCTATCATTTTGATTGGCGGCGGAACCGGTATGGTGGGCGATCCTACAGGCCGTACCGATTTGCGTAGTATGCTCACTCGTGAACAAGTTCAACACAACGTAGAGTGTTTCAAAAAACAAATGGCACGTTTTATCGACGTAGACAATGCAATTTTTGTAAACAATGCCGACTGGTTGCTAAACCTTAATTACGTTGACTTTTTGCGTGAAATCGGAACGTGTTTTTCTGTAAACAAGATGCTAACTGCAGAGTGTTACAAGCAACGTATGGAAAAGGGGCTTACTTTCCTTGAATTTAACTATATGCTAATGCAAGCATACGACTTTTTACATCTCAATCGTGAATACGGTTGCGTTTTGCAACTTGGTGGCGACGATCAATGGAGCAATATGATTGCCGGTATGGATTTGGTACGTCGTAAGGAACAAAAAGTTGCCTATGCCGCAACGTTCACCCTTCTTACTACTTCCGAAGGTAAAAAGATGGGTAAAACTGCTAAAGGAGCAGTTTGGCTTGACGCCAACAAAACGTCCCCATACGATTTCTTCCAATATTGGCGCAACGTCGAAGACGATCGCGTTGCAATGTGCATGAAATTGCTGACCTTTATGGATGTGGACGAAATCGATGCTTTAACTGCACATAACGACGAACGTATGAACAAGGCAAAAGAACGTCTGGCTTACGAAGTTACTGCAATTGTTCACGGCAAAGACGTTGCTGACGAAGTGCTTAAACAAGTGCGCGCATCTTTCACTCAAGACGTTGAAAACATGCCCGTTGTAGAAATCGAAAATCCCACAAACATTGTGCATATTTTGGTAAAAACAGCACAATGTAAATCCAACGGTGAGGCACGTCGTTTGGTAGAAGGTGGCGGTGTTTCCGTTAACGATATAAAAATTACCGATTTTGCGTGGACTTTGCCACAAGATATAATTGCAAAGGGCGAATTCGTTTTGCATAAAGGTAAAAAAGTACACTTGCGTGTTGTGATTAAATAATGAAAGGGTATACAACAATCCAAGGCGAAAATACCGTAGAAATAGTGATTGAAAAATCTCGTTTTATCGCAACGGCTATCAACGTCTACAGCGTCGAGCAAGCAACGGAGTTTATTGCATCCAAACGAAAAAAATATTTTGATGCCACGCACAATTGCTATGCCTACGTAATAGGCGACAAGGCAAAGTTTTCCGACGACGGAGAACCGCAAGGAACTGCAGGTATGCCCATTTACGAATGCGTAAAAAACAGCAAAATTGACCACGTTTGTGTTGTCGTTACGCGATATTTTGGCGGTATCAAACTTGGTGCAGGTGGACTTGTCCGCGCATATTCCGGAAGTTGTGCCGAAGTGTTAAAATCGGCAACAAAAGTAAATATGACAGACTGTACCCTTGCCGAAGTAGTGGTAGACTATTCTTTGCTCAAGGGACTTCGCAAAGTCCTTGCGGGCAAAGTCGTGGAAAAGGACGTTGTTTGGGAAGACAAAGTGAAATTATTACTGCTTATGCCAACCATTTCAGTTGACGAAATTTCTGCAATAATAACGGAACATACCCTTGGCAAGTGCAGTTTGCAACCCAAACAACAACTTTTGTGCAATTATCAACAAAACTAACACGTTATTTTAAGTAGGTAAACAATGTCTAAACTTCAATTCAAACCGTCAACAATGCTTGCCCCCTTGCCTGCAGTTATGGTGTCTTGCGGAGATATGCAAAACGCCAATATAATCACTGTTGCTTGGGTGGGTATTGTATGTTCTCAGCCAACACGTGTGTATATTTCCGTCCGTCCGGATAGATTTTCTCACCATATCATCAAGGAGAGTGGAGAGTACGTAATTAATCTTACAAGCGAAAAACTACTTCCGGCGTGCGATTATTGCGGAATCCGTAGCGGACGTGATATCGACAAGTTTGCAGAAATGAAACTTACAAAGCAACAAGCGAGCGTTGTTTCTGCTCCTATGATTGCCGAAAGTCCAGTCAATTTGGAGTGCAAAGTGTTCGACGTCGTTTCTCTTGGTTCTCACGATATGTTTCTTGCCGACGTAGTGGCAGTGCATGCTGACGAAAGCATCGTGGATGAAAGTGGAAAGATAGATTTTGCCTTGGCTCATCTTGTAAATTATCAACACGGTGACTATTATCGTTGCGGTAGACAGCTTGGACGTTTTGGATTTGCCGCTCAACGCAAATTTATCGCCAAACACGGCAAAGGCTTGGACGTAGATATGTCAAAAGCAACATTGACTCGTCGCGCAAAACCTAAAGCAAAAAAGTAATTTTGTACCAACTTAACGGTATTATTTAGCAATTAAATCATAGTTTTGATTTCCAATCGAAACGTTTTATGTAGATTTGTGCTGTCAAAACTTGATATACAACTTTTTGGCTGTAACCGTTTATTCCAAATAGTTTTATTTGCTAAATTTCTCAATAAAATAACGCTAACTATCATTTTGGGTAGTGCAAACAACGTAAAATATGAATTTTCAAAACTTAAATAAACAACAACTTGATGCCGTAACCGCTCCGCTTGGTCCGACTTTAGTACTTGCAGGCGCAGGCTCCGGCAAAACAAGAGTGCTAACAAATCGCATTATGTATCTTGTAAAGCAATGCGGAGTTAGTCCTTCTAACGTGCTTGCAATCACTTTTACCAACAAGGCGGCAAATGAAATGAAGAATCGTTTGCTCGATTTCGATTGTGATGCGCAATTTATGCATATTTCCACAATCCACTCTTTTTGCGCAAGCGTTTTGCGTCGCGAATCGCAGGAGTTGGATCGCAATTCCAACTTTTCAATCTATACGGAAGATGAAAAACACTCCATTCTTAAAAAAATCGTCAAACAAGCGTTGGACGATGGTGATGCCAAAATGGCAGACAGTTTTGGCGACTGTATTTCCAATATCAAAAATAATGCTCCCGACCTTGTGGAAGGAGATTTGCTTGCGCAGAGTGAAATTGACGAATATCTAATTGCCGAGTTGGAAAATCTTTCCAAAGCAACTCAAACGGATGATACCGAAACGCTTGTAAATATCATCCAAGAGTACAATCGTCGCATGACGGAAAATAATGCACTGGATTTTGACGACCTTTTGTACTACGTCCACAAGATTTTTTCCACCAACTTACAAATATTGCAAAAGTATCAACAACGATACCAATTTATTTTGATTGATGAGTTCCAAGACGTCAACAAAGTGCAGTATCAAATTTTCAAGATGTTGGCATCTAATCACGGCAATATTTTTGTGGTTGGCGACGACGACCAATCAATTTATAGTTGGCGTGGTGCAGATCCGATGAACTTCAAAAAGTTCGAACAAGATTTTGTCGGTTGCAAAGTCTTCAAATTGGAACAAAACTACCGCTCTACAAAGGCAATACTTAACGTTGCTAACGATATTATTGCTGTAAATCCCAATCGTTACGAAAAGGTGCTTTTTACCGACAATCAACAGGGCGTAAAACCGCAAATGTATTCCGCCAATGACGAACGTATCGAAGCGTACTACGTTTGTGAACAAATCAAAAATTTGTGTTATCTTGGCAACTATCGTTATCGGGATTTTGCTATTTTGATGCGTATTAATGCGCTTTCTCGTGCCTTCGAACAAGAATTTATGCGCAATCGCATTCCTTACAAGGTTTTTGGCGGTTTCAAGTTTTTTGAACGCAAGGAAATTAGAGACGTGCTTGCTTACATGCGACTTGTAAATAACCCTGCCGATTCTGAAGCGTTTTACCGTGCTGTAAACGTCCCTGTAAAACGTGGCATAGGTGATAGCACGCTTGCAAAACTTTCCGCTTTGTCCG
>CAYOKR010000039.1:0-13346 GCA_964404625.1 uncultured Oscillospiraceae bacterium | reverse complement strand
CGTTCTTAGTGCGAATATCCATCCACCAGAACCCAAAGTTCATCGTCAATGCACGATAGATTTCACGCCAGAAAACAGTTATGGTATCGTCCAACGATTTTGGAGCACGGTCTGGGTCACCGCCTGCTATTGCGTGATAACTACGCGAGTCGTTTTCTTCGACAAAAAGCTTCTTGTTGGAGACTGATTGTCCGGGAGCTTGAGATGCACCGGGATCGCCTGCCAAGCAATAGTGATATGCTTTGGGGGAAGAAATGTAGTCGATATACGGGGATTTTAGCAATTCGTCAATTCCCAAATGTCCTGCGTAACCAACCGTTTCGTCTTGTAAATATCCAAAGAAACAGCCGTTTGGCTTGCCGCCGGAAAGGTCTGAACAAATTTTACCAAATCTCTCGAGCGCTTCACGAGTAACCTTGCAGTGGAACTCGAAAGTATCTATCATTTTGGGGTTATCTGCAAGCAACAGTTGTTGCAAATTCATTCCCGTTTCCGACCAATATTCTTGCGGAGCAGGTTCGTAGATTTCGTCTAATTGCAAACTATCGTTGTTGTATGCTTTGCGAATACCTTCGATCGAACCATACTTTTTCAACAAAAATTCTCTAAAGAACTTGGTATTGGAAATACCAAAGTCGCTTCTACGTGGGTCGCCTTGATTACGCCAATCGCCCGGCCACATATTTTCGCCGCAGTTGCCCATAGCACCAAGGAAGTATCCAAGAACTTGATCGGCATACGGACTGTTTTCGATGTGTTCTACAAATCTATGTAAACGTTCTGCGGCATAGTCGATGTACACTTTGGATGAAAATGACGGTGTGGAAACAATTCCCGGTCCGCTCTTGGAGGTTTTATCTCTGCCCCATCCCCAGTAGTCGTATTCTTCCGTACCGAAAGCAGCAACAATTTCCTCTAACGTTCTGGGTCTACCATACACGCACAACTCCTCTGGGTGTTGTTGGTTCCACTCATCGGTAGGTTTAAGGCTTATTCTTGGAACTAAATATCTATTTGGGTGATCCTTAAGCAAAACTTCAAGATTTTTATCCAACAAAGTAAAATCATCGTCAAAAGGTGATCCCAAACCACTAATTTGCCTAATGTCGGTGCCGAGTTGATCCATTACCCCAAGACTTTTAACATAAAATTGATCTACTTCGTACTCCACACCGCCATCTGCAGTCTTCTTTTGCAAAACAGGAGCGACATACCATTGATTAGGCGTATTAGCTATAAGGTCCATTGCTTCTTTTTTTGTGAGTTTCATAAAAAATCTCCTTATTTTTTATAAAAACGATTTTTTCAAGCATATTCGCAACGTCATTTTTTGACTTTTTATATGTCGAAAACCATCGTTTTTTCTGTTATAATAATAACACCTACCCCCCCCCGTACGTCAACACAAGTTCGCAAAAAAACATCAATTCCGTTGCGGTACTTCATTTTTTTTATAACTACTTTTGACAAATACTTGACAACCGGCAAATCGTAAATATATAATTTAGAAAAAGTGAGGTAACGACTATGCTTGAACCACTAAATTTATCGTTAAGAAATGATTTTGACAAAATTTCCAAACTCGGGCACGCCCTGTCTTCGCCGATAAGACTGGAAATATTAAATATGCTTACTTACAAAAATTTGACAGTAAAAGAACTTGCGTCCAATTTGAACGTACCGCTCAACACACTATTGGGGCATATATCTATTATGGAAAAAGCGGGTATTATAGGTACGCAAATTTGTTATACGTCAAAGGGCAAAAGTAGATCGTGCTATCGGTTGACGGATAAGTTTTCCGTTACGTTGTTTGACCCGAACTTCGACGAGATACCGCCACAAATGTTTAGCAGGTACGATTTGCCGATAGGCTCCTTTTTCGACTTTGAAAATTTGTCCGCCCCATGCGGAATGGCATCTAGCAAAAGACGTATCGGCACAGATAATGATTTATCTACATTTATTTTGCCGGAGCGCAGCAAGGCATCTATTATTTGGTTTACGCATGGTTTTTTGGAATATCGAGTGCCGCTGCCTACAAAAAATCAGTTGCAAAACTTAAAATGTATCGAGATAACATTTGAGGCGTGTTCGGAAGCACCACTGTATAACAATGACTACAAATCGGACATATCGCTGTTTATAAACGACAAAAAATTGGGAGAGTACACTTCTCCCGGGGACTTTGGCGACCGCAGAGGACTGCTCAACCCTGAATTTTGGCCAACCGGACTTACACAATACGGGGAGTTTTTAAGCTTTAAAATAGACCATCAACAAACAACGGTAAACAGCAATTTTCTAACATTTACCACACTAAAACAACTGAAATTAGCAGAAATCGACAAACCCTACTTGACGCTTAAAATAGGCGTTTCGCCACAATCGGCGCACGTTGGCGGAATAAACCTGTTCGGCAAGTATTTTGGAGATTACTCACAAGACATTGTATTTACTTATATCTATTAAACAGTTATTATTGCCATATCGGCTAATTACGACAAACAAAAAAACACTCCAAATCAAAACTTTTGGAGTGTTTTTTGTTTGCGAAATATATTCAAATTGATTATGGCTTATTTACCTATTATATCAAAATTATATATGCGTGCAACGCTTACTACAACTGCAAATCGACGTTATAACAACTTTGAGTTCGAAAGACACAATAACTACTGCAAAAACTAACGTTACACTACTTGATTTATCCACGTATTTTTCTTTAACATTACAACGCTAAAAATATCTTTACTCAAAACTTCAACACCGTTTACTATTAGATATATCATAGCAACGGGCAACGAAGTGCAACGTGTAAGCAATAAAGCCAACGGATAAACTACACAAACGACGAATACACCGTCGAACAACATTATTGCAAGCGTTTTTCCGCCGGAACATACCGTTGCGGTTGCCGATTTCATGTAGGCATACAATGGCATAAGCGCACCTGTGATAAACAAGAAGCTACTTGCGATAGATTTTGCCATATCCGAAATATTGTACAATTTAGGGAACAATCCGGATAGCAACATCAAAATAACGCCTAAGATAGCTCCAAGCATAACGGAAAAAACAAGCATCTTGCGGGCAATATCTTGTACGACATCCTTATCGCCCATTCCAAGGTACTTACCTATAATAATACTAACAGCACTACCCAACGATATGTAAAATACGCTAAACATACTTATAAACGTGGTAGATATGCTGTACGCCGCTCCTGCAGCGAGATCAATCGAACTATAACAAGAAGCTGCTGCGGTCATACCGAACGACCACAAAAAGTTATTTATAACGAGAGGCATAACACTTTTTATTATTTTAGGTGTCAACACTTTATCGATACGGAAAAATTCCTTATACAAACCTTTTGCATAAGTCAATTTTTTGTTTGTATGGGTAGCAACCGTAAGAATGGTAAACTCTGCAATGCGCGAAATAATAGTTGCGATTACTGCACCGTCAATGCCCAATGCAGGAAGTCCCAATTTTCCAAAAATAAGCATGTAATCGAACAAAGCTTTTGTTCCTATTGCTATAAAACTCGAGACCATAGGCAAAACGGTGTTTTCCGTTTCTCTCATCGTGCTTGCATAAGATTGTGAAAAAGCATACAATACGTAGCTGGGCAACAAATATATCATATACCTTTTGCCATACGCTAAAGTAAGTTCCGGATTGCCTTCGATGGAATCTTCTGCAATAAACAAACTAATAAGTTGTTCACTAAACAACAGCAAAACGACAATCATCAGTACCGTGATCGACAAAATTATTAATAGTTTGAATCTAAAAGTTTTTTTGATACCTTCGTCATCTTTTTTGCCGTGAAACTGCGTTGTAAATATACTAATACCGGTAACGATTGCAGTAATAACCATACCGTACATACTAAACAGTTGATTTGCATAAGCAACTCCGCAGATTTCGTCCTGCCCGAGTTGTCCAACCATGATATTATCCAAAAGATTTACAAAGTTGCTTACTACGTTTTGAATAACTATGGGCAAAGCAACCGTAAAAATCATCTTGTAAAATGCTTTGTCGCCGATGTACTTCTTAAAAAACCTTTTTACACCTGTCATTTTGTGTTTTACGACGTTACATACAATTTATTATAAAATTGCGCCGTTTTTCCTCCTATAATGCAACAACCGAATAGTAGATTGTATCATGCGAATGATACCGCTTTTGAACTGTTAAAGTCAATACTATACAATAAAAATCATTAATTTTTTATTAACAACTTCGCATTTTTTCGAAGTACTATTGCGGCGATAATTACGGCAAAAAATCGTTGCTTTGCAACATATTGTTTACGACGGAGCTATTATGTATTAGTAGACGATATTACAAAGTTTACCAATAACGTTGAAATCTATCGGTTGTAGCTGTCGTTTTTCATCCAAGTGGTAATAGGCATGACAATTACAAGGATTCGGCGGTAGCAAGCCACCGCCCTACCGAAATGAAATACGCATCATGCAACAAAAAAAACGGCGTAAAGGAAAACCTTACACCGAAAATGTTATTTTGCTAAAAAATTTTGCAAAGCAGTTAGGAACGCTTTGGTTTGTTTGGTGGTTTTGAGAGATATCACCGGAACGTTGGGGTATGTTTGTTGCATATTTTTTATGCGCGGCAAGGTGTTTTTGCGAAAGTTCAAAATGTATCGGTAAAAACCGAAATTAATTCTTTCGATACATCCTTCTGCCAAATCGTCACGCTGAACGCCTTTGTATTTTAGCGAACGACGGAACGCTCGCATTGCACAAAATAAAGGCTTATAGTTCAAAAAAATCACTAACGTAGCACGTTTATAGCGACATTCCAGAGTGTTTGCCCAAGTGCCGTCAATGATCCATTGAGGCAAATCGACAATGGGCGCAAGAATTTCTAAACGTTGTTCGTGAGTAAGTTCCGTCCAATTTTCGCCCCACAATATTCTGTCTAAGTGGGTGACGTCACGACAAAACATTTCGGCTAACTGTCGGGAAAAAGTCGTTTTGCCACTGCCTGCACTACCTATGATTGCAACGCGAGAAAAATCCATTTGAGAAAAATTGTAGGTCAGTTTTTTCACTTGGAAATCTCCTTTAGGGCGCGTTGTTTTTCACGTTCTAAATCCTTGCTTAACAAACTTTGTTTTTTGTCGTAGGTGTGTTTACCTTTGACAAGACCGATTTCTACCTTGACAAGACTGCCTTGAAAGTACATTTTTAACGGCACTATCGAATAGCCTTTTTCACGCACTTTACCAAGCATGCGCATAATTTCCTTTTTGTGGGCAAGCAATCTTCTATCTCGCAGACTTTCCACGTTGGAATAACTGCCCTTGTCGTAGTTTTTGATGTGGCAGTTTAGCAGTACCAAATTGCCGTTTTCGATACGACAGTAGGAATCGCCAAGATTAACTTCCCCCTTACGGAGCGATTTTACTTCGCAACCGATAAGGTTTATGCCACACTCTAACGTTTCGACAACGGTATAGTCGTGATAGGCTTTTTTGTTTGTTGTGATAACTTTCATATTGATAAACACTCTTTTTGATTGTTTGTGTATAATTATTGACAAATATATTATATGATTTTTGCGTGGATTAGTCAATGCCTTACAAAATTTTGTTTTAATTTGCGTTAATCTGCAAGGTCAAAATCTATTTTGTAGGCGGATTTGTTTACACTTTGAATGACAATTTTGATACTATCGCCCAAACTGTATTTGATACTGCCGTTGGTTAGGCAAAACCTTTGCGCATTGTAGGTAAAGTAGCCGTTTAGTTTGTCGATAGCAATAAAACCTTCTACCGTGTTGGGCAGTTCGGCATAGATACCACGTTCGGTAACGCCGGAAATGATTGCATCGAAAGTTTCGCCTACGTGGTTAAAGGCATACTTGCATTTTAGAACGTCGTCCGCTTTGCGTTCCGCTTCGTCGGCATTGCGTTCCTGCTTGCTCGATTGCGTTGCACAATCTTCCGCCATAAGTTGATAAGCGCAAATTGCCTTTTCCGTCATTTTGCCTGCGACGGCGGTTTTAACAATTCGATGCACTATCAAATCGGGATAACGACGAATAGGAGACGTAAAATGGCAATAACATCTGCTTGCCAACCCAAAATGCCCGATATTTTCCGTTGAATACTTCGCTTTTTGCATGGTGCGTAGCATCACGTCGTTGATAAGGGCGAAATACGGAGTTTGTTCCGCCTGCAACAAAGCGTCTTGCAAAACAGAGTTGTGTATTTGTTGACTGTGTTTAACCTTGATACCCACACCGCTCATCAAATCCATTAAAACGGCAAGTTTTTGCTCGTCGGGTTTTTCGTGCACACGATAAACAAATGGATAGGAACAGTTTTCGATATACTCCGCTACCGTTTCGTTGGCAACAATCATAAACTCTTCGATAAGTTGGTGAGAGAATTTACGTTCGTATGGCAGTACGTCCACAACGTTGCCCTTTTCGTCACATTGGAAGGTAACTTCCTTAGTGGCAAAATCAATATTGCCACGTTTTAGGCGTTTGTTTTGCAAAATTTGCGCCAAACGTTGCATTGCAAATAAACTATCGCACACATCTGCAAGGTCATTTTTAACGTTTTTATCACCGTCGAAAAGTGATTGCACTTGGTTATAGGTAAGTCGGTGGCAACTGTTGATTACCGATGGGAAAATATCGTAAGCAACAACGTTACCTTTGCTGTTAATTGTCATTTGACAAGTGAGCGTGAGACGGTCAACACCTTGATAAAGCGAACAAATACCGTTAGAGAGTTCACGTGGAAGCATAGGGAAAACCATGTTTGGGAAATACACACTTGTGGCACGATTGAATGCTTCCCTATCGATATCGTCACTTGGCTTTACGTAGTGAGAAACGTCGGCAATATGCACTCCCAAAGTGTAGGTTCCGTCGTCGTTTTGCGTGATAGATACGGCATCGTCCAAATCCTTGGCATCATCACCGTCGATGGTAAAAATTTGTTGGTTGCGCAAATCGCGTCTGCCATCGTAGTCCTTTTCGGCAAGTGTTTGAGATATTTTAGACGCACGTTTTTGCACGTTTTCGGGAAAGTCCGTTTGCACTCCGTAAGCAATGGCAACGGAAAGCAGTTCGACGTTGTTGTCGTTGGGATAACCGAGAACTTGGATGATTTCACCTTCGGGGCAGTTGCGGTTATCTTTTGGGTAGGAATTTATTTTTACCACTACTTTTTGACCGTTTTTTGCACCAAGATGGCGTTTTGGTTGAATGAAAATATCCGTAGAAAAGTGTTGGTCATCCAAAAGAACAAAAGCGAGGTTGCCTTGTTTTTGGTAAGTGCCTACTAACGTGTTTTTGCCACGTTGCAAAATTGACAGTACTTGTGCTTCGTCTTGGGTACCGTCGATACGCTTATACAAAACGGTATCGCCGTGAAATGCACCGTAAGTTTTTGGCGCGGGAACGAACAAATCGCCGTCCTCACGCAATAAAAAGCCAAAACCACGTTTGTTGCCTTGAAAAATTGCTTTACCAATGCGCGTACCGTCGACAAGAAAATATCGGCGAGCATTGTCGTCGTAGAAAAGGTCACCTTGTTTTTGCAAAGTTGCAAGGGCATCCTTTACCGCTTGACGTTCCGTACCCGATTGAGTTTGTACAAGTGCGCAAATCTGCTTGACTGTGAAATCACGCAGGTTAGCGTCTTGCATAAGTTGTAATATTTTTTGTGGAAAGTTCATTTTGTTTTATCCTTTTGGGAAATGTATAATTTTGATAAGGTTATTTGTTAATTTTTAGTGTTGACAACGATGTTTTAGTTAAGTTATAATTATTGTTGAATGATATTTAGATATATCACTTTGCATAGTTTGACAATTAGAATTTGTGCTTTTAATACCGATAAAACGCAACTTCAACTAATCGAAAAAGGAAATCACCAAAGAAGAAATGAAAAAATCAAATCGAAACTCCATTATCGAATTGGTGCGATTATTGGCATCAATATGGATTGTGTACTACCACAATATGTTTGTTATTGCAAACAATACATCCAAATACTTTGACGGAGGACGAATTGCCGTAGACTTCTTCTTTATATTGAGCGGATTGTTTTTTATAAAAAGTCACAATAGTTGTCGAAAAAATTCGTTTATACACGATTTTGTGACGTTTGCCCTAAAACGCATAAAAAGTATGGGCATAGCATTACCGATCGGATTGATATTTTCCACTATATTTTTTGTGATTTTTCCAACTAACAACTATGGTACAAACTTTATTTTTGGGTATTTATGGTTTATTCCGGCAATGTTTGTAGCATTTTTGTTGTACTTTGTTATATTTGAAATCAAAAATACAAAATTGCGTACATCCACGATTACAGCAATCGTGATTTGTTGCTACATTTTGGCTTTTACTTATAGACAACAACGTATTTTTAGCGCATTTGCAGGAATTGGCTTGGGAATTTTGCTATCGATGATACCACAAATTAAGTGGTTGGAAAAACTTCTACCCCCCCCCACCACCCATTATTGCGATTTCGTTGGGGTTGTTGCTTTTGTGCATCGTTTTTGCAATGATTCCCAAAAAAAATTTGTGGGTTGAATTAACTTTAATTTTTGTTTTATTTACATCATTTTTGTACATTTGCAAGCATTTTTGCGTTAGAATACCATTGTTTGATTATTTTGGTAAATTAAGTTTTGGCATTTACGCTATGCAATCGGTCGTGAGAGTTTTTAGAGATTGCAACATTTTAACAAACAATTTTTGGATGTTTATTGTTATTTTAGTTCTTGCAAACCTTTGCTTACTGATTGATAACCTGCTAAAAAAGAAACACCAATCGTAATCACGCAACGTAGTATACGCTATAAATCAATCTAATTATTTACTATTATTGGTTATAGATTAACGTTTCGGGGTGAGAAAAAGTTAGTTGCAGGTTTTTGTTTGGGTTTAGTAGTAGCGACAATATGCCCTGTTCCTGCGTACCAATGTTGGTAGTGAAAGTCATTTTGCGATAAGGCACAAAACCGCACTTTTGCTGTACACGTTTGGATTGCGAGTTAAAATCAAAATATCCGCAAAGCAAAAAGTCCAAATTTGCAACGTTAAATAGGTAGTCGATAACTGTTTTGACCGCTTCCGTCATCAGTCCTTGCGACCAATAGTCTTTGGAAAGAACGTACCCAAGTTCACGTCCTTGATAGTTGCAAAACTCTGTCAACTTGTCTTCCATGCCGTACTGTTCCACACCAATCGAGCCGATAACCTTGCCGTTTTGCTTGTAAACGATTGCAAAAGTTTTGTCGTTGGCAATAAAACCATCCAAAACACGTTGAGTTTCCTGCTTGGATTTGTGATGTTGCCAGCCTGCCCTTTCGCCGACCCCCTCTACGCGTGCATAGTTATAGAAGTCGTCCAAATCTGTTTGTTGAAAGGGGCGTAAAATTAGGCGGTCGGTTTGTAAAGTTAGTCCGTTAAGATGAAATATTGCGTTCATAAAGTCTCCTTTTGCGTAGTTGGGCAAAAGTTGTTGTTTGAAATATCGACTGAAGTAGAAAGGTATTGTAGAGATATCACCGAAATGGTAGATATATACACGTGGAAACATCAGCGAAAGAAAATGTGGTATTTTGTATTGCAAAGCCGATTTTGTGATACGTTTGTTTTGTTTAAGTTTTCGTTGTTTCTTGTTACCATCTATTTGGTGTTTTAAGTTCTTTATTTGCGGAATGGTGGACAGTGCTTGGTTTGGTGGGTGTCTAAACGTAGCGGATATCGACTTTTGTATTGCGATTGAAGTATCTAACAATAGACCTTTGCACTATCGCACAAAAATCCAACAAAAAGGCGATTGGTAAAAAAACCAACCGCCCACTTTTTCGTTGTTTGTAAAACTATGCAATGCTGTTAAGGATGATCATTGCGATGCAAGCAACTGCAATTACTGCTGCGCAAATAAAAGTCCATCTTTTGAGAACGCGCTCACGACGAGATGCAGCGTTTTGACCATAGTAACTTTCATTTTCGTCATCTTTGGAAAAACCTGTCATAGCTTCTGTTCCGTCGCTATTGCCCTTTTGTTGCATAACTACGAAAATGATAAAGCCGGCAGCGATAAGTGCAAGAGCCGATACGGCGATTTTAACATAAGAGAGTGTTGGCACAGATGCCAAGAATGCAAGTATATTCAACACGTGAAATAGCCTCCGTATATAAATGGACATAACATGCCCTTTGTATTTTTATGCTTGACTATTGTACCATACAATTTGTCAAAAGACAACTGTTTTGCGATAAAAAAATGAAACAAAAGCACAATGATTTGCTTTTTGAGTAGCCAAAATGACTGTGGACGTGGCAAAGCCGTTACGTATTAGCATTATTTGTTGGTACTTATGATGGCTTTTCTGCAAATCACTAAATTGAATCTGTGATTGGATAAAGTTAAACAAATATACTTGCGGAAAACTTTTATACGATAATTTTTGTTACAATGTGGACTTTTAGGTTAACTTCGTTGAAAAACTTTATGTTTTGTACATAAGCAATTTGTGTATTTTTGCAATACGTTTTTACATTTTACGTCAAAAAAAGTGACTAAATACCCCATTAATAATATTGACTTTTGCCAGACGTGTGGTAAAATATTTAGTAAGTGAACGTTGCACTATATCGGTGTAATTATCAATAAAAAAAATAAACCGTAGGAGGAAAACAAAAATGACACTTAGACCTCTTTTTGATAAGGTTGTGGTAAAACAAATTAAAGAACAAGAACAAAGCGTTGGCGGAATCTTTTTGCCCACTGCCGCACAAGAAAAGCAAGAAATCGCAATTGTTGTTGCAGTTGGCGAAGGCGGAATTGTGGACGGCAAGGAAATAAAAATGATTGTTAAACCGGGCGACAAGGTGCTTTACGCAAAGTACAGCGGAAACGAGTTTAAGATTGACGGCGAAGAAGTTACAATCATTCGCCAACAAGATATTTTAGCTATCGTAGAGCAATAAACAAAACTCCACGTTAAAGTATGGTTTTTGCATATCTAAACTGTGAATTTTGCGTAAAAATACATACATTAGTTGAACAACGAAACGTTACAATAAAAAAATATCTACAAAAAAAAATCATCAAAGTAACTGCACTATTGCAGTTTTATAGGAGGCTAAAAATGGCGAAACAAATTAAGTACGGTCAAGAGGCAAGACAAGCTTTGGAAGCCGGAGTAAATCAACTTGCCAACACAGTTAAAATTACCCTTGGACCAAAGGGAAGAAACGTTATTTTGGAAAAACAATACGGAAGTCCGCTTATCACAAATGACGGCGTGACTATCGCAAAGGAAATCGCTCTTGTGGACCCGTTTGAAAACGTTGGTGCGCAAATCATTATGGAAGCATCCACAAAAACAAACGACGTTGTAGGCGACGGCACTACTACCGCATCGGTATTGGCGCAAGCAATCATCTGCGAAGGCAACAAAAACGTTGTGGCAGGCGCTAACCCCATCATTTTGAAAAAGGGTATCGACCGCGCCGTACAAGTGTGCGTAGACAAGTTAGCAAGCATATCAATCCCCGTATCGGGCAAGCAAGAAATTGCGCAAGTTGCATCGGTATCGGCAGGCGACAAGACCATTGGCGAACTTGTTAGCGACGCATTGGAAAAGGTTGGCACCGACGGAGTTATCACTGTGGAAGAAAGCAAAACCATCGCTACCGAACTTGCCGTTGTAGAAGGTATGCAATTTGACCGTGGATACGCATCTCCGTACATGGCGACCGACACCGACAAAATGGTTGCCGAGTTGGACAATCCGTTTATTTTAATCACAGACAAGAAAATCAGTTCCATTCAAGAACTGTTGCCACTTTTGGAACAAATTGTAAAGGTTGGCGGAAAGTTGCTTATCATTGCCGAAGACGTGGAAGGCGAAGCATTGACGACTCTCATTTTGAACAAGTTGCGCGGTAGTTTTACCTGCGTTGCGGTAAAAGCGCCGGGATTTGGTGACAGACGTAAGGAAATGTTGCGCGACATCGCAATTTTGACAGGCGGAACAGTTATCACCGAAGAACTTGGTTTGGACCTTAAAACCGCAACCATTGATATGCTTGGACGTGCAAAGCAAGTTAAGGTGGACAAGGACAACACTATTATCGTGGAAGGCTTGGGCAGTCAAGAAGCACTATCTCAACGTGTGGCACAAATTAGAAGTCAAATGGAAGCATCCACAAGCGACTACGACAAGGAAAAATATCAAGAACGTCTTGCTAAACTTGCCGGCGGTGTTGCAGTAATTAGAGTTGGTGCAGCAACCGAAGTGGAAATGAAGGAAAAGAAATTGCGCATCGAAGACGCATTGAACGCTACACGTGCAGCAACGGTAGAAGGTATTGTTGCGGGCGGTGGCGTGGCACTACTGAACGCTATCCCAGAGTTGGAAAAGTTGATTGCAACTTTGACCGGTGACGAAAAAACCGGTGCACAAATTGTACGCAAGGCAATTGAAGCACCTATCAAACAAATTGCACAAAATGCCGGCGTTGACGGTGGCGTTATCGTGGCAAAAGTTCGTGCAAACAAAAATCCTAACTACGGTTACGATGCATTGACAGATACTTATGGCGACATGGTAGAACGCGGAATTATCGACCCGACAAAAGTTACGCGTAGCGCATTGCAAAACGCAGCAAGCGTTGCCGGAACACTTTTGACTACCGAAAGCATCGTTGTGGACGTACCTGAAAAACAACCCGCTACACCACAAACCCCGGGAGAAATGTACTAATTAATTAGGTGATTTGAGTTGAGAATGTGGGAGAATGCAATATAAAACAGCCACAAGGCGGTAGACTACACTATTAATAACTAATATCCACTTATTCTACTCATAATTATAATCACAAAAACGAAGTACTTTATAATACAGTGCAAACCACCGGCTTAGCCGGTGGTTATGACTGCTCCCTTGAAACACGTTGCTTTGCCGAGTCTAAAAACTCATCGAATTGTCCGCCAACCGCTTGGCGTTCACGAACTGCCCCTCAAGGGGCTTTTCTTATTTGTTCTCTTTTGCCGGCTTACCCGTGAACGGGTCTATGTATTCTTGCATACTCATTTGTTTGTACTCATTATCTTCGCGCAGTTGATTGCAGATATGTTGCTCTATTACCTTTTTATTACGACCTACTGTTGTAACACATTTTTATGGACACTTTTTATTGTTACATAAGCCTCCAATTGTGTTGCCTTTTCGGTGGTCGGAAGTAGCATAAAGAAAAGCATAAGTCAACGGAAAAAACTTTTACCTAAAATTCGAATATAAAAAAATAACGTTTAG
>CAYOKR010000038.1:0-14041 GCA_964404625.1 uncultured Oscillospiraceae bacterium | reverse complement strand
TTAGGAGGTACACGCAATGAACAAAACCGCAAACGTGGCAACCGTCAAACAAGACATCGTAAGCATTACGGCATTTATTCCGACCGATATACGCGATAGATTATTGCAAAACGCGGTGGTTACAAAGATTCGTAAATCGTCAAAACAAAAATTTACCCATCAAGCAACAAAAAAGATACCCAAATCCAAAGCTAAATACAACGTTGGTAGGGAAGTCGTTATAATAAAGATAAAACCCTCATAAATCGTCGAAATGAAAATAGAAAAAATCACAAATTGTAACTTGTGCCAAAATACGATTGGATTATTGCCCATCTTAAACGTTACAAGTAGCATTCATTAAGTGTTACGCAGAATTGTGGCGCAATCAATATCTATCAAAATCAGCGTTATAAAAGTTGTAACAAAGGCAAAAATCCGCAAACAAAAAATCAAAATCTCTCAAAACAAAACACGTGTGGCTGGTTTTAACTTTCAACATCGTTGCAAAAATCAAACTTTGCTAAAATGCTTGACGGATTTGTTTGGCTGTAGTAAAATAGAAATGCTGTGGAGTCAAACTCCAAATATAAAGGGCGAGGTGCGATATGAAACAAGGTATACATCCCAATTATCATGAAGCGACTGTTGTATGTGCTTGTGGCGCAACGTTTGTAACAGGTACAACCAAAGATACAAACACAATCAAGGTTGAAATCTGCAACAAATGTCACCCCTACTTTACAGGTAAACAAAAACTTGTAGATGCAGGCGGACGTGTTGACAAGTTCAAGAAAAAGTACGGCTTGCAATAATGATACAAAATCACGGAGAGTAACGTTATCGTTGCTCTCTTTTTTTGTTGGTGAATTATACTTTTAAGTGCAACCGGGGGATAGAGTGTTGCAATTCGTTTGACAATTTACCTTTGCAATCAAAAAAGAGTGAGTTTGTCATCTCACCCTTTTGTATTGTTATACAGGTTTTGTCTTTTTGTATTTGCGCAAACTTTCGAGTGCTTGTTTTTGAGCGTTGAAAAAAATTTTCTTCGCCACAACGTTTAATATAAAGTTTTTATACGTTTGCGCACAATTATCGATTATTTGGTTATTTTTTTTGTGTAATTTTTACAACACGTTTGCCAAATGTTTACCGCTGTTGTAACGGAACTTACTCTTTAATCACGCAAACGTCACGTAAACCGCGCATTTTTTCGTCGTAGTCTAATCCGTAACCAAAAATAAATTTGTTAGGGATGGTAAATCCAACGTATTTGATATCAACGTCCACTTTGCGGCGGCTGGGTTTGTCCAGCAAGGTTGCGACTTCAAAACTTGCAACGTTTTTGGATGCAAACAGCCCTTGCAAATATTGGATGGTAAGTCCCGTGTCGACGATGTCTTCGATAATCAACACATTGCGATTTGCACAATCTACCGTCAAATCCTTTGTTAAAGTTATGGTACCGCTACTTTCTGTGCCACTGCCATAGCTCGATACGGTGATAAAGTCCATATCTACGTCCACTTCCATGTCGCGTACGAGGTCGGCAAAAAACATGCAACAACCTTTCAAAACGCCTATAACAAGCGGATTTTTGTCCTTGTAGTCGTTGTCTATCTGTTTTGCTAATTTTTTGATACGCTCTGCAATTTCTTGTTCCGTAATCATCACTTCGGCAAAATTTTCCTTAATGTGCATGTTGATTCACTCTCCTTAAATTTTTTGTATATAGTATGTGTGGGTTTGTTCGCTTGTTTTAACGCTGTCGGCAATTTCTATCCCAACAACTACCAAAACATTGTGCCCGTCGGCAAGTATAATCAGTTTGTCGCGTTCACGTTGGGAAATTTTTTTGTCGATAAGATATTCTTTTAGAGGTTTTGTTCCGCCTCCGAATTTTGTAAACGTATCGCCCGATTGTCTCGCACGAAATACCGCAGTGGCGGGGATTTTGTCAATATCGAAACGTAAGGCGTCTTGTTGAACTTCGCTTGTTACAAGCACCTTGCCAAACGGCGTTTGCGTGATACCTTTCGCAAAAGGAATTTGCCACGTAAATGCGTCCGTTGGGACGTTTTTACAAAGGGTAACGTGGTCGTAGTCGTTTATTGCAACGTACCCGAACGGTAAGTAGGTTTGCTTTCCGCCAACGTTATGAGCTACGTCGCAAATTGCTTGATAGTGGCATCTTTCTATATCGTAAAATACGCCGAGTTCTTCAAAAACTTTTTTTAACGTGCGATATACGATTGGTTGCGGATTATCAAACAGTTGCAAGGGAATTTTCGCACTGTCACCGTCGAATTGCACGGTGGAAATATCCGCAAGACTACTCAAAAACTGCTCGTCCGCAGTAACGTTTTGTGCAAATTTTGCGATATTTTGTTCAACAGTCGGGCAAACGTCGCGTAACAACGGCAAAACTTTGTTGCGAATGTAGTTGCGCAAATAACTGTCGTCTGCATTGGTTTGGTCAATTACGAAAGGTACGTCGTTTTGACGTGCATAGTCGTCGATTCGTTGTTTGCTCCATTGCAAAAGTGGTCTAAAATATCTACCGTTGTACTGTTTTATGCCCTGTGCCCCCACAAGTCCGCTTCCTCGAATAATGTGCATAAGCACCGTTTCGGCATTGTCCCGTTGGTGATGCGCCGTGCAAACGAAGTCGCAGTTTAAGTTATCAAAGATTTGGTAACGAAGTAGTCGTGCGGAAGTTTCCAAAGATAGTTTGTTTTGTTCTGCGTGAGCAGGCACGTCAATGTTGTAAATTTGACACTCAAC
This sequence comes from uncultured Oscillospiraceae bacterium, assembly GCA_964404625.1. Taxonomy (GTDB): domain Bacteria; phylum Bacillota; class Clostridia; order Christensenellales; family CAG-314; genus Fimimonas. The sequence continues at coordinate 11,278 of CAYOKR010000038.1, read as the reverse complement.
CCCCAATTTTTTGCAATAGTCGGCAACAAATCGACAATCGCTTGCGCCTTCTTTGCGGATGTTGTGGTTTACCGTTACTACAAAAAAATCCGCACGTGGCAAATAATTGGCAAATGCGTGTAGCATTACCATGGAATCTACCCCGCCGGATACGGCAAGTGCATATTTTTTTGTGGCGTCAAGTGTTAGCATGATTTTTAGTGATTAGGGATTAGAGATTTTTGTTGTGAGCTGTTTTTATATTTGCGATAAGTTATAAAAATTGCTTATAAAACTTTTGAAACCAAACCATGTTTGGTTGATAATTGAAGTGTGGACTTGAACAACTAATCAGTAACAACTTCACTGCGCAACACGTTGCATAGATCCACAAACTTTTGCACCGACAGTTCTTCGCCACGACAATTTGGTTGTAAATTGCAATTTGCAAGCACCTTTTCGGCAGTAGCGCGGTCCATTTTGAACCCTACCATAAGGTTGTTTACCAGCGTCTTTCGGCGCATTGCAAAGGAAATTTTTACTACCTTGCGAAAAAATTCGTGGTCGTCAATATCAAATTTGTTTTTGTTCAGGTCAATACGTACCACTGCGGAATCGACGTTTGGCACGGGATAGAACAAATCTCGTGGTAAAATTCGTGTTATGGTAACGTCGGCAACGGCTTGCACGGCAACGGTAATTGCGCCGTAATCCTTGGTGGCAGGCTTGGACGCTAATCTTTCGGCAACTTCCTTTTGGATGGTAAGCGTTATGGAGGTTACGTTTTTACCTTCTTCCACAAAACGCATAAGTAGTGGCGTTGTGATGTAGTAGGGAATGTTTGCAACCAGTCGATATTGTCCGCCGCAAAGGTTTTCGATATCGTCCATTTTGTATTTCATCACGTCGTCCATAACAATTTGCACGTTGTTGCAATCGGCAAGAGTTGTTTCCAATACCTTTTGAAGGTTGCGGTCCACTTCAAAACTGATAACTTTATCGGCATATTTTGATAGTGCCTTGGTCAACGTGCCGGCACCTGCGCCGATTTCCAGCACGGTACCTCCGTCCACGCCGGCGTCTATGGCGATGTTGGCAAGCAAATTGTCGTCCGTCAAAAAGTTTTGACCAAATTGTTTGTTGAACCTAAAATTATTTTGTTGTAGGATGTGTTTAATTTCCATATCGAGCGCAAACTAAAGTAATTTTTGCAATATTATACAACAAAATGCAAGATATGTAAATTGTTTTGCGTGGGGCAAAAGCACGACAAAGTAACGGATGGTGTAGTTGTAAAAGCCACAATTAAAAGGAAAGGTGTTTGCTAATCGTTATAATTAGCGAATACACAATTTCTAATCTAACTTAAATTTCACCTACCGCAATTATGTTGTGTTTGCCGAATTGTAATTTTCAAAAACTACGTTGCAATAGTTATACCGATTTCGCAAAGCCTAATCCGTCGAGTAAAAACATACTCAAAAAATGATTATTTCGTCTTATGATTGTCACAATCGCAATTTCCAAGGGCAAAATACACAAAACGTGGCGAAAATCCCACAAAAAATAAACTTTTGTAAAACACTTGCAATTTTTGATAAACTACTATATAATAGTATGGCTTGTAGTATGAGCGCCTTGCAACGAAATCCTATTTGTTGCCACAATAGACCATAAGGAGGTAAAAAATTATGAACAATTACGAATTGTTGTACATTATCAGCAACGAATTGTCCGACGAAGCAAAAGAGGCGGTAATCGCAAAAATCTCGGCAATCATTACAGATAACGGCGGTACAGTTGATTCTGTTGACAAGTGGGGCACACGCAAACTTGCTTATGCCATCAACTACAAAACAGAAGGTTACTATGTTCTTGTAAACTACACCGCACCCGCAACACTTCCTGCCGAAGTTGAACGTGTAATGCGTATCACCGACAGTGTAATGCGTTTTGTTACTGTAAAGAAATAGTACAAAAGGGAGAATATCTATGAACAAAGTATTTTTGATTGGTAGACTCACTCAAGATCCACAAACTCAAACGTTGGATTCCGGCTCCACTCTTTGCCGTTTTAGTATTGCCGTAAATCGCACATATACTCGTGACGGCGAAAACCAAGCAGATTTTATCAATATCGTTGCTTGGAACGCTACTGCTCAAAACTGTGGCAAATATCTTGTAAAAGGTAGTCAAGTTGCAGTTTCCGGTTCTATCCAAACGGGCAGTTACGAACGCGACGGTGTAAGACGTCAAACTTTCGACGTTCGTGCCGACCAAGTTGAGTTTTTGTCTCGTCCTAACGCAAACGGACAACCACAACAGGCTCCCGCCACCAAAAAATCTATTGACCAACTTACCGAAGTAGATTCCGGTGACGACGATATGCCCTTCTAATTATAAGGAGAAAAGATAATGGAAAACAGAGAATTTAAAAAGCCTATGAGAAGACCTGCTCGCCGTAAGGTTTGCAACTTCTGCATCGAAAAGGCTGAAAGCATTGATTACAAGGACGTTGCTAAACTTCGCAAGTATCTTACCGAAAGCGGAAAGATTCTTCCACGTCGTATGACAGGCGTTTGCGCTCGTCACCAACGTGAACTTGCAGTTGCAGTTAAACGCGCACGTCAAATGGCTTTGATTCCTTACGTTGCTGACTAATCACTGCACAAACAAATCAAACAACAAAAAGTCACTCGTTCGAGTGACTTTTTTCTACTTTGGGTAACTTATATTTTCGAGAGCAACAAATAGCAATAAATGGTTGTGCTTAGTTTAACGATTTGGCAAAACAAAAAGGGATAATTTGGAAGTAACCAAATTGTCCCTTTTGCAATTTTTGTTGTAAATTGTGTAAATTTCGATTTGCGTTTACAATTTATGGTTTTCGTGTTTGATATCAACACGCTTTGGTAAAACGTAAATTATAATTTTAATGTTATTCCGTTCGAAGAGCCACAACGGGGTCTTTTTTGCTTGCGCTTTGCGAAGGAATTATGCCGGCAATCAATGTAAGCAACATGCTTATTCCCACCAACAATATGGCAAATCCTACAGGCAATGTTGCTTTTAGTGTGGAAAGTCCGGTCAAAAGTTGCAAAATCAAGTTTATCGGTATACACAACAAATAGGTAAACAGCACGCCGATAACACCGCTTGTAAACCCGATAATTACCGTTTCTACGTTAAACATTCCCGAAACGTTACTCTTTGATGCACCCACAGCACGCAAAATACCGATTTCTTTTGTGCGTTCCTGTACGGAAATTAGGGTGATAACGCCAATCATAATGGACGATACTACAAGCGAGATGGACACAAACGCAATCAAAACGTAGGTTATTGCATCAATAATTGTGGTGATGCCGTTCATCAATAACCCAACGTAGTCGGTGTAGCGTATTTGGTCTTGTTCTGCTCTGTCTTTGTTAAAGTTTTCGATGTCTTTTTCGATGATGTCTTTGTTTTCAAAGGAAGATGCGTACAGACTGATTGTGGAAGGCGAGGCAAGATCCAAGCACCCGAGTGTAACAAGATTGTCGTCGTAGGTGGTGTCGGCAAACTCAATAACTATATCGAACCAACCGGCTTTTGTTTCGTCATCGGCAGTTTCCAACATATCGTCCATACGTTGTGCAAAAACGCTTGTATCGACAATTCCTGTTGACGGGTCTGTAACGGCTGCTGTAAGTGCCTTTGTTTTTATCGATTGTGCTTGGCTTGGTGCAATATAGGAATTTAGTGATTTTAATTGTTCGGGTGTTGCCGATTTAACATACGTTGCAACGTCGTTCATGCCCATTGCAGTAAAGCTGTTTATCAGCTTCTCTCGATATGCTTTTTCGTCGTCATCTACTTCTGCATCCAACGATTTTTTTACGTACGCAATATCTTCTGCGGTGGGCTCCGTCATAATTTGCATGTACGTTTCGATTTTTTGTTCTTTTGATAGGTTGCGTATGTGTCGAACGATTGTGATAGCTTTTTCTGTTGTACTAATGCTGTTGTTAACAAAATATTTGCCCGTAAATATGTCAACATCGGGACTGTCTTTTTGTGCTTGGGCAATGGCGGAATTTTGTGATTGTGTGATAATGTGTTCCACTAATTTGTAGGTGTAGCAAAGGGTTCCTTGCAACATATGATTGGACGAGTCTTTGTTGGGGCGAACGATACCGGTAATTTTTAAGGTCATACCCTTACTTGTGTCGTTGTACAAACCGTCCAAACCGCCGTCGTAATTGCGAACGTCGTACCAAGTGCCGTTAGTTTCGTTTTGGGCGTAGCATTCGTACGGGAAAATGGTGCGGTAGGTTAGCGATATTACTTGGTCAAAACTCCACTTTTTTGCCGTCGTTTGCGGTGCTTGTACGCCGGAGCTAACCGAATTGATAATAGCTTCCAGTTCTTCGCCTGATTTAAGTCCCAATGCGTACAAAGTCATATCGTCAATTTCGTTGTTTTCGTCCACAACCAAAATTAACTCGTCCTTTGCAGTGGGCCAACGTCCTTGTATAAGGTCGTACTGGTCTTTGAGTAGGTCGTTTACGGCGCTACCGTCCTTGCCGGGCAACAGTTCTTCCCAAATGGTCATTCCCAAAACGGAGTTCATCATTGTGGATGCCAAACCGCCCGTGCTCATGCTCACGCTCGAAATATCTACGTTGTACACTTTGCCAAGTAAACTCATCAACAATTCTTGGGTGTCTGCTTCTATCACCTTGCCGTCGGTGTCTTTGGTGTAGATTTGTAAACCCAAGTCGTAGCCGTAGTGTACGCCGCTAATTGCGTCGTATAGTTCGCCGTCGGTGTCTTTTAGTTGTTCGTCCAAATGCGCTTTGTACGATTTTAGGTCGTTTTCGCTTTGCATTTTTTCGCCTAACGACTTTGTTAGATTGTAGAAAACAAGTTTTTCGTAGATATTGTCGTCTATATCGTGACTATCGCCCGGTCGTGCACTCGATGCGATTGCCGAAAGCATCGACGACATATCTCCGCCCGATTGTTGCAAGGTTAACGGGTAGGACGCTAATGTTTCTTCTTGTACTGTGTTGATATAGCCGGACATGCCCGTCGATACGGCGTATACCAACGCTATACCGATAATACCGATACTACCCGCAAAACTGGTAAGCAGCGTCCTGCCCTTTTTGGAAAACAAGTTTTTTAGCGATAGCATAAAGGATGTTCCAAAGGATAGCGACGGCTTTTTGTTCTTTTTGTTTTTGCGTTTGGATTTTTTGTCAAGTTTTTCTTTAACGTAGGCAACGTCTTCACGCACGTTTTGTTCCAACAGTTCGTCCTTGGTTAACGGCATACTGTCTGAAATAACCAAACCGTCTAACATTTTTACAGTACGTGTTGCGTATTTTTCGGCAAGTTCGGGGTTGTGCGTAACCATAATTACCAAGCGGTTTTGTGAAATGTTTTTTAGTATTTCCATTACTTGCACGCTTGTTTCGGTATCTAATGCACCTGTCGGTTCGTCTGCCAAAATGATGTCAGGGTCGTTTACGATAGCACGTGCGATTGCAACGCGTTGCATTTGTCCGCCACTCATTTCGCAGGGACGTTTGTGATACATGTTTTTTAGTCCTACTTGATCCAACGCTTCCTTTGCACGGCGACGACGCTCCGCCTTTTTAACACCGGAAAGTGCCAAGGCAATTTCGACGTTTTGCAACACTGTTTGGTGTGGGATTAGGTTGTAACTTTGGAATACGAACCCTATCGTGTAGTTGCGGTAGGCGTCCCAATCGCGATCCTTGAAATCTTTTGTAGATTTGCCGTTGATTATCAAATCACCGCTGGTGTATTGGTCTAATCCTCCAACGATGTTTAGCAATGTGGTTTTTCCGCAGCCCGATTGACCAAGTATTGCCACAAATTCGTTTTTGCGAAAATCCAACGATACTCCGCGCAATGCGTCAACGGAAAACTCTCCCGCTTCGTACCGTTTTGTAATGTTGCATAGTTTTAGCATTATTTGCTTCTCCTTGTATTGTGTGTTTGGCACAAAATCCTTTTACGCAAAACTTTTTGTTTCCAAATCACATCTTATTTGCCCCGATTATACGTAAAAAATCTTAAACCGTGCTTAATGGAAATGTTCGTATTTGTTTTTTGTGTTGTTGATTACGCAAATATAATATACGCCCCAAAAGTAGCAGTCTTTTGGGGTTATGTCAAATATAGGCAAAGCCTCTTGTGATATCGAATTGTTGTTTCGCAAAATCTATTTTGCGGAGTGATTTGTTTGTTTGGATGGAATTTTTTCGCTAAAATTGCCATCGGTAAGGAATTTTAGCGTTTCCGTGATAAAATCCACGTCGCGGTTGGATAACATCAACATGTGTCCAACGTCGTCGTAAAAAACTTTCTGCACGTTGGTAAAGTGTTTGCAAACGTAGTCGATTGATGCCATTGGTACAAGTTCGTCCAACTCTCCGCGGAACAGTAACGTAGGCACGTCTATGGGCGAATGCGCTTCCATTTGCACGTTGCACGCTTTTATCACGTTGGCAAAGGTTGTAAAAGTGTACATATTTATGTTAGGGAAAAAGTTTTTTGTCGCCGCGTGATTTAGTGCCACGGCGTTATCTACGTAGGGCGAAAGTGCCTTTTTTGTGCTTTCGATACGTTGTTTTAGCGAACCGTTGGTTTTGGTGTACGTTTGCGCAACAAATCGCAAGTAAAATTTTAAGGTGGCAAGGGGACTATCTAAATTGATATACTTGTTGCCCGGGGCGACAAGCACAGCCTTGTGTACTTTGCGTTGCGTACAAAGATAGGTCGTAAGCGTTGCTCCCATCGAGTAACCAACAACGTCGATTTGATCGTAGTCCTTTGCAAGTTGGTCGTAGCAATGCAACACAGCACTAAAAGTGTTTTCTACCGTAAATTTGGTAAAATCTAATTTGTCGTTATGCCCTGGGATTTTACACGCAACAACCTTGTCGTACATATTTAAGTATTCGTACAATCTGCCAAAATCGTGCACGTCGGACAAAAATCCGTGTATAGTCATCAATGCTTTTGACATCTACCACTTGATCTCCTTGTGTTGTAGCGCTAAAAATTCGTTTGCTTTGGAAAAATGTCCGCAACCGATAAATCCGCGATATGCCGAAAGCGGACTTGGGTGCGGTGCGGTAAGCACCAAGTGTTGACGGTTTGTGATAAGCCGTTTTTTTGTGATAGCGTTACTGCCCCACAACATAAACACAATACCGCGCTCGCGTTGGTTAAGATATTTTATCACTTCGTCGGTAAAAATTTCCCAACCTTTGTCTTTGTGGGAATTGGGTTTGCCGTCTTCCACGGTAAGCACGGTGTTTAGTAACAACACGCCTTGCCTTGCCCATGGAGTTAAGTCTCCGCCGACGATTTTGGATTTGTACCCAAGGTCGTCTTCTATTTCCTTAAAGATGTTTTGCAAACTTAGTGGAATTAGCACACCTTTCGGCACGGAAAAACTCATTCCCATTGCTTGTCCTTGGTGATAGTAGGGGTCTTGTCCCAAAATTACCACGTTAACGTCGCCGTATGCCGTTTGGTCAAATGCGTTTAACATCAAGTGTTTTGGCGGATAAATCTTTTTTGTGGCATATTCTTGTACCAAAAACTTTCGCAACTCGGCAAAATAGGGCTTGGCAAATTCGCGGTGAAAAAGTTCGTCCCAGCCGTTGTAATCGCGATTTTGTTGTATTTGTTGAGCTGTTTGCGTCATATTGCTACCCATCGTTTTAGTTGTTGTAAATTATGCTAAATATATTTTTGACTGACGTCTCTTTTTGTAAAACTTATCGGTTTAGCGTTTTGAGTACGTAATATATTATTTGTTGTAGTTTGCAAAGATAAATTTTTTGTATCGTTGTAGCTATTTTGTTATCAAAACGTTGTTTTATTGCGCAAATTTTATAGGTTTTAATCAATACTTATCTATTTTTGTGCGTCTAATTGCATACCGATATAAAAGTATTGAGTTTTGTGTTGATATAACGCAAAAATCGAAGTTGCGTTAAGTAGTCTATTGTTAGTTATTTTTATCCACGCCAAAAACGTATTGCGTTTTGGAATAGAATTTTTCTCCTTTGTGCAAAATCGGTTGTTTGTAGTCGGGGTGGTTTATTGCATCCGGCCAAAATTGTGTTTCCAAACAAAATCCGCTACGCTTGGGGTACTTTGCCTTGCCCACGTTACCGCACAAAAAGTTTCCGCTGTAAAATTGTACGCCTGGCAAATCGGTATAACAATCCATTGTGATACCCGTTTTGGTCGAAAATGCTCTTGCAAAGTGACTATCGTTCAAGCAAAAGTTGTGGTCGTAACCGCCACCGTTTGTAAGTTGAATATTTGTTAGGTTAATATCTTTGCCAATGGCTTTTGCTGTGCGAAAATCAAACGGAGTATCTTGCACCGATGATTTTTTTATGGGAATGGATGTTTCGTCAATTTCCAAATATTCGTTGGCATTCAGTTGCAAAATGTTATCCAAAATGTTGCCGTCGTCTTGACCGTTCAAGTTAAAATATGCGTGGTTTGTAGGGTTAAAAATGGTGGTGCCGTCACTCTCGCCAAAATATTCGATAGTAAGTGTACTTCCGCAAACGGTGTATTTAACGGAAAAATCTACGTTGGCAGGGTACCCTTGGTCGTCGTCGCAACTGTGCGATGTTAGCGTCAAACTGTGTTCGTCGCAAGATACTACGTCGTACACCTTTTTGTGAAATCCGTCAAATCCGCCGTGAAGATGGTTTTGTCCGTTGTTACAATCCAGTTGATAGTTTTTGCCTTCCAAAGTGAACTTACCTTTTGCAATGCGGTTGCCACATCTGCCAACCACACATCCCATATAGTCGCCCTTTGCACCACAAACGTCGGTGGGGTTCGTCATTCCCAAAACAACGTCTACAAGTTCACCCGATTTGTTTGGAACTTCCAATTTAATTATCGTTGCGCCCAAAGTTACTATTGTTACGCTAATTTCGTCACGCAAAGTGTATGCGTAAATGTCATGTCCGTTATAGTTGCCAAAAAATGTTTTTTCCATGCGTAAAACTCCAGTTTTGTGATATTTTGCTTGCGGATTTGGTCGCTTGCGAGCGTTTCCTTGTAGTTGAGGTGCTGTCGTTTCGTATTTCTAACAGTGTCAGTCTTTTGCAAAGTGGTTGTGTAAAGAAAACAACCAATAAAGTTGTTAAGGGATTATCTATAACTTTATAATTACCCAATGCAACTGTTTGATTGTTCACTGCACCAAATGTGATTGCTACTGCATGACGTTCCGCAATTGATACCTAATTATACTACTAACTATGTAGTTTGTCTAACGTTATTTTACCCCTTTCCGCCTGTGCAATATTGTATTTTTAAGTTGTTTTTATATATCAGAAAAGGACAACCCTTTTGCAAAAATTGTCCTTTGTGATGTTTTATGTTATTTGAATAGTGCCACGAGTTGAAGCAAGCCTTCGATGATAAGCACCGCACCCAGCACGATAAACAACCAAGCTATCGTTGTAAAACCGTTTGTAACAAGCAACACGCCAACAACGATTGCCACAAGAAGCTCTAACATGTTTGCGTTTGTTTTGCGACTTCTTGAAAAACTGTAGATAGCCGAAACAACCAACATAACGCCGAAAATCGTCATGGCGAGCCACAATAACGTCCAGCCACACACGATAATCAACACGCCGATTGCAACGTTAATCACACCCGTGGTTGTGTAGTTTCGTACAATTTGGATAACGCCTTGCAAAACGAACACAACGCCCACTGCGGTAAGTAGCCAGTTGATAAATGCGTCACGATAGATGCAGAACAGCACGCCGACAACAATGTAGAGCAGTGCAGTTAGCAATGATGACATATTTACAGATACTTTTTTGCTTTTTCTTTTTGCCATAATTATTCTCCTTTATTTTCGACTTTGTTGCAATTTGTTTTACGCTTTCATTTGCATTACGTCTAAAACGTCCTTTGCGGTTGCGCAGACAATTGTTGCAACAGCCTTCGTATGCTGGCATCATTGTACCACAATTTATTTATTTTTTGCAACAACATTGCAAACAAAATTTTTCTTTGTATTTTTCAAATTCAACGGGCGTGCGATTGCAATTATATTTATCATTAGTGCAACCATTAAAGCTTTATCAAACACGATGTTTTGCCGGGGTGGTGCATGCTGCCGTTGCATTATCGCATATTCTATGTTGTCTTTTCCGCATTTGCATTGACATTGCTTTTGCAAAATGTTATAATTTGTCCATTCTATCTAATTTTTTGGTGCAAAATGGCAAATTCACAAAACTATTCAGTGCTTTTCTTGGCGGAATTCAATGCAGTGTTGATGAACTACGAAATGCCCCCTTTGGAAAAAATCGACAAACTTTTGCAACTACAAAAACGTTTTGACGAACTACCCAACGAAGCAAGCAAAAACCTGTTTCGTTTTCAGGCGGACGTGGAGTTGTGCAAGTGCTATATTCAAACAAACCAACGCTACGAGCTTACACCCCTTGTTGCGGAAATCAAAGACTTGCTCATCAAAATGGAACAGCACGATTTTGCCACTCAACCAAAGGACGCACATCGTTACCTTGCCGAGCGATTGCAAAGTTACTACGACGATTTGATCGCCATTTGCCAAGCAAAAAATCACCAACTTGACGTCGCCTATTGCTACCAACAAATTTCTCGCACTTGGGCAAAGGCGGACGACCAAACCAATAGTGCAAAGGCGTTTGTAAATTTCAACTTGGCGCTCTCGTTTGTTCCCGATGAATTTTCGCTAAGCAGAGAGCAACTGCTAAACGAGTTTCCCGATTTGGAACAGTTTATCAATAGTCAATTCGACAAACCGGTTATTAAAACCGATCCCGTGGAACAAACCAAAGAATATTTGGATGTTTACGACCAATCGGAGCGTATCATATACGGCATGCTAACGGACAACAACAAAAACAACCAAAAATTTTATTGGAAAGCAAAAAAATTAGTTTTGGTATTACATTTTGGTATCGAGTGGAAATCTCCGCTTGACCTAAATCCCTACTTAATAGTTTAGGCTTTTAATTCTATTGATCGGTATTTTCCGTATGCTTATAGCTACTATGGAATTTTTGGTTGCACGAACCTTTGCGTTATAATCACTACGTTGCCAAAAGGTAATTTGCGTATCGATTTTTTTTGCAAAATCAATCCTTGGGTAATTTTGTCTATATCACACAAGCGAAACAGATCTTGCAATTTTCAAAAATTGTTGACATTTTATTAACAAATAATGTATACTTAC
>CAYOKR010000037.1:8049-14126 GCA_964404625.1 uncultured Oscillospiraceae bacterium | reverse complement strand
AAAAACTTATCGGTTCCGCTCAACGTGTTCCCGTTTGCACAGGTTCTTCCACAATTTTGGTTGCAGTTGTTAAGGGCGAAAACGTTACTGCCGACGGTATCAACGCTTACATGCAATCCGTTACGTCCGAATCTTTCGGCTACAACACAGATATGATTGTTTCCAGCGACGTTATCGGTATGCGTTACGGCTCCTTGTTCGATGCAACTCAAACAATGGTAACAAGCCTTGGCGATGGTTTGTATCAAGTACAAGTTGTTGCTTGGTACGACAACGAAAACAGTTATACGTCTCAAATGGTTCGTACAATCAAATACTTTGCAGAACTTGATAGATAATTAGCCGACTAATTCTCAATAAACAACCAAAAAGTCTCTTGCTTTTGCAGGAGACTTTTTTAATACCCAAATATGACTTTTCTTTGCTACGTACGGACGTTATCTATTACCGTACCTGATTTTTTTTGATGCCAAAATCTAATGTCCAAATCGTTTTTGTGAACGGGTAGCATTTAATATAATTTTCTTGATGCTAAATCGTAGGGCAGGGGCTTGCTCCTGCCGAAATTAACGTCATTTCAAAAATGCTCAATTTTGGATTATTTTCGAATGGTAGTGACTATTTTTCTCGATATTTCATACCGTGTAGTTCGTCGGCACTTGGTGCGTGTATATTTGATTGCTCGTGAAATGTACCAATACGATAATTAAAAGTATAGTAATTAAATAAATATATATAATAGCAATTAAATATATCTAAATAAATACGTACAATAATATTAAATATGTATACACTCATCAATTTTATATTTCATTCATAACCCACCTTATTAACTACCTATCTATTCTTATTAACTATCTACGTCATTTGTTAAATATTTACATTATTAACAATCCGTTTTTATCAACTATACTTCTTCCACTACACAACCCCAATCGTAGGGCAGGGGCTTGCTCCTGCCGAAACTTTTTTGCCATAGGCAAACCTTCTATCACACGATTGCCACGGCAAAAAATACGTACCATGCCGAAACTATCTTCACATAGCAAAAAGTCTTTTGCTCTTGCAAAAATTCATTTGAGTCAAAATTCGCTGTAAATTTACGCTATTTATAGGCAAATATATCAAAAAAACAAGCACTTTTTTGCCCAAAAATATTGACAGAATATATATATATATATATATAATTGAGTATGGGAAAATATATCAATATGTTATGTTGTGCGCAACAAAATTGATAGCAAAAACGTCTGCATTTTGTTTGTGCATATCGTTAAATCGGTATATTTCAACATAAAAATAGGGAGATAACAGTATGAAAAAGAGCGTATTGGCAAAATGTTTGTTGGTGGTTATGCTCGTTTTGGCATGTACGGTGTTGCTTTCGGCATGTTCAAAAGATAACACACTCAAAAAGGTGCATTTATCCACCAAGGAAGACTTGATTTTGTTGTATGACGGTGGCAATTTCGTTTTGGATAACGACATCGATTGCGAAGGCTATTCTTTTTATGGTGTTCGTGACTTTTCCGGCACAATCGACGGTAACGGACACGTTATCAAAAACGTTAAGTTTATAGCAAGAGACGGCGGTAACAGTTTTGGGTTTATCAGCAGTACTTCCAGCGACGATGTAACTATCAAAAACCTTGGCATCGAAAACTTTACAATAGATACCAATCTTGCCTCGTCCAACGACGAATTGTTTGTCGGCGGTTTGATTGGTTTTGGTGCAAAGGCTAATATAACAATTGAAAATTGCTATGTTCAAGGCAAAATCAACGTAGACGTTAATTGCAAACAAGTTCGTATCGGTGGTTTTGTCGGTTACAATTACTGTTATAAATGTTATATCAACAATTGTCTGTCCGACGTTGATATCAACGTAAATCTCGATAACTCTTTGTTTAAGTCAAGTGAAATAGTTATTGCAGGATTTAAAGCGGATGCAGGTACTTGCCACATGAAAAACGACGTCTTTGTCGGTTCCGTCAAAGTGAAAACTACTTTGGAAGGCTCCGTCGGTGCAAAAGTGGTAGTAGGCGGACTTGTCGGTGATGCCGAACTCCATGCGGAAAGTTGTTTGTCGTTGCCAAGCAAAATTATTTGCAACTCGTGGCTAAACGAAAACGTCGGCACGTTTACCAACGTAAAAGCGGGCGCAATGGCAGGCGTCTACTACAAGGCGAGTGAAATAAACTACTGCTATTGGTGCAACCACGACGATGATTCTTTGGACGATAACGAACGCGCAATCCAATGCACTCAATATGACGTAAACTTTAACTCAAGCGGTACTGAGTTGTGCGTTAAACGTACCGATATGATGTTGAAACCATTTATGAAAGGTGACTACACGTTTACCGACCTAAACGGTGATACAAAAGATTCGTTTTTAAGTTTTGACGAAGATATTTGGAATTTCGGTTACTTTACCGAAGACGGCAATTTTGTCAATCCAAGTCTAAAAATCTTTGAGGGGGCTAACTAACTATGAAAAACAATCGAAGCAAAGTTTTAGCAAAGGTATTTTGTTTGATTCTTGTTGTCGCATTGGCAACGTCGTGCTTGCTTGTGTTTGCAAGTTGTAACAAAATTTTTGCAAAAGACGTATCCAATACTGACGAGTTTTATAAGGCGACTAAAGGTAGTCTAAATAGATATACGTTTACTCCGTCGTCTAATGACATCAACATTACAAGCGACTTTACTATAAGAACAGGTGACGACTTTTTTGCCGTTCAAATGGCTAGTAAAACTCACCTCAAGGATGGTACGACGTTAGTTAAAGGTCTAATGCTCGAAAAAATGACCTTAAACGGCAACGGACATACAATAACAATCAAAGGCGATTCAAACGGTTCTCTTGGCAAAAGCAATATGTTTTTGTGGAGAATACAAAGTTGCACAATCAAGGATTTAAACATCGTCTACGACCTTGACCTTTCAATTAGCGGTTCGGACGGTTCTCGTTTCGGTGGTTTGGCTGGTCAGGCTTTCGATTCGACTATCGAAAACTGTACCGTTACTTACAATCGCAACACCGATATTTCTTTCTGGACGGACAGTTATGGTTTCCACAATAGTCGCTTTGGCGGACTTGTAGGCTCGGTTACAAATACAACCATTAACAACTGCAAAGTAAACGGTAAGTTGCTTGGCACTGCAGGTTATTTCGGCGGAATTGTCGGAACGGTAACGAGCGACTCGGTTATCAAAAATTCACAATTTAACGGTTCGTTAGAAACAAAATCTATGGAAGAGTGCTTTGCCGGTTGCTTGGCAGGTTACGTTGACGGCACAATCGTATCGTGCAAGGCAACGGTAGACTACCTAAAGTTTGTTGGCAAACCGCAAGCATCACGTTCAAGAACCTCTTCGTGCGGTGGACTTGTAGGTAAGTTGGCAGGTAAATTGACCGATTGTTATTTGGATTTTAACGAAAACGGTTATTTGTATGCGGAAAGTATCGCAAAAGGTGTGTTTTCCACAACGGTGCAAGCGGGTGCGATTGTAGGTGAAACGGTTGCAGGCGCTGTCGTAAAAAATATCTACGTAGACGGCAGTTTCGATAACGTTGCAAACGTACAATTTGCCGAAAAGAAAAGAGACGTCAAATTAGGCATTTTTGCTAACGAATCAACCAGCGTATCTAACATCTTTTTTGTTGACGACAACTACTATTACGACTACGAAGAAACCTTTACCGCCACTCGCGAAGAAACGGAAAGCGGTTACAAGTTTTACGGCACAATCCACGGCGAAGACGTGGTAGTGGAAGTTGTTTGCAAAAGTTCTACCGACGAGGATACAGGCGTTACCACTTGGGATAAAACAGTTACTCGAAGTATCACGTTGACGCTTGGTGAAGAAAGTTTCTATATTGACCATACAAACATTCTTGTTGATTCTATCTACTATGGTGATACGTTCGATAACTATAACTACGGTGTAACGTTGGATACAACCGACCAAATTACCTACCAAGTAAAGGTAGAAAGAGAGTTGCGTCACGTAAGTAACGGGAAAGTTGCATTTGTAACCACTTACGGAGATATCGACTTCGAACTTGGAGAAAACATTATCGGCGGTGTTGAAAACTACTGGAAGATTGATTCTACAACGGGCAAACCGTTGCTTAAAAATATTGATTAGTTAGTTTTCGTTGCAAAATGTTGTTAGCATTGGGAAAAAACTATCAATAAAATCAATTTTATTACGGCATAATAGTGTCTTGCCGTAAGTAAAATCAAAATCAATTAACAAGGAAGAAGTGTACTTTCGCACTTCTTCCTTTTGTATTATCGTTTTTCATTTTCATTACAGTAAGGTATAACAGTCGTCTTTTATTACGCATTATCTATCATAACAATCCAAAGCAAAGTCTTTTACTTGACAAAATCGTCAATGTTTAGTATTATCCATCTATGATTTACTTTATTCGACACGGACAAACAGATTGGAACGTTCGCAAACTTATGCAAGGTCAAACGGACGTTCCGCTTAACGACACAGGACGCGCCCAAGCACAACAAATGGCACAATCGTTGCAAGGCGTAACCTTCGACAAGGTTTTTTGCTCACCTCTTTGTCGTGCGTTGGAAACTTGCAAAGCGGTAGTGGACGAAAACAAAATTGTTGTTGACCAACGACTTATTGAACGCAATTTTGGCGAATACGAAGGTCAATCGTTGCAACTTATGTTGGATAAAGGCTTTTGGAACGAAAACGGTACGCAAACTTTCCTACATGCGGAAAATCTCTCGCAAGTGGTGGCGCGCGTCTACGATTTTTTGGACGAAATCACCCAAAAGTACCCGAAACAAAACGTTTTGGTGGTTGCTCATGGCGGTATCGGTATGGTGGTGCAAAGTTACTTTTTAGGCAAACCCAAAGACGGCGATTATTTTAACTACATCGTTCGTAATTGCCAAGTGTTAACCTTCGATAACTAAAATTGCTTACTTGCAAATATGTGCATATAAACATTTTGCGATATTGCGCCAAAAACGCAATTACCTTTTGTAAATTTTTAACTATATCAAAAAACATTTTGCGACGTTATATTTTGATTCTATTTTGATTTATAAAATCGACCGCAAATATCAACGTCTATCAAACCTTTGACAAAACTTCCGTTGTAGTGTACAATATCATTACAAAACAAATCTTTCTCAATGATTTCGGCGAGACAGATTGCAATATCTGTGGAACTCTCAAACTGCTTATGCGTAAGCAAATTGACGGTTACAGTGTTTTTTTAGAATACGTCTTTAATTTTGATAGATTTCGCACGGCATTTTTGTGTTTTATGCACAATTCGTTTTGTCGTAAAGCGGCGATTTTGTTAGCGTATCAATCAGTAAAACTCTTTTGACGTGTTTTGGCAAACATCCGCAACAATATTTTGCAATTTGTACCCTTTTGTTGAGAAAAGGGTATTTTTTTTGTTGAAAAATTGCATTTTAATTACGACAAAAAATAACAGTTAATGTTTTTTACAGGCGTTGCATTGGGCTTGGCACGTTACCTTGTTTAGTAGACGTTTGCAAACAAAACTGTTGCTATGTAACGTTAATTTGTAATCATTTTTTAGATACGTATGTGCTTTTTTGCGAATTTTTCAACGTAAAAGTTATTTATTTCGTGCTAAAAATTTTATTTATGGTCGAAGTTAACAAAAATCACTTTGACAAAAGGAGTAGTTATGAATAGAACAGGCGTCGTTGCAATCGTCGTTAGTGACAGTCAATCGGTATCGCAAGTACAATCGGTACTAACCGCCCACGGCGACGTTATTTGCGGACGAATGGGTATACCCGACCACGAAAGTGGCAAAAACGTTATTGCCTTGATTGTAAAAGGCAGTGTCGAACAAATTTCCGCCTTAACGGGCGCGCTTGGACGAATCGAGCACGTTCAAGCAAAAAGTATGTTAACAAAGGAGTAAAAATATGAAAAAAATCGCTATTATCTTATCTGTTTTATTAATTATCACGTCTTTTGGCGTTATGCTTACCGCCTGCACCCCAACCGAGTGCAACAGTGCTTGTCCAACTTGTGGACTTTGCACAAAC
>CAYOKR010000037.1:0-7949 GCA_964404625.1 uncultured Oscillospiraceae bacterium | reverse complement strand
GATGATTGTACAATTCATACCTCTACCGAACAACATTGTCAAGGACATACTGTAAATCCAATGGAATGCAACAGTGCGTGTCCAACTTGTGGACTTTGCACAAACGATGATTGTACAATTCATACCTCTACCGAACAACATTGTCAAGGACATACTGTAACTCCAACTCCCGCTTCTTACACAATGATTGCCCCCGACGGGGCTCCCGCATTGGCAATCAGTCAACTTATGGCGGAAAACAAACAATTTGGCAACGAATTTTCCTACAAAATCGTCAATGCTAACAACGTCAAAAACTACGTTGTCGGTAATCTAAACCAACATGCCGATTTCGCTTTGTTGCCCATAAACCTTGCGTCAAAAATGCTTAGCGGTGGCGACGAATACAAAATGGTTGCAGTGGTAACTCACGGCAATTTGTACTTTTTGAGCAAAAACGACACTCAAATAACTGTCGATAACGCCAAAGAGCAACTTAAAGGTAAATCTATCGCCGTTGTTAATCTTGCTGCCGTTCCCGGGCTTACCACCAAAGCATTGCTTACCAAAATCGGTTTAACTTACACCGAAGATGCAACAAAACACACTGCGGATAACGTACTTCTTAGTGGTATCAACGGTACTCAAATTGCAACGTCACTTATCGGCGCAAATGCCGTAGACTACGTTGTTGCACCAGAACCTGTCGTATCAAAAATAACAGCCAATGCCCCTGCAATCAAAAAGGTTGGTGCATTGCACGACGTTTACGGACGTTATCCTCAAGCGGTTTTGGTTGTAAAAAGTAGTATCGTAAATAACAACATCGACCTTGTAAAATCTGTTGTACAGGCAATGCAAGGCGCAACCGACTACGTTAAGGCAAATATCGAAACTGCCGTAAATGCCGTTGCCAATCACCTTGAAGAAGGCGAAACTCCATCTTTCAACGCGCAAAATACAACTGCAAGTTCCGTTGACGGTTGTGGTATCAACGTAAAAACTTTTGACGATGCAACCCTTTGGACGGAAGTTACAAATTATATTGAAAGTATTATCGCAGTGCAAAGCGACAGTGCAAAAACAATTCCCAATTCATTTATCGTGGATATTTACAGTGTAACAAATGACTAACAATTTACTAAAAAAACTATCTGTCATATTTTATCCGCTTGTATCAATAGCGTTGATGCTATTAATTTGGCATTTGCTTTTTTTGTATGTGGGTAGCGAGTTTATTTTCCCGTCGATAGGCGCAACGTTGTCACAAATGTGGCAACATCTTTGTGACGGTACGTTTTGGAGCGTGCTTTTGCGCACGTTGGGTAGGGTGTTTTTGTGTTTTGCAATTTCACTTGCGTTGGCACTAATAGTAGGCATTTTTGCGAAGTTTGTGCCGGCAGTCGGCAAAGTGCTTGCGCCTATTGTTGCTATTTTCCGTTCTGCACCAACGGTTGCCGTGATGGTTATTTTAACGTTAATTGTAAACAAAACCATTGCCCCGATAATAGTGTGCTTGTTGGTAGTGTTCCCGATGACGTACACAAACGTAACCAACGCAATAGCACAAGTGGATAACGGCATAGTGCAAATGTGCAGTTTGTATAGCGTTCCACCTGTGCAACAATTCAAATTTGTGTACTTTCCAACAGTCTCAAAATATCTTTTGGGCGAATTGCCTGCAACGTTGTCCTTTACCGTAAAATTGATTGTTTCTGCAGAAATTTTATCCAATACGCCACGAAGTATTGGCGGACTAATTCAACTGGCAAACAGTTATTCCAACGTAGCGTCTTTGTTTGCGTTGACCATTCTTTCGGTACTATTTGCCACCTTGTTAGACGTAGTGCTAAAAATTGTCGCAAAAAAGATAAAAGGAGATGCACAATGACTAATTCAACAAATGCGCATATTTCCACGTTTGCATGTGACGTAACAGTGCAAAACCTAAATTTGTCTTACGGCGACAAAACCATTTACAACGATTTTTCTCACACGTTCAACGGTGGCAATGTGCATGCTATTTTGGGTAAATCAGGATGCGGAAAAACGTCCTTGTTGAATGCAATCGCAGGTTTTGTTCCATTCGACGGTACAATCCATTGCGGAAAACTTTCCTACGTGTTTCAGCAACCACGACTTGCCGATACCACAGTGTTTAACAACGTCGAAATGGTTTTGCAAAAAATTGTCAAAGACAAAACTCAACGTGCAAATATTACTCAACAATACCTTAACACTGCCGAAATCGGTCATTTAACGTCCACTAATGTAACAAAGTTGTCCGGCGGAGAGCAACAGCGTGTGTCTCTTGCACGTGCATTTGCCTTTCCGTCGCAAGTACTTTTGTTGGATGAACCGTTCAAATCCCTGGACCTTGGTATTCGCAAAACGCTGTATACAACACTCGACAACTTGCTTAAAACCAATCCGCGTACTACAATTTTAGTCACTCACGACGTGGACGAAGCGCTTGCCCTTGCCGATACGGTCTATCTTTTGCACGATGCTCCTTGCAAATTAACAACCATTTGCAATATCGACGTAGACCGCAACAACCGTGACCTCTATTCCACTGATATGCTTGCCTTGCGCAAACAATTAGAAGCGTTGCTTTGATAGATACAATTCAAACGTCACGTCGAATAGTGATTGACAGTCAATGCTATTTTCTGCCGTGTTGTCTACAAACCTTTGTGCCGACAGAATATGCCAACGTATATCTTTTATGGCTTTGTAGTTATAAACGAAGCCGACAAACAATACCGACAGCGTATTCCAACAAATATCTTTTAGAGTTTTGTATTTATAAACGTATAGTGGTTCAATTTTCTATTGCAGACCAATTACTTTTGCGTATGTTACTATAGTATAACAAAAAACGGAGCAATCTTTCGACTGCTCCGTTTTTAACTTGCAAAATTTATTTTATATAATACTGCAATTTAATTTTTAATAGCGTTTTTAGTTGGTATCACAAAATTTTTGTTAGAAACTCAAAAATCAAGTTTACTCAATATCCCATTCGCCGTCGCGGAACAAGGGTACAACTTTACCGTCAAAGGAAATACCGTCAATGTTGATGTCCTTTGTGCCTACCATAAAGTCTACGTGGTTAAGACTGCTGTTCATTCCGCGTTCTGCAAGTTGTTCTTCCGTCAAACTGTTACCATTTCTAACGGTGGTGGGGTAACTTTGACCAAATGCCAAGTGGCAACTTGCGTTTTCGTCAAACAAAGTGTTGAAGAACAAAATTCCGCTTTCCGCAATGGGGGAGTGTTTGCCAATCAAAGCAATTTCGCCCAACGACAAAACGCCTTCGTCGGTTGTTAGCAAGCCTTTAAGTGCATCGTAACCAACTTCCGCACTGTAGTCCACAACGCGTCCGTTCTTAAAGGTAATTTTGAAGTTGTCGATAATATTACCGTTGTTTGCAAGTGGCAATGCGCTAACTACCGTACCGTTAATCTTTTTGTTGTGCGGTGCTGTAAAAATTTCTTCCGTAGGCATATTCGCGGTAAAGGGGATTCCGTCTTGTCCCATTTCGCGAGCGGCAAGCCATAAGTGGTCGGTTGCAAGTCCAACGTAAAGGTCGGTTCCTTCGGCGTTGTACATATGGATTGTTTCAAAGTTGTGGTTTGTTAAAAATTCTGCACGGCGTGTAAGTACGTCGATATGCTTAAACCACGCTTCGGTAGGGTCTTCTTGGTCCAAACGCATTATGTGGCCGATTGCATCCCACATCTTGTCGATAGCCTCGTCTACAGGCAACTCTGGGAAAACTTGCTTTGCCCAGCCTGCAGTAGGTATGGAAACAAGCGTCCATCTAAGCAAGTTCGACATTGTTGCTTTGCTAAAGTTAGCAGTTGCTTTTCTGTTTGCGATTGCCGATTCTTTAAGTTTAACAGGGTCGCAACCTTGGTAGATGTTGGGATTGCCCGCTTTGATGGAAATAAGGCATACGTTGTTATCAATAAAATATTGCGATTGGTCTACAACGTATTGAGGAATATCGCACAAAGTTTCCAAACTTTGGTTTAGCATGCCCATGCGTGATACAATCTCGTCACTCCATTGCATAATAACCTTTTTAGCACCAAATTCGTATGCTTTTTCTACAATAAGATGTGCAAAATCTTGGCAAGCGACGTCGCAACGTACAACCACGATTTGGTCTTTTTGCATATTTGCGCCTACGCGAACGGTAAGTTCGGCAAACTGTTCTAATTGTTTTTGACTTAACATAACATGGCTCCTTTTGTTTCGCATTTAACGAGTTTTACAATAATTTTTCTTGTCAAACCCATTGCTTTGCGTATATTTGTAAAAATATTATATAAAAATATACCAATAAAGTCAAACAAAAACTTCCCTAAACAAAAAATCATCCAATTTGCAATTATTTTTCCAAGACGTCTTGAATATTGTTCGTGTTTGTGGTAGAATATAATGCACACGCAACAAAAGCGCAAAAACATAAAAATCCACCTGCTATTGTTCTAAAATATGTGCATACGGTAGGTGTTTCAAGGAGAAAAATATCATGCAAAACCCAATCGTTACTATCACAACCAACAATGGCAAACAAATCAAAATCGAACTTTACCCTAACGTTGCACCCAACACGGTAAACAACTTTATTTCCCTTGTGCAAAAGGGATTTTACAACGGTCTTACATTCCACCGCATTATTCGTGGTTTTATGATTCAAGGCGGTTGCCCCAAAGGCAACGGTACGGGAGGTCCCGGTTACGGTATTCGTGGCGAATTTGCGCAAAATGGTTTCAAAAACGACCTTTGCCACACCCGTGGAGTAATTTCCATGGCACGCGCGCAAAATCCCAATAGTGCAGGTAGTCAATTCTTTATTATGCACCAAGACGCTCCCCATTTGGACGGTGCCTATGCCGCATTCGGTAAGGTTATCGAAGGTATGCCCGTTGTTGACGAAATTGCCGACGAGTACACCGATTTTGCCGATCGTCCATATTATGAGCAGGTAATGACAACCGTTACGGTAGAAACTTTCGGTCAAACCTACCCCGAACCGGAAAAGGTCTAAACTGCGCAATGTCGATTTGCTCAAAAAAATCGACAATCAAGCTTGCATACGTATCGTTTTTTAGAAAAATCGTCATTACAGTAAGCAATAAGACGAAGTTGCAACCCATTGCAAACAACATTTCAACACAAATATTCAATCACACGGCAATTTTAGTTTGATTGTCTTAAGGAGAAAAATGCTAAACATAACCATAAATAACAAACAAATTCAAGTGCCAAAGGGTACAAAACTTATCGACATCATTGACGACAAAAACAAACAAGTGTTGGTCGCCAAGGTAAACAACCGTTTGCGTGAGTTGAGTTATGCGCTAAGTTTCGATGCGGAAGTGGAACCGCTTTCCTACACGAGTAGCGATGCAATCAAAGTTTACGAAACAAGTTTGCGCTACCTTATCTCGATGGCGTTTCGTAACGTCTATCCCGATTTTCAACTAAAAATTTCCTACGGAGTGTCGCGTTCTATTTATTTATCTATCCCATCTCCTAACAAAATAGATAACAAAATGGTAAAAACACTCAAGGCGGAAATGCAACGTTTGGTAGATTTGGACTTGCCTTTTGAACGCTACACAATGACGAAGGAAGAGGCTTACAACTACTTTGTTGCACACAATTATCCCGACAAGGCAAAAGTTTTGCAGTACCGTCCGGACAAAATCTGCCATTTCTACAAATGCGGAGAGTTTATCAACTATATGTACGGCTACATGGTACCGTCCACAGGCTATCTAAAACTGTTCGACATCTTTGCTTACGACGGTGGTGCAACCGTGCAATATCCACGTCACGAAGCAGGCGGTGTAATCCCCGTCTTCAACGATGAACCTACATTCGCACGAGTAATCAAACGTTCCTATTTGTGGGCAAAACGTTGTGATTCTCACTTCGTATACGACCTAAACAAACATTTAGAAACCGACACTTACGTAGATTGTATCAACATGAATGAAACCTTGCACAACGATATGTTGCACGAGCTTGGTAGCAAAATTGCCGAAGATATCGAAAACATCCGTCTAATTTGCATTGCAGGTCCGTCCAGTTCAGGTAAAACCACTTTTTCCAACCGTTTGCGTATCGAACTTATGTCGCGCGGTATCAACCCGTTGCGTATCTCGTTGGACATGTACTACAAAAATCGCGAAGATATCCCATTCGACGAGTTCGGTGACCGCGATTTCGAGCATATCGACGCACTTGACGTGGAACTTTTCAATGAACACATGTCGGCGCTTATCGACGGCGAAGAAGTGGAATTGCCCGTGTACCAATTTGGCTCCGGTCGTGCGGAACACGGCATCAAAACACATATTTCAAAGGATACGCCTATCATTATCGAAGGTATCCATGCACTAAACGATAAACTTTCCCACTCGATACCCAAACACCAAAAATTCAAAATTTTTATCGCTCCGCAATTCCAAATCAATATCGATATGCACAACCCAATCAGTTTTACCGATATTCGTTTGTTGCGCCGTATCGTTCGCGACAAAAAATACCGCGATTCTTCTGCGGAACGCACCTTGGAAATGTGGTCGTCCGTGCGCCGTGGTGAGTTTAAGTGGATTTACCCATATCAAGAAGGTTGCAACTTTGTATTTAATTCTGCTCTTACCTACGAACTTTGCGTTCTCAAAAAGTACGCATTGCCCGCTTTAAAGGAAGTAAAAAGCGATAGTCCCTATTTTGTAACAGCCAATCGCCTTATCAAATTTTTGAAATATTTCAAAGATATGGACGACAAATGGGTACCTTGCAACTCCTTGTTGCGCGAGTTTATCGGTGGTAGTTGCTTTGCCGAAGTGGACGAGTAAAATAACCACCAATCGGCATAAATTTGTGTTATGTACGTAGTAAATATATTTTTGCGAGATAACAAATGATATTTGCGGAATAAATTTATTTTGTATGCGTACTGCAAAGACGTTTTTACGTAGTAGTAAAGCATATTTGGGGTAAATTCGTGTTGCAATAACGCTTGGTAACACTATAAAAATGGTTGAGTTGATGTCCAAACATTGTAAATTTTTGTTGTAATAATGTTTGATAAGACTATATTAAATATTATAGCAAATCATATTTTACATAAATTTATACTCAAATAGCCGTAGATGTCACTGTAAAATACTATAAATTCATTTTTACATTAAACAAAAAGAGCAAGAATCGAATTTTTCTTCATTCTTGCTCTTTTATCTATATTTTAACTTTTATTGCAAAAACTTGTTTTGGCAATTTGTAGCGATGTACCTTCACGTTGCAAATTGCATTCTAAATTTATATTTTTGAACTTTATTTTAGACTCCCCAAAACACCATTTTTGACAACTCGTTTTATCTTTAAATTATCAAACTAAGCACTTAATGAGTTGTTATACGAATAATCTATTTTAACTATATTATCCCAACAATGTGTCCAACACAAGCATAAGGCAAAAGCCAATCAACAACCAGTAAGAAACACTTTTGTTGTGTTCGTCGGTGTGCGTTTCCGGTATCATTTCGTTGCAAACAACGTGCAACATTGTTCCACCGGCAAATGCTAAGCCAAATGGCAAAATTACCGTCGCAACGCTAACGGCAAAGTAGCCGAGCAGTATTCCTACAACTTCGATAAGTCCCGTAAATACGGCAATCCAAAATGCCTTTGTTTTGGATACGTTTGCATTTACCATCGACGACACAATTATTACCCCTTGCGGAATGTTGTGCAACGCAATGCTTATTGCAATCAAAATGGCGTTTGTTTTGTTTTCCATGCCAAAACTAACACCCGTGGCAAGTCCTTCGGGTAGGTTGTGTATGGCAAGAGCAATAACTAACAACATAATTTTATCAATTTGGGTCGTTTGATTCTCTTGCGTGTTCACTCCAACTAATTTGTGCAAGTGTGGTGCAAAT
>CAYOKR010000036.1:0-14131 GCA_964404625.1 uncultured Oscillospiraceae bacterium | reverse complement strand
GTTTGCGCAAACAAATTCTCGACCATGCAGAACGTATGCGTATTTGGGCAAGAAACAGAAAAGCATAAGTTTGATTATTCAAAACTGTTATTGAAAGTAAAAATATATCAACAAAAATTGTCGTTACACCACAACGGCAATTTTTTACAAATCTAAACGATGCAAACACAATTTACAACAAATTATGCAAAGCATCAATATGGTGACAATTTGAAAAAGTACAAAAGGAAGTTTATTTTAATTATGGCTATGTGTTTGGCTTTTACTGCACTATCTTCGTGCACACAAGTGCCCGAATGCGACGTTTCGCTTGGCAACGTTGTTATTTTGGGCGATAGTTATTCGACGTTTGAAGGATGTATTCCGCAAGGATATGCTTGTTGGTACTCGAAAGATGCCGACTACACCGACGTTCACTCGGCAAAACAAACTTGGTGGAATTTGCTGATGAATGCAACAAACTCTACACTCGTTTACAACTGCAGTTACTCCGGCAGTACCATTTGCAACAGAGGCTACGACGAAGTAGACGCTACAGAGACGTCCTTTCTTACAAAACTATCTACTATAAAAGAAAACGTTAGAGCAGACGAAATAGACACGATAATTATCTATGGCGGTCTAAACGATTGTTGGGCAGGGGTTCCGTTGGGGAAAATTAATTACGAAAATCACACTACCGACGACTTGTTTACTTTGTTTTCCACATTGATCGAGTTGTTAAACAATGCGCGCGATACCTTTAAGAACGCTCGAGTAATTTTTGTGATAGAAGGCGACCTTACCGACGAAATCAAACGTGGCTTTACTGAAATTTGCAACACTTTGAAAGTGGAAACGGTAACGACTCACGACGTCAATAAAACATCAGGTCACCCGAATATCCAAGGAATGAGAGATATTTGCAACCAAATAACCGAGTATCTTCAATCGACAAAATAACACAAAATAGATACGTCCCGATAAACAAATCGGGACGTTTTTGTTTTGGTAAAATGCTGATTAAAAACCAATTGATTTACCAAAAGACATAAGTATAATTCAAATTACTATACAAAAATTGTTTATTAAACTTCACATTACAATTACAAGTTTTTATGATAATTTTTACTGCACAATACTGCTGTAACCACATATAAATAAAACTATTTCACAATGATTTTTAAGTATCAATTTTTACTAAATTAATGAGTAATTACTTCGTTTTTGTCACAAAAACGCACAAACGTATGCGATTTTTTGCGACAAAGTTGTTTTTACAGTTTTAATAGTTGCTCTACAAGTTGATTAAGGCGTTCGCGTTGTTCGGCATTTAGCATTGGCGTTACACGTTTGGCAAAAGTAAGCAGTTGGTCGTTGGAAAGTTGACCGCGCGCTTTTTGTTCTATTACCGAAGCGATAATATCTTTTACAAGTTGTCCTTCCCCTTCGCGCTGGTATTTTTGCGCAAGGCGCTTCATTTCGTCTACCTTTTTTTGATATTCCGTTTGAGCATCATTTGGATTTTGAGGTGTCTCGTTTTGTGCAGACGGTTGCTCCGTTTGTCGGGGTGATTGTCCGCTTGGTTGCTGATAGTCTTGTCGTTGGCTTACAAAAATGTTGCGTGGATCGTCCATAAATATCTCCTAAAAATGTTGTCACTGTAAAATATATTCCGCATATAATGTAATAATTACAAAAGACAATCCAAAGTTTTTTGATGCAAGTCAAGTTCGCACCGTTTTAACGACAAACAACGTATCGTTGCGTGCAAGCACTCGCAATTTATTACACTTCGATATGCCCTAACGAAAAAATCGAAAAATACAATTTGCGTATAATGTACGCAGATTTTTACCGACCACAATAGTAAATGTGTACATATTTACATGTATCGCCATATTGACAACACGAGTTTTAAGCAATAAACAACGCACACAAAGAAAAATTGCCTTATAAAAATAGAAACGTCAAAAGGAGCGCGAATTGAATTGGTCAACAGTAGCACTGCTGTTTTTTGCATGGCAGATGCTTTCACAAAACAAACAATCATCACCAAAATTGCAAGACGTTGCGCCCTTTTTGAATGACGAAACCAAAGACATTTTGGACGGCGTGACAAAGTTATCGTCCGCTACCGCCACCAACGAAGACAAAACGTCGGCAATTTTACAAATGATGACTAATCCCACCGTGATGAACCTTGCACAAAATCTGTTTGGCACAAAAAAAGATGATAACACAACCACACCTCCGCCGACAAACCAAACAACCGCGCCCGGTACACCACCCGAGCAAAACGACGAAGGGTACACGTTTGATAGCCCCACCGAACGCGCAAAACAATTTTTTGCTCCCATCGACACCATTACCACGGCGGAAATCAAACACAAACTTTGCTACTTTTACGATAATTGGTATTTGGCAAAATAGTTTTCACAAGTTTTGTTTATTTTTAAAATAAAAGCAGAAAATCGCATACGTATATAGCAATTTATCCCGCTAAGATACAATTTTGGCTTACAAAATATGGTTTGGTATAAAATGTAATTCATTATAGTATTGAAATAGAATTTATATAAAAATAAAGACAAAATTCAATGTCGTAAAATGGGCAAAACACGTCCCAAAAACATACAATGTATATAGAAATAAAGAAAGATGCAACGCACCAAGATAACGTCCAACTTGTGGCGTGCAATACAAAATAATATAATATTTATTTAGACGTGGTTCAAAATCGCACAAAGTAGATAGATTTAACGTTAAACGCTATACAAAACGTTTTGTTACATAAAAAATGACGGAAAAAATTTCCGTCATTTTTGTATTGTGTGGTGAATTATAATTTTGAGTACAATAAACAGTAATGATTTGTGTTGCACTTAGTTAGTCAATTTACCTATGTGATTATTTGAGGTGAGTTTTTTATAGTATTTTTAGTCCGTGTAATGACAATGCTTTGCACCGTCATCATTAACAAAACCAACAATAATACTCTAAAAATCAACGTACCCCCCCCCAATAATTTTCAGCAAGATTTCGCAAATCTGTATAGCTCGATGCAATATAGTTCTCGTTAGGGGTGTAACCAACGCCGTGAATATTTTTGCCCAAAGGAGAGTAATACTTGGCACAAGTGTAATAAACAGCCCAAGGTTTGGTTATAACTTCGCCATATTTATCAATGCAAGTACCTGTTATATCCAACTCTTCAATTTTTTGAGCAATACCTTTGCCGTACGATTTTGTACCCATGTGTACGGCAGTACCGTAGTCCAAAAGGGTTCCCGTTAGCATTTCGCTGGCACTGGCACTACCCCCGTCCGTCCAAACAATAATGCGTTTTTTGTCATTCAAATCGGCATCTTTGCTAAAATAGTCGCGATAAGAACTGTTAATTTTGAATAAATCACTGTTGCCATCACGATAGGTAAGAGTAGTTATGAGATATCCTGTTGAATAACCATCTACACAATTTGCTGACCTTGTGACCTTTTTCAAGTCGCTTGCGGAAAGATTTTCCGGATCGATAAACAATCCTGCAATTTCTACTGCCGCTTTAACAGAGCCACCGGGATTATCTTTTAGATCGAGTATAAGTTTTGTACACTTGCTATCTCTAAACAATTCCAACGCTGTTTGCATTTCGCTATATGCTTTGTCCTCGAACTGGGTAAGATGTATATATCCTATATCTTTGGGTAAATTGTCAAGTCCACGTTCCGTTTTGGTATTTGTTGCGGCGCCGTTTAGATTTTTTATAGAGATATTTGTTGCTTCGTCACTAAAATAGTACTCAACGTAATTAAAATCATAACGTTTATTTGCTGTTGTTCCTTCTTTTATACCATAAGCACTGCGAGTAAGGGCAATTTTTTTAATCTCACCGTCACGTAAAATGTGGAAGTTTGCAGAATAAACCTTTATCAAATAATTGCCAACTTCCGTAGTTGTTTTGCCTTCCATAACATAGCCATCGGAGTATTCTTCCGCTTCCTTGGGGATTGCTGTACCATATTCGTCACGTTTTACCAATAAAGAACCATTTTTATCAACTTTTACATTGCCGTTTTTATCGGTAATATAGTCATATTCCATGATATCCGTCAACTTAACTACTAAATCACCTTCGTACAAACATCCATAAGAAACCGAATCTGTAACGACACTAGAAATCACCATACCTTTGTCGTCCATTGTGTAACTCATTCCAAATAACTCGTTCATGTTGGATGCGGCAGTAGACGTAGTTGTAGAACCATAAATATAATCATAATACGATTGCGGAGACATCAAAAAGGTAAATTTGTCACCTGCGTATTGCAACAAGGCAATACCCGCTTGCTCTACAGCGTTTTGCCAAGTTTCGTCGTCGATATCTTGATAGAAATTGTAGTCCATAAAATCGATTACGGAATTCAAAACGTCCTTGCGAACGTCATCGCCGGAAGACGTGGTAGTAACCGAACCGAGTGCCCAGCCAAAAACCAAACAAAACACCATCAAAACAGCAGTTAACACAATGCGCAACGATTTGTTTTGCTTGGGTTGTTGCGGTGTAGCATTGTAGTTAGACCAACTATTGAATGTAGAATTGAAATCGTTATGTTGACCGTTTATTCGGTCGTATTCTTCATCGAAAATATCTCTTTCGTCCATTGTTACTCCTTTATTATAGATACAATTCCGTCACATTTTGTTATTGCAGTTGCACTATCGCCTTCGTAAATGCACTCGCCACAATCTATAACTACCGTGTGACCTGTTGCAAGGTCGGTGCGAGAAGTTAGCACCACTTTGATTGCATTGGGAAATAGTTGCAAATATTCGTTTAGTTGTTGAGCGTTTTGAACGAAATCGTCAAAAAGCACAACGTTGCGCTCTACGGCAAGTCCGCGAGCAAGGGCAAGATTGCGTTTTTGTTCGTCCGTTAGTTTTTTGACTTTTACATCAAACGGCAAGCCGAATTGTTCGGCAAGTTGTTTTGCAATGACATCGCGCTGTATTTGTATTACTTTACGTACCTTTAGTGGGTAGGCAACGTTAAATAGTACACTGCGATTGTCAAAAAACACAGGTTGCTTTGGTAGCCACAGCACGCCGTTATCTTGCGTAGCGTTGCATTGTATGTTGTTGACGGTAATTTTGCCACTTTGCGGAGCAATTTGATTACACAAAAGTTTGCAAATAGAACTTTTGCCACCTTGCTCACCACAAAGTATAGTATTGACGCCGTCATGCAAAGTAAAACTCAAATGCTTGAAAAGTTCAAATTGCTCGTAGTGATAGCGATAGGTTACGTTGTCGAAAACAATCATGATTGCAAGTCGTCCAAAGTTAGACTAAACGCTTCTACAAAGTGCGCCATAAAGTAGTCCACTTCCTTACTGTTAAACTCGGTAATTTCCTTGCGCAAGGTCTTTTTGGCGGAAGTGAAATCGGAGTTTCCCATGTTTACTTCGTCTACGCACTTTAAGTAAGCACAAATTTTGTCGGCATATTTAACGTAGCGATACTCTTCGTCCTTTTCCACGTCGATTATTGTAGCGTACTTTGCTGAAAGTTCGCTTGGAAGATATGTAAGCAATTTTTGGTTAGAATAATGCTCCAACGCCTTGTAGGAATTGCGAATTTCCTCGTTAAAATACTTGATAGGTGTTGGCAAATCGCCTGTGATAACTTCGCTTGTTTCGTGGAAAATTGCCTTTACCGCAATGGAATTAGCGTCCAAATTGCCACCGTAATAGGTGTTGGAAATCATTGCCAAAGCGTGAGCAATCACCGCTACCTGTTGGCTATGTTCCATGATGTTTTCCGTAACGGTGGAACGCATAAGCGACCAACGGTTAATATACTTCATTCTGTTTAGATAAGCAAAAAATTTGTACATTAGTTTTACCTCGCACTATTTGTTAATGATGTAGTTGTGATTACGGATAAGTATTTTGCGTGCTACAAAAAAATCAATACGTATCGCAAAAATAAATATTCGGTATTGCAAAAGCCCAATTTACGCGAACATTTGCACGTCGCGTAGTTTTAACTCCGACGCGACACAAATTGCATCCACAACAATTTTCTACATTTTAGCACAATTTTCGCATTTTGCATAGTTATTTAACAATTATTGCCATGGTTATTTGATAATGAATACTTCCGCATTAAAGTTTACAAACCGCTGATGCAACAAATCGTTGCCGTTGTTAGTGAGTAACGACTGTTTTTGACAACAAAAAAAGAACTCGACCGTTTTACAGTCAAGTTCTTTAAGTTAAATTTTGTTTGAAATGCAATCTGCCTTACTACAAATTGAGTTGCACGTTCACAACTTATCAATGGAAACAACAACACGTTGATTATTGTTGTCGACCGATAAATTAGTTGTTGGTGTCGTGCAAATATTTGATACACTTGCGTGGGCAACCTTCGGCACACAAACCGCAGTTTGTACACTTGGAGTAGTCAATCACGGGTACGTTGTTTACCAAAATGATTGCACCGCTCGGGCAGTTGCGTTGACACTTTCCGCAGGCGATACATCCTGCTTTGCAAGCGTTCATAACGTCCTTACCACGGCATTGACTGGAGCAAGCAACGTACACTTTTGCCGATGCCGGAACACGTTTTATAAGCGATTTAGGACAAGCCTTGATACACAATCCGCATGATTGACACAAATCGGGATTTACAAATGCTTTACCGTCTTGCACTTCCACTGCATTGTAGGGGCAGGTATTTACACAAGTTCCGCTACCCATACAACCAACCTCACATGCTTTACGGCCGCCGGCAAGCATATTTTGACTTACGCAATCGCCGTAACCTTGGTAATCGTACTTATCGGCACAAAGATTACCGCCACAGCAAGCAACCACTGCAACGGTAGGTTCGGAGCCTTCCACCGTTACGCCCAAGATGTTGGAGATTTCCGCTCTGCCTTGGGGACTTGTTACCTTACAAGTAGACAACTCTGCATTGCCTTCGACAAGTGCTTTAGCAAAATCGGCACAGCCTGCATAACCGCAAGCACCACAGTTTGCACCGGCAAGACAACCTTCAACTTCCTTGATACGTGGGTCTTCCTTAACGAAGCATACGTGAGAGATAAGCATGATACATGCGCCCAAAACAAGGGCAACTGCAGCCATAATGCCAACAACGATAGCAACTGAGCCCCATTGTATAGCCTGACCTATCAAAAGTAAACTAGTCATTTGTTACCTCCTACGCCATCAAAGTAAACACGTAAAATGCCATTGCCATAAAACAAGCAACAATCATTGTGATTGGGAAACCACGCAAAGGTTTTGCGATATCGAGTTTATCTACCTTTTGACGAATACCTGCAAGCAACACGATTGCGAGAGTAAAACCAAGTCCGTAGAACAAACCTGCAAGCACCGCACTGCCCATAGAATATTGCATGGAAACGTTTACCCAGTTACCAAACATAAATTTGTTAAGAACAAATCCTGCTTCTTCGGTAGTAGCAGCCTTTGCGATAACGTTTTCGGCGATACCCAAAATTGCACAGTTTGTTGTTACCAAGGGAAGATACACGCCCATTGCGGAGTACAATCCCGGGGAGAACTTTTTGAGGACCATTTCCAACATTTGCACGAGAGCGGCAATAACAAGGATAAATACCAAAATTTCCATGTATTCCAGTCCCAACGGAACAAGAATAAACACGTACAACGGGTACGTTACAACGCACGTTATAACCATAACGGCGGTAACTGCCAAGCCCATGCCAAGAGCGGAATCGACCTTTTTGGAAACGCCCAAGAAAGGGCAAATTCCCAAGAATTTTACAAGAATAAAGTTTTGCGAGAACAAAGCCGCAATGATAATACCGAGAATATCCATTTTTAAGCCCTCCTATGCGCCAACTTTAGCAAGTTTAGATTTTCTTTCCACAGCGTTGTAGATTGCGGTAAATCCTGCAATAAACAAACCGTAGGTTAAAAATGAACCTGCACTTGTGGAGAAAAATGCAATGGAAAATACGTTTTTGTCCCAAAGTTGAATTCCAAAGAAACTTGCGTTGCCCAAAAATTCACGAACGATACCCATAAGCGTAAGCGCCAAAGTAAAGCCGATACCCATAAACAAACCGTCTAATGCGCTTTCGCCAACGGAGTTGTGGCTTGCAAAACTTTCCGCTCTGCCAAGTATGATACAGTTAACTACGATAAGTGGCAAATACACGCCAAGACTATCGTACAAATCGGGGACAAATGCTTCCAAAAACATTCTTACCAAAGTAACGAAAGTTGCAATGATAACAATAAAGCAAGGAATACGCACTTTGTCGGGGATGATGTTTCTTAAAAGTGAGATGATGATATTGCTAAATATCAACACGAACGTTACTGCAGCCCCCATACCCAAACAAGATATTGCAGCAGTTGTAAGTCCCAACGTGGGACAGGTGCCAAGCACCAACTTGAAGGTGGGGTTTTGACGAACGACACCGTCAAGCGCTATTTCTTTTGCTCTTTTGAGTTTCATAATAACCTAACCCTCCTTATTTGCTGATTTTGCCTGCGGCGTAGGAAGCGCAAAGACTGATAATGTTGTAGAGTGCATCACTTGTGCCGGCTGCAGTCTCGCCTGTCACACTTGATCCTTTTTTGTATTCAATAGTATCGTTAATACTTACGTTTTTGTAGAATTTGTCAAAACTACTATTGTAATACGTATGTCCACCGGAAGAGACGACTTTCCAGTTGACAATTTTATCCGGTTCTTTAGTTGTTGCATCCGCAGAGAGAACAACCATAAGAGTAAGTGTTTTGGGTGAATACCCTTTATACGTACCCGGATCACAGTTTGCCATAATAGCCATAGCACCGCTGTTACTACG
The DNA here is from genome assembly GCA_964404625.1 of uncultured Oscillospiraceae bacterium. Taxonomy (GTDB): domain Bacteria; phylum Bacillota; class Clostridia; order Christensenellales; family CAG-314; genus Fimimonas. The sequence continues at coordinate 5,280 of CAYOKR010000036.1, read as the reverse complement.
ATAAACTTTGGTAATACGAGTTGTACCGTCTTCGCTTGTGTAAACATCGTCACGAAGATCGTCCACAACGTCGCAAGTAAAGTCTTTGACACCGAGTTGTCGAACTTGACTTTCGATATGCGACAAACCACGAACCTTTGCAAGAGTTTCGTCGGAAATACCATCCGTTTTTATTTTGATCGCATCGTCACTGTTTAGACGGTCGTTGTGAAGCATATTGCTCTTGATTGCTACAATTTGATGTCCGTCGTCGGCATTGCCAAACACGTATACATCGTATTGTCCGCCATCTTGAGTCGCAGTGAAGTAGAAATCGTAGCCGAGTGCAGATTGATAGTTTTCGTCCGTTACGGTAACGTAGTCGTAGTTATCGCCCATTTGAGCAATAACGGCGTCACGCGCTTCGCTTTCCGGAGTGGAAACAAGTTTAAGCCCTGTAACGCAATAGTTAACGGCTGTTTTGATGCAGTTTAGGATTGCGTTGCTTGTGTAGGTTGTTCCGCCAAGTTTGTAGTCGGCACCGAAAGTGAACGTTGCAACTTCTTGGATGTTTTTGTTTACGTACGCACTATTAAGTTCGCTTTGAGTAACTTTGCCTATCCAAGATTGTCCTGCATTGCCGGTAATGGCAACGCCTTTGATTGTAACGTTGGGGGTAGTTCCGCCAACGGCAACGTACATTGTTACAGTACCGCTGTTAAAACCGCCTTGACCCGTTGCTTCAATAACGTAAGTGCCATCCTTAGAACGATACACCTTAGATACGCTACCTGCACCTGCCAAATCCTTGGCACTTGAAATGGGCGTTTCGGCAACTGACGTATCACGCTCGAATTTGGGATAAACCTTTTGGATTGCACGATTAAATTTTGTTTCGTCGTCGATATACAAAAGGTCGTTGCAAAGTGCCAACAAAACACCGCACACGATACAAATTGCAAGCAAAACGCTGATAATTTTTACGGAAGTTACAAATTTGTTTGAATTTTCACTCATATTATTGAACCTCCTTTTGTTGTTTGCGCCAACCGAACGGACGGTTTACAACAAAGTTATCAATCAACGGAACGACAAGGTTGCCAAGCAAAATTGCAAAGGATACTGCTTCCGCTTGGATTGCGTTACGCAAAATTGCAGTGATTACACCTAAAAATACATAGTAGATATATTTGCCGAGTTTGGTGATTGGCGACGTTACGTAGTCGGTAGCCATAAATATTGCACCGAGCATCAAACCACCACTTAAAATAGATGGTAAAAATTTGTCGATAGCAATAACAAAATGCGTACCTGTTGCAACGCTAATAATCACTGTTGTGATACCTGTAACAAGCATGTACACAAGTGGCCAACGGAAGTTGATAACACCGCGAAGTACCAGATACACACCGCCGATAAGCAATGCGATTTTACTGATTTCACCAATACAACCGCTAATATCTTTGCCAAGGAACAAATTCCAAAGGTCGATACCGTTTGCGTTGTTAAACACGTATTTATGCAACGGGGTTGCGCCGGTAGTTGCCGTACCGTCGGTACCTGTGCTTGCACTTAGACCTGCACCGAAAGAAATGTACACAAAGATACGTCCTACGATTGCGGGGTTAACAATATTTTTACCTGTACCGCCGAATATCATTTTTACAAGTACAATAGCAAACACACTTGCAAGCACCGCCACGTACCATTGAGAATCTTGGTACAAATTCATACCGATTAGCATACCCGTTACAACGGACGAGTAGTCAAAATCCGCCAATACCTTTTGGAAAGGCACTTTGGCAACAAGTTTGTAAACGAACTCTGCCGCCACTGCGGAAAGAACTGAAATTACCATTAGAATTGCCGAGTGAATTGCATATTGAGGATTTTGTAATGCCAAGAAAATGCAACCCACTATCGTTGCAGGCAACAAAGCGATACAAACGTCAATCATTATACGCTTTGTAGTGGCATTATCGCGAATTTGAGGAGAACCGGAATTTACGTACTTCATATTACTTTGTCTCCTTTGATTTTAATTTTGTAAGTCTTACGCTTTGGACGATAGGACGTTTTGCCGGACAAACGTATGCGCAAGTTCCACATTCAAAACAATCCAACGCACCGTACTTTACGGCATTTTGCCAATCGTTTACCGTTGCGTAGAAGTCAATCATAAGTGGGGTTAAGTGCATGGGGCAAGCATCGACGCAACGACCGCAACGAATACATGCCGTAGGCAACATAGTGCTTGCTTCCGCACTTGTCAACGCTAAAAATCCATTGTCCAATTTGGTTGTGGTAACGTTTGTATCAGCAAGCGTTACGCCCATCATTGGTCCGCCCATAACGATTTTTACGGTGTCATCACTTACGTTATCGCACATTTCCAAAATGGAAGCAAGTGGCGTACCGATACGAACTTCGACGTTTTGCGGACGACCAAGCCCACCGCCGGACAAAGTCATAACGCGCTTATAAAGGGGTGTGCCGTTTACCACAGCATCGTAAGTTGCGTAAGCCGTTGCAACGTTGTTTACAATGCAACCAACGGCGGTAGGCAAACAACCGGTGGGTACTTTACGTTTTGTGCAAGCATAAACAAGCATTTTTTCCGCGCCTTGGGGATACTTTGTTTTGAGTTTTACAACTACTATATCTCCGGGGCAAACGGGACCGTTTTCGTCCACAACGCCGTCCAAAGCAAGCAATTTTGCATACGCTTCCACTTTGTTATCTTCGATACCGATATAAACGTGTTGAACGTTGCAAGCGGTTGCAAGCAAACGCACACCGTACACAAACTCGCTTGTACGTTCCACAATCAAACGATCGTCGCAAGTAAGATACGGTTCACATTCTACCGCATTGATAATCAACGTGTCCGCTTGATTTTGCATTTTTACCGCAGTGGGAAATCCTGCACCACCCATGCCAACAATACCTGCATCGGCAATACGCTCTACAATTTGCTCCTTTGTGGGATTTGTTAGCGGCTCGAGTTTTTGCACGTTTTGTTCGCCGTTGGACTTGATATGAACAAAATCGGCAACCGTTCCTTGAGCAGTTTTTCGTTTTACAACTTCCACTATCGTTCCACACACGGGAGAATGGATATTGGCAGAAACTTCGCCGTCGGCTTTGGCAATAAGTTGACCTTCGAACACGGTTGAGCCGATTTCCACACACAAACTTGCAGGTTTTCCAACGTGTTGAGCAAGAGAAACGTAGTAGTCGGGTACGATGGGCATCTGTTCGATAGCAAGGTCTTGCGTAAGACGTTTGTTATCGGGAATACGATGACCACCTTTGAATGTCTTCATAAGGAAATATACCTCCGTTACGTATTTGAAAACATAGTTTCACAGTTAAACATTTTACCACACATCGCATAAATTTGCAAGGGAGAAAACGGTGTTTTATGAAGATTTACAATAGGTTTGTTAAAAAAAGTTGATAAACCTACCCGAAATCGAAAACGAAGTAATTTATATAGGTTTGTCAACCGCGACAAACCTATTTTTTTATTTTCATTTAGGAGGTACACGCAATGAACAAAACCGCAAACGTGGCAACCGTCAAACAAGACGTCGTAAGCATTACGGCATTTATCCCGACCGATATACGCGATAGATTATTGCAAATCGCGGCGGTTGAGGATATGTCGTTTTCCGCCGTCGTTCGTCGTGCGTTAAAAGAATACGCGGACAAAAAAGAAAACGTTTAATCAAGGAGGCACAAAATGAACAACCAAACCACAACGCAAGAGAACGTAAAAAAGGCTATGGCAAAGCAAACGCTCGGACTTCCGTTGACCCCGCGCGAACACGCGCTCATTATCTTATACGGACAATCGCCCGTATCCGAACGCGAGGACAAACCCGCTTTCGTCGAAAAATATCTTAAACCCCTACTCGTCGCCTTGCGGCTTGATATTGCAAATGCGGTTTACCGCAAAACAAGCGCACACGACGAAATCGTAACCGTAATTTACGAAAACGGTTATACCGTCGATATTGACGTTACGGCGGACTCGCTCTCCGCGCTTACGCGCGACGTTATACAAAAACTTTAAGGGGGGCGGCTATGAAAATTGATAATATTCTCTATCGCGGAAAAACGAAAGCAACTAACGAGTGGGCGTTCGGCGACGCCTTTATAAACGGTTTAGACGACGTCGCGATACGCGCAAAGTATACTTACCCGTCGGGCAACCCGACAAACCGCTCGAAAATCGAACACTTAACGCCTTACGAGGTTTTACGCGTTGACCCGTCAACCCTTGATCTTTATTCGGGGTTAAACGATAAAAACGACACAAAGATTTTTGACGGCGATATTGTCCGTGTCAAACACGAAGGCAAAACCTACGTCGGAACAATAAGCAATGACTCTTACGCCGTTTTCGGCTTTATCGCCCGTTCGTTCGGGTGGATACCGTTACACGATTTAATAACCGACTCGGATATTGAAAAAATACTCGTCGGCAATACGCTTTGTATCGGAGCGGTCGAAGTAATCGGAAACATAACCGACGATAACGTAGACGACTTTACGGGAGGCAAACAATGATACTCAACATTATTTTATTTTCAATCATTATCGTTTTAACGGCGGCGGTCGGTTTGTGGTTTTTAATCGACTACAAACGCGCCAAAGCGGGCAAAAAGTCCGTTTTATGGGAACGCAAAACCGACAATCAAAACAAGCGCGGAGGTACGTTATGAAAACTTGCCGAAGTATATACGCAAGCGATTATACGCAACAATTTTTTCACGGTAAGCGCGCCGACTATTGCGTTTACGGGAACGGAACGGTAACTCGGACGTGGCGGAAAAGTTGGATCGAGGAAATCGTAACCCCGTATTTATCAAAAGGAAAATTAACGGTCAAATGCGGGCAAAAAGAATTTATCGTCAAACACCTTGTCGCACAAGCATTTTTACCCGATTATCAAAAGGGCTTATCGGTGGTTTGTGTTGACGGCAACGAGAAAAATTGCGATATGGAAAATCTATGCGTAATAAACAAAACCGCACTCGGACGTATAACGGGCGGAAAAACTCGAAAAGCAAAGAAAATTTATGTACGCAACATTGAAACAAACGAGCATTTTACCGCCGATAGCGTCCGCGCCGCCGCAAAGAAAATGGCTTGCTCTTATCAAACGTTACTTGATTATATAGCGGGTAAAGTCAAAAAAAGCGTTTTATCAAATTACGAAGTGAGGGTTTTATAATGGCGGAAATTAAAATCACGAAATGCAAAAGTTGCGGCGCGTCCATAACGTGGATAAAG
>CAYOKR010000035.1:0-14168 GCA_964404625.1 uncultured Oscillospiraceae bacterium | reverse complement strand
CGAAAACATTAACCGATTTGTGACAAAAATTCGTCAAATTGCTGTTTGAGTTGCAGCTCGGTACCATTGTTCAAAATGTAGTAATCGGCTTTGGCAATGGGACCGCCTTTGTCCAAATTTTCCAACTCGGCGATATCACGGCTATCTACCTGCTCGCTTGTAAGTGGACGGAACTCGCGTGTGGCAAGACGTTGTTTACGAACAGCGCAGTTGGTAACCACGGCAACAATCACAAGTTGGTCGCCAAGCAACTCTTTTAAGATTTTGTATTCTGCCCAGCTGTACAAACCGTCCAAAACGACGTTTCCGCTTTGCAATTTTTGCAAAATCTCGTCCTTTAACAATATAGCAAATGCGCCCATTCCGTATTGATTACGCAGACTTTCGCGCATGGCACGTTCGTTTTGTTCGTTTACGGGTTGACCTTGTTTGACAAGTTGGTTTACCGTAACGCCGCCAAAATACACCTTTTGCCAACCAAGATCGCAAAAATAGTTGCAAAGAACACTTTTGCCCGAACCACACATTCCTACTACTGCTACTGCCTTGTTCATTAGTAATACCTCTCGTAAACGTCCTTTAAGATTGTTTGTCTTGTCAACTTGACAGACAAAACAATCGCTTGCATATAGTTTACAACAAAACGAAAAAGTTATCAAGTGATAATGCGCCAAAGTAGATATTTATTTTCTCACGGTAATGCAACATTCATTGCGTAGTATTTCAATTTCCAAATCAAAAGTAGATATTTTTTTGAACAATGATATAACTAAACAAACCATTTGTTGATTGCATATACGCTTGATGTTTCCACTAACGTTTACACCACGCTTACAACTACTTAGTTTGTTGCAAATGTATATTGATTTGTTGTTTTGTACGCTTATTTTTGCACTGTTCACTTTTATTTAACGTACCGTCTTGACAAAAAATGGGGTTGGTTGTATAATTAAGCCACAAAAAGAAAATCGTTTAACGTTAGCGAATTACAAGTTACAAAGCAAATACTATGATTAGTAAATTTTTTACTGTTCGAACAAATTTTTGAGAAACTATCGTTTTTGTACTTTAAGTATGTAATACCGCGATGTTTCCGTTTTTTATAAACAAAGTAAGAACTTCTTAATATCATCAAAAAGGAAAAAATATGAGCAAAAATGCAAACGATCTGGCGCAATTGATTGTTGCCGTTTATCCAAATATACGCAGAATTTTTAGACATTTGGTATCATTGAAAGATACGCCGATTTCCATGACGCAATTAACGTGCCTTTCCATTATCGAAAGGGAACACAAACTAACAATGTCGGCACTAGCAAAACGCCTTTCGATGAGCAACCAACAACTAACCAAGGTTGTAGACACGTTGGAAGAGTACGAACTAGTTGTGCGCTCCGTTGACGAAGATAACCACAGACAAATTTTTGTGCAAACTTCACCCAAAGGCGACCAAACCATGCACGACTTGCGAGCAGAAATCGACCGCAAACTCACATACGTTTTGCGCAATCAAGACGAAGGGGAAATTGACAACATCTACCACAGCCTTGCATACCTTGCAAAATTCTTTGCAAAGATAGACGAGTAAATTCCTGCATTAAAACGATTGCACAAACGTTTAGACGTTAAACTACGCATTTTACCCATTTTACCAAAGTATTTCTACAATTAACCCGTACAGTTTTAACCGGTTGCATAAAACACAATTTACTTGGTATAACTAAAGGACGAATCTCGCATGAGAATCGTCCTTTTTTGATGCGAAAAATAAGTTGGTTGATATTTTGCCTGTCAATTTCACGTAGCACAAAATTGTGGGTTGGCAAGTTTGGGTTAGCATTATTTATCGATTTTTGCGATGTCTTTTATCACTTCACCAGCCAAGATAAGCCCGGCAACGGGTGGCACAAAAGATATACTTGCAGGGGTTTGGCGTTTGTTGGAAGTTTCCAACTGCGTAGGTTTGCACGGAATTTCCGTAGAGTACACTACTTTTAATTTAGGTACACCCAGTGCTTTAAGTTCCTTGCGCATAATTTTAGCGAGTGGGCAAACGGAGGTTTGAAAAATATCCGCCACTTGAAACGCCGTTGCATCCAGTTTATTTCCCGTACCCATACAGCTGATAATTGGTGTGTTGACGTCGTTACACAACTTGGCAAGCAACAATTTGCTCGTGACTGTATCGATAGCGTCTACAACGTAGCTAAATTGGGTAAAATCGAATTGCGCAACCGTTTGACCATCGAAACGCAGTTTTAGTGCGGTAACTTGGCAGCTTGGGTTGATATCGGCAATGCGTGATTTTGCAATTTCTACCTTTGGATGTCCCAAAGTAGATTGCAATGCGTACAGTTGGCGGTTGATATTGCTGGGAGCAAAAACGTCGTCATCTACAATAGTCAATGCACCTATGCCGGCACGTGCAAGTGCCTCAATGACGTAGCAACCTACACCGCCCATGCCAAATACCGCAACGTGGCTTTGTTGCAATTTTTGCAAATTATCTTTACCCAAAAGCATTTCCATACGGCAAAACTCCTGCATAAGGTCTCCTTTTAGTGTCAAAAATTCAATACGTATTGCGATTTTATCGACAACAACGTCAAAGCGACTTTGTAAATCTTGGTAAGATTGTAGCATTTTGGCGCAACTTTGTCAACACGACAGACAAAATATCGGTAACGCAAAAAAGCCATTGTACATAAATTGACAAGGGGGCAAGGTGTGAACTGCAAAGTGATTGTTAACAGCGAAAGCGGAAATTGCAACAAATTAGATTTGTGCGCCCTTTTAGATACACTAAAATGCCCCACTGCCGAAGTGCAATACATCGACAAAAACTCTGTTTGGCAGTGCGACAATCACGACACGTTGGTTGTGTGCGGCGGCGACGGCACTTTAAAAAACGCGCTTGCCAAGTGCAAGGGGAAAAATCTTATTTTTGCACCCTGTGGAACGCTAAACGAGAGCAAATTTTTGGGTGATAAAATTGAAGATATAGGCGCGGTTAACGACGAGTTGTTCGGTTACGTGTGCGCGACGGGAACATTTACGCAAATCGGCTACCTTGCGGAAAATAAAAATAAACAAAGATTTAAGGCGCTCGCCTACCTTCCGTTGGTGTTAAAAACCTACCATTGCCATCAAATAAATGCACAAATAGATATCGACAACAAACGTTTTTGCGACAAATACACACTGATCATGGCAATAAAAAGTAAACGATGTTTTGGATTTTATTTCAATCGAGCATACGACAAAAATCCAAAGTTGCATCTACTTGCTGTGCGCAGTTTCGGTAAAAACAATTTATTTAACAAAATTAAGTTATTTTGCACGTTTTTTCGTATTTTTGTATTGGGAATTAGCAAACCTACGCAAAACAAACGATTTTTTATGTTATCGTTTGACGATGCCGTTGTAACGCTAAAACAACCTTGCGATTTTTGTTTAGACGGAGAATTGCGAACGCTAAGCGGAAGCTTACATTTTCATCAGCAACCCGTCAATCCGCCCATACAAATTATAAAAACGCCGTTTGTAAAGCGAAAAGGAAAGTAGCAAAGTTAGACATTGATGTTACAACAAAAATTAGACGTTTTTTGAGCATTTTATCGTGTTGCAATTTTCAATTTCATATAAGGTGCGAGCGGTAGATGATCGTCACTGCGTTATTAGGTGATATAAATTATAATAGAAAATGTGATTTATAAAGAGATACAAAAGAATAAATCACCAGAGAAATACCCCTACCTACTGTGTTTGAAACATTTGCAATATTGTATTACTCTAATCCAAAACGTACAACCAATTTTTCATTAGATATCAAAAAAAAGAGAACGGTTTCTTAGTTCTCTCCTTTTAGAAATTAGGTAAATTATACTTTTAAGTGCAATGGGCAATAAAGTGTTGCACTTAGATCGACAATTTACCGGTTATATTTGCTTTTTAGGTTAATTCTACAATAAGCGTTGTGTTGCAAACAGAATTGTGTAGCCTTATCTATCTTTACGATAGCAGCCTATCTCCGTTAAAACACCAAAATTCAACGCAAAAATTTTGGTATCGTTGCAACGTTTTATTGTTGATTTTGTTGCTTGTAGCGATCGATATTTGCTTGCATAATAATACTTGCGTAGTCACCTATTTCTTGCGTGGTCATTGCTACTACTTTATCGGCGGGAATTACGTCCAAAATGTCCAAATGTACCACCGAACGCTTTAGCGGAAAGTTTTTGTGAATCATTTCCGTGCCGTTTAGCGTTAGCACCACAACTGGCGCTTTTGCACGTTGCGCCACTTTGAATGCACCGTTTTTGAAAGGCAATAGGTCAATACCCGTTTTGTTGCGACGGCCTTCCGGACAGAGACCGATACTATGTCCGTTTTTGAGCAAGTTAGACGCTTTCAAAATAGTTTCCATTGCCTTGCGATTGTTTTCGCGGTCGATAGGTAAGTAACCCATAGCGTGAATACATTTACCTGCAATTGGCGTTTTTAGATTTTCCGGTTTGGAAATGAGCAAGATTTTGTGTTTTTTGAACAATCTGGGTACGATTTGCGAATCGAAGTTCGAACGATGGTTGTATACAAATAAATAATTTGTATTTGCGTCGATTTTATCCAAACCGTTTACTATCAATTTTACACGAGCGGAGTCGATAATCCAACCGTTTACAAAATTGAACAACCAAGCATAAAACTTGCTAGGCGTTTTGATAGGTTTTTCTGTGTTGATTGGCAAGGTAACAAAAAATGCAAATACTATAACAACCACACACCAAGCCCCATAGGAACCTATCAAAAGTAACAGTATCTTCCAAAAATCGTACCAAACGGTAACGAAACCTCCAAACACTGAAAGGAGCGTCGTGGTAACGACCGACATAACAATAGAAAATATCAGCATACACTCACCTAAATTTACAAAATAAAATTACGGCGAAAATATATCCACCGTAATTATTATTACACTTTTGTTAAATTTTGTCAACAAAATGGGTTCTATAATGTTTTAGCGAATACATCAATGCCACAGTAACAAGGTTTTGATTACAAATATCAATACCGCAAAAACGGCACTTTACCCATATAAAAAATTTTTGCTTTGATTTGCTAAATATACTTAATTCGCAATCACACCGTTTCGTTTCTGTTTGTCAAAGTCTTTCTGCCAAACTCTCAACGTAAACTTATGATTGTGCCGCTGTAGCGGTAAACTCGGTTACGTCCAAAACGGTTTCGCCGTCGATTTGCAATGCAACGGGGCGATCGAATTTTACGGTAATTTGCTTACCTTTGCGCACTTCTGTGCAACTTTTTTTGACGTGTTCACCCTTGAAAATGGTTGGGAACACAATAAGCGTTGGCAAACGTCCCCAGCCAAATAACGTCATTACAGACAAATTACCGTCAAAACGGTCTTGGTCGGGAGTGGGCATCATTCCGCCACCGTAGTGACGACCAATCATACAAGGAGAGAGCCAAACTTTTTTGTACGATTTGCTTTCGCCGTCCACAATAACTTCCGCCTTGGTGGGTTTATAATGGAACAGCAGTCCCTTGATAGCAATGCCTGTGTAGTCGATGTTTTTAGTAGAATCCTTTGCACGGATTTTGTCGGCAACTTCGCAACAATAGCCGTCTATACCGTAACCGATACCATTGATAAACTTGGATGTTTTGCCATTTACGGTGATTGTAGGCAAATTTACAAGATATTTGTTTATCAAAACGGGTTTGCAGTTTGGTTCTCCGCCGATATCCAACAAAAAGTCGTTTCCGCTACCACCACCAAAATAGTAAATTTCTTTGGTAAGGTTATCGCAATCAACGTGATTGATAAAGTAGTTAACAGTACCGTCACCGCCTACCAAAACAAACGCATCTGCATCGGTTGTATCAATAATATGTTGATAGTCGTTTTGCAAAGCGTCAACGTACTCAACGGTGTCGTTGGGGTAAAATGCACCGACTTTTTGTGCCTCTTCAAAACCTTTTTTGTTGTTTGCCGTGGGATTATAAAAAACTATGTACTTCATGCAAAAACTCCTCTTTTGATAATACTATTCTAAAAACTGTGATAGTTTTTGTCAACGATATGTAAAAAACACACTATTGCGCAAATAAAACAATGCAGAGTATGAAAAACCGAGCAACACTAATTGTTAAATTACTAACAGCGCAACCGTCCACTATACCATCGCAATTTCAATTATATCAAAGAAAAATCAAATAATGGTAAACTTTTGTTAAATTTTTATAATTGCTGTATAGCATAATATTAAATACAGGAAATGAAATCGCATAATTGCAAGAGTTTTCTGCATTTTGTTTTACTACCCTTCCAAACTGTTTGGAGTTTGGTATAGCAAGTCGCATTTTAACAACTATTCTACAACAATCACACGACCGTCTTTAATTTGTTTAGGCGCAGGTTCGCCTTCGGGATAACCGAAAACACAAAAACCGACGCCTTCGACAGATTCGGTAATGCCCCACTCTGCAAGCAGTTGTTTGCCTTGGTCGCTTTCGAACACTTCCTTGGCGCGGTGAATCCAGCAACTTCCAACACCCAAACTATAGGCTGCGTTTAACAAATTGCACATTGCAACGCTTCCGTCGTACACGTAGGTGTGTGCAACTTTTGTGCAAAGTACTACGATAACGTCCTTTGCGCCGTAAAACGGATCGATTGGCATGCCTGCAACGTCGGCATTAAGTTTGGAAAGTTTTGCAACAATATCGTCGTTTGTTACCACAACAAAAATTGGCGCTTGCATATTTCTGCCCGTAGGCGCATTAAGACCGCAATCAACAATTTGGTCGATAAGCGCTCTATCAACGTGCTTCGGTTGATACTTTTTGCAACTACGACGATTTTTAAGAACTTGTACTGTTTGATTCATTTTTTCACCTCACACAAAAAGAAATACAAATATTGTTAATGCGATTGCTAAACCGCTCATTGACGTGTTAGCAATAGATAGCCAGTTGAAATACTTTTTGCACATCGAAACTATCGAAATAACGATACACGGTGCAAACGGAATTAACAGAAGCAGTTGGAAAACAAGAAAATACACCAACGCAACTCCGTGACCAAGATTTTCGCCGGACGTGTTTTCCTGATTATCGAGTGCAATTTTCGCTTTGATAATATTGACGACGATAACACCATCCAATACCAGAGCCAATATCAAAATAATAAAAACGATGATATTTAGCACAAACAATGCTTTATTTTGTTTCATAATAGCCTCCTTTGTGAATGATTATGTAGCAAAAAAATTAAGTTAACGTTTGTAAGTTACCACACTTTGGCTACAGAATGCCATAGTTGATTAGTAAAAGCAGTGATGCATATCACAAACACTTATTACATGGAACATTTACATACAGTATTTTTAGTGATAGATACAAACCAAAATAGTTTATAGTATATTTTTCAAAAAAGTACCGACGTAGTATTGAATTAAGCACACAAGTTATTTGTATTGCAGGTGATTATTAAATTGATTGTCGAGGAAATAAACAAATCTACGGACACACATAAACATCTTGTTTTAGGTTTACAATCGTTTTAACGTTTTAGATTTACAGTTGGTCGTTATGTATTAAAGTTATTTTATCCCTATTTATTTTCAGGAACACATTTTTGGTGGATTTTACATTCACATTTGTATTTACTATCATCCGTGTAGATAACTTCCGTTATGCTGTCCGTGACAATCACGCCCGAGCGTGGATTTTTTACGGAAAGAATATTTCCGCGAACGGTTGCATCTACGTTGGAATACTCAAATGAAAAATCCGCACCTTCCATTTCGCAGTCGATAAGTTTTAAGCCTGTACAATAACAAAATGGCTGCGTTCCAATAATTTTGCAGTTGATAAGCGTAAGATTTGTAGAGTACCATGCAAGATATTCGCCTTTAACAACGCTATTTTTTACCGTTACGTTGTTAGAGTGCCAAAATGCGTCTTTTGTGTCGAGAATACTGTTTTCTATTGTAAGATTTTCTACATACTGAAAAGAATACTTGCCTTTGTATTTTACGTTATTCAACGCAATTTTCGAAGCCATCAAAAACACGTATTCGCTTTGTAATTCACTGTCCGCAACAACGATATCGTGACTTTTCCAGCCAAATTCCGGCGAAACGACTTTTGTGTTTTGAATTTTTATATAATTACACTCACGCAAAGCCTTTATGCCAAGCAAATTGGATTTGTCGATAACAATATGGTTTGTGTACCAAAGTGCAGCGCGACATTTTTCCGTCATAGTAACGTCAAACAACTCCACGCCGTCGTCGTGCCATAACGGATAGCGCAAATTCATTATGCAACTTTCCAATTTTACGTTGGTAGCCTCTTTGAGCGCGGACTCTCCGTCCTCAACGCCGTCGAACGTACAGTTTTTTAGATGGATATCCTTTACCCCATACAAGTCTCTTTCGTGGGGGAAATTTTTATTTTCTATTAGTTTCATTTTTATATCCTTATTTACGAATTTTAGACACCGACAACGTCCCCTGCGAATTGCTTTGATAAATCAATAAGATTTTTATTGCAAAATTGGTTTGGAATATTTTGCACAAGACATCTACAAATCGAACGGTTACGTATTTGCATTTTTTATTTTGTTCCGTTAGGTAAATTGCATTTTTTATTACGTTGCGCCAAGCAATTAGTAAAATACGCTCGTGTGAATTATCACGTCTGTTACACTCTATTAAAGTCGTGTCAACAACACTACCGTTTCCACTTGATCGGTATTTGGGAACATATCGTAAGGTTGTACAAATGAAATATCGTACTTTATAGAAAGCAATGCCAAATCGCGAGCGAGTGTGGCGGAGTCGCAAGAAATATACACAACGTTATCTACGTTTGCTTGCAAAATGGTGTTGCAGATGTTTTCACCAAGTCCTTTGCGCGGAGGATCCACCACCATTGTAATGATTTTGTCGGCGTGTTGGGTTGTTAGTTTTGGTAATTCGACGTTAACGTCTCCGCAAATATTGGTGACATTAGGAGAATCGTTCAAAATTTTCATTTTGTCGGCATCGTCCACGGCACTTGGCACGATTTCCAATGCGTAGGTTTGATAATTGTTAGATGCAAGCGCATTCGTCAAAATACCTATACCGCTAAAACAATCTATTAGCACCTGCGTGTTGCCCACCTGCAAAAGTTGTTTTGCCTTTTGGTAAATAGCGTCCTTAACATCGTTGTTCACCTGGAAAAAACTATCCGGTTTCAAGCAAAACTTAACGCCAAAATGCTCACCGCTGATATGCGTTATACCATAAATATGTTTGGTGATTTTGCCTAAAATTACGTTGTTTTTGTAGGTATTGATATTTACAAAAAGTCCAAAACTAATAAACTGTTTTTGCAAACTTTTTACAAGCGGAGTCGTATCGTAAGTAAATTCTCCGTTTGATACGATTGTAACGAGCAGTTGCTCATCCACGTAGCGCGCAACCAGGTGACGAACAACGCCCGTAAACGTCTTTTCGTTATAAGGAGGAATTTTGTTTTGATTGAGATAGTCGCGGAAAATTGACGTTAATTTTTGCGACCAATCACCGCCAAGCAAACAATCGTCCATATCCACAACAGTGTGGCTCGAGCGTTGATACATACCGATTTTTGCATCACCGACGCGTCCAGACACAGGCAAGGAAAGTTTGTTGCGATAACCAAAAGTGAGTGTTGAAGGTACGCAATCGTGCACTTTAACGTCCAATTTTGCAATTTTCTTTAAGTTTGTAATAACTTTGTTGGTCTTGAATTTTAGTTGTTCGGCATAGGACATGTGCATTAGGCTACAGCCACCGCACTTACCGTAATGACGGCACTTTGGCATCACCCTATCGGGCGACGGAGTTAGCACTTGCACGACTTCGCCGTAGGCAACGTTTCGTTTTACGTATGTGATTTTGACCGTGGCTGTTTCGCCTACAATCAGTCCTCCGACGAAAACGGTATGACCGTCGACTTCGCCGACAGTTTCCGCATTAGCGTAGCCTTGAGCGGTATATGTAATTTTATCGTTTTGTTTTAGCATTATTTACCTTAAAAAATTATTATTCTAACCGTCTAAGAAAAATTTTGATATGTCGTTAATGGAAATTATACTTTACTATTTTAACCAAAATTG
This sequence comes from uncultured Oscillospiraceae bacterium, assembly GCA_964404625.1. GTDB lineage: Bacteria > Bacillota > Clostridia > Christensenellales > CAG-314 > Fimimonas. The sequence continues at coordinate 3,994 of CAYOKR010000035.1, read as the reverse complement.
ATTTAGATATTTAACGATACGTACCGCAAAAAGTTAGTTTTTTGCTTTGTCGTTTGGCAACAAAACGGTAAACGTACTGCCTTTACCAGGTTCGCTTTGTACCAAAATTTTTCCGTCTACAAGTTTTAGTACCTTTTTTACAATGGGCAATCCCAAGCCGTTACCCTCGACGGAACGCGATTTGTCCTCTTGGTAAAACTTGTTAAAAATATTTTCCTGTGTTTCTTCGTCCATACCGCAACCTTGGTCGCAAACAGATACGGAAATATAATCACCGCAATCTTCCGCCTTGACGGAAATTGTGCTACCGGCAGGACTAAATTTAATTGCATTGCCAATAAGGTTAACCCAAACGTGCGAAAGCAACTGCTGACTGCTATACACAGGCAACTTTTCTGCCGTCAAATCCAGTTGGATGTTTTTATCCTTTAATGTTTTATCAAAAAGCAACACGCTTTTACGCAGTTGTTCATCCAGCCAAAAGATTGTTTTTTCTACAACGTGATCTTCCAACCGAGTAAGCAACAACACGCTTTGCGAAAGGTTTACGAGACGTTCCGACTCGTTGATTATAACGTCCAAATACTCATTACGTTCTTCGTCGGTCAAATTGTCGCTTTTTAGCAATTTTGCAAAACCGGAAATAGATACTATCGGCGTTTTTAGTTCGTGAGAAAAATCTGAAATAAAGTTTTCGCTTAACGTTTCCACACTGGCAAGGCGTTTTGCCATTTGATTAAACTTGTCTGCGATGTGCGTACCTTGAAGTAACAAACCGTCTTCGGCAATATAGGTATTATAGTCGCCCTCGCTGATATGTTGCAACGCATTGAGATACGGATTGATTGCACGTCTTATAAGTTTTGAGTACAAAAAAGACAAAACCGTACCGACAATACAACCTACTCCCACCGATACAGCACAAAACACCCATGTGTAGGTAGAGGAATTTTCAACAACGTCGGTAAAACGTTCAATCAAAAACATTACGCCAAGTATAAGCAACACCACGGCAAGAACAACCAATATAAGCCCATAAATTACCCTTCGCGTAAGGCGACGAGTGGACGCTAAAATCTGTTTAACTTCCGTTAGCGATTCCTTTAATTGTGTTTTAGTTGTTTTGTTCGTCATAACGCACCGCCTTGTAACCTAACCCACGCACCGTAACGATGTCAAAATCTTTGTTATCGGCAAAGTGAGTACGCAATCTGTTGATATGTACGTTTACGGTATGTTCATCGCTTTCCGCATCCATGCCCCAAATTTCGTCCATAAGTTGCAAACGCGTAAACACAATTTCCGGATAGGAAAGCAATTTGTACAACAACAAAAATTCCTTTTTGGGCAAAGTTTCTTCACCATTGGGAGTTATTACCTTAAAAGAAAGATAGTCCAACGTGGTTTGCCCTACCACCAATTTGTGGTCAGAAACAATTTTAGAACGGCGCAACAGTGCCTTTACGCGCAAAATAAGTTCTTCAAAATCGAATGGCTTTGTAAGATAGTCGTCGATACCCACCAAAAAGCCTTGTTTGATATCCTGAACCTTGTCCTTGGCGGAAATCATCAGCATAGGCATTTGACTGCCACCGTCACGCAAAGTTTGAGTTAGAGTGTAACCGTCCATTTTGGGCATCATAACGTCAATAATCATCAAGTCGACGTAGTTGTGTTCTAACTTGTCCAAAGCGTCTTCGCCATCAGTTGCGAGAATAACGTTATAGCCGTTTGTTTGCAAAATTTTTGATAACAAAATGCGCGTGTGTTTATCGTCTTCCACTACCAAAATATTGAACATAACGTTTCACCTTCCGTAGATATTAGTAGAAAAAGCAGCATAGGTGTTAATGAAAAGTGTGCCACAATGCCAACTTTCCCCCATTATTTTGATAACATTATATATCAAAATAATAAAAAGGTAAATAGTTTGCGTAAAAAAAGCGATTTTGACGAATTTTTGTGATAAATCGACAGTAATTTTCAGCCACAATCAACAAATGATTGTTAAAATATACACAATGTTTGAGATTTTTATATCAAACAATATAGTATCAATCTATATTTTCCTCTACCGAGTAGGCATTTGTGATCGGGTTTTTATATCAAACAATATAATGTCAAGCTATATTGCGTGCATTGCTTTTCTTATCTTTATATCAAACAAAAATCAAACGGCATAATACACAAAAAAAGTAATACATTCGTGCAGTTGAAAGCCAAACAAATCGTTTGAATTACAATTATTATAAAAGTGTTAAAATATGCACAACGTTGCAGATTTCGTATCAACCAAGATATACAATAAAGCCACAATTTGCTTAAAAATTAACCTAAAATTCACTTAAATTTGGTATAATTTGTGCATAATTTACCAATATGGAAAATATTTTTCCGTTATCGTTACGTACGATAAACAAATTGAGGCGCACTATGAACAACGAATACAAAATCAATCACAAAATTAAGTATTCCGAAGTGGACAACAACTACTTTTTGCGGTTGGACCATATTTTTACGCATTTTCAAGATATCACCGGCGACCACTCTACCGAAATGGAAATAGACAGCGACACAATGCGCCGACTTTCCAACGCGTTTTGGGTGATATCGCGCATGAAAATAAAAATCCACGACATACCCAAATTCGAGCAAGCGGTAACCGTAGAAACATGGCCCACCTATGCAAAAGGCGTACGATTCGGGCGCGACTACACCATCGCTTGCAACGAGCAAGTTTTGGTATCGTGCAGTAGCGAATGGTGTACTTTAGATTGCGAAACCAACCGCCCGCGCAAGGTGGAAACGGTGCACTATCCCTTTGATATGCCCCACCGCCAAGATAGATGCGATGCCGGAGAATTTTTGACGATAAAAGAAACTATCGTCCCAACCGATTACCACCATACTCACAAAGTCGTGCTTACCGATATCGACACTAACAAGCACGCCAACAATATTTCCTACTTGCGAATGACGTTAGATTGCTTTGCTATCGACGAGTTAAACGAACAAAACATTGACCAAGTACAAATCAACTACGCCATGCAAACATACTACTGCGACGAAATTGCTTTGTACAAAAAGAAAACAGATGTCGGCTACTACGTTGAAGGAATTTGCAACGAGCAAACAGCCTTTCGTTGCATGATGATTTGCAAGTAAGTTACACTTAAACTACGCAAAAGTCGCCGTTAAACGGCGACTTTTGCGCATAACGTATGATAGATTGATACAATGTCGATACATTTAAATTCCCAAATTGAACAGTAAATTTAAAGCCGAAAGAGATGTGATTTATATAAATCGTTTATCTCACTTGTTAAACCTAAAAATATAATTCACGTTTAATAAACACATTAATAACTTTTACACTCAGTTCGACAATTTTCAATAACAACAAAAAAAGTAGGCACTTTTTGAATGTGTCTACTTTTTTTGTTTGTTGCGATAAACGTTAACTCAACTCGAACATACCCGTGTAAAGTTGATAGTACTTACCCTTTTGAGCAATCAAATCGTCGTGGTCGCCACGTTCGATAATTCTGCCGTTTTCCAATACCATTATCGCGTTACTGTTGCGAACGGTAGACAATCGGTGAGCAATTACAAATGTCGTACGGCCTTCCATAAGAGCGTCCATACCCTTTTCGATAAGCCATTCGGTACGAGTATCGATAGAACTTGTTGCTTCGTCCAAAATTAGCACCGGAGGATCGGCAACAGCAGCACGAGCGATTGCAATAAGTTGGCGTTGACCTTGCGAAAGATTTTCACCATCGCGACAAATCATCGTGTTGTAGCCTTCGGGAAGATGTTTAATAAAGTTGTGTGCGTTGGCAGATTTTGCTGCTGCGATACATTCGTCGTCGGTAGCGTCCAGTCGTCCGTAGCGGATGTTGTCCATTACGGTACCTGTAAACAAGTGAGTATCTTGCAAAACCATACCCAGCGAGCGACGAAGGTCGGCCTTTTTGATTTTGTTTATATTGAT